>JAJKJU010000001.1 GCA_021153565.1 Rhizobacter sp.
AAGCACAGCCATAGCCCGGGCTATGGCGAGCATTTGCAACGACGAGCAGGGGCCTTTTGGCGTGATGAGCGGGCATGATCGAAATACTCTCAGCCTCTCAGTGCAGGAGACCGAGTTCGCACCATGCGCAGAGGCTTGCGCGTCACGTTGATGGTTTGTTCAGGCTCCCGATACAACTCGTCGTGCGTAAGGATTTGGCCCGAAACAATTTCCCGTTTTGGGGGGCGCTGGGCGGGCGCGCTGCGGCGTTGCTCCTCACTTGTGGGGCTCGCCACACGGCGCTCGGAGCGCCTTGCATCGCATCCCGCCCAGCGCCCCCAAAACGGGAACTTATTCCGGGCCAAATCCTAAGCGCTGCTGAATCCGCCAGCCGAGCAGGAAGGCAATCACGACGGCGTAGATCGCTACCTCGCCGAAATTGTTTTTCGCCGCCTTCATCCAGAAGAAGTGCAAGAGGCCCAGCAACACAATGGCATAGACCAGTTTGTGCAAGGCTTGCCAACGTTTCGCGCCAAGGGCCTTGATGGCGCGATTGAACGAGGTCGCGGCCAGCGGAATCATCAACACGAAGGCCGTGAAACCCACCAGCGCGAAGGGGCGCTTCGGGATGTCGTGCGCAATGGTCGCCAGATCGAATCCCATGTCCAGCCAGGCGTACGAGAGGAAGTGCAGGACGACGTAGAAGAAGGCGAAGAGTCCCAGCATGCGGCGGAACCGTGCGAGGGCTGGCTGCTTCGTCCATTGCCGCAGCGGCGTGACGGTCAGCGTGATGCATAGGAAGCGCAGCGTCCAATCGCCTGTCGAGCGGATCAGCGCCTCGGCCGGGTTGGCACCTAGCGTGTTCGCGACCGCGCCGTAGAAGAGCCAGACGAAGGGCAGTACGCACAGCATGAAGAGCAGCGGCTTGGCGGCGGGATGCAGCAGGGCCGGTTTGGCGCGCGCCGGGCTGCGCGCGGAAACAGTGGTAGAGGCGCCCGGTTTTAGCACGGCGGACATGATCAGAAGTACTTCGCGAGATCCATGCCGGCGTACAACTGGCCGACTTGCGATTCGTAGCCGTTGAACATCAGCGTCGGACGCTTCTTCTGGAAGATGCCGTCTTCGCCGATGCGGCGCTCGGTGGCCTGACTCCAACGTGGGTGGTCCACCTTCGGGTTCACGTTCGAGTAAAAGCCGTATTCGCCGCTGTTGGCCTTGACCCAGCTCGTGCGCGGCTCCTTTTCCACGAAGCGGATCTTCACGATCGACTTGCCACTCTTGAAGCCGTACTTCCAGGGCAGTACTGCACGCACCGGCGCGCCGTTCTGGTTGGGCAATACCTCGCCGTAGAGGCCGAAGGTGAGCAGGGCGAGCGGGTGCATGGCTTCGTCCATGCGCAGGCCTTCGATGTAGGGCCATTCGAGCACGCGCGAACCGACATAGGGCATGGTCTTCGGATCGGCCAGCGTCACGAACTCGACATACTTCGCTTGGCCCGTGGGCTCGACGCGCTTGATCAGCTCCGACATCGAGTAGCCCATCCAGGGCACCACCATCGACCAGCCTTCAACGCAGCGCAGACGATAGATGCGCTCTTCCATCGGCGCGAGCTTGATCAACTCGTCGATGTCGTAGACCTTGGGCTTCTTCACCTCGCCTTCGACGGCGACGGTCCAGGGTCGGGTCTTTAGCGTATGTGCATTGCGGCCAGGGTCGGACTTGTCGGTGCCAAACTCGTAGAAGTTGTTGTAAGTTGTCACGTCCTGGTACGGCGTGAGCTTTTCCATGGTGCCGCCGACAGAGCTGCGTGAGCCCGGGAGCGCGGCGAGCTTGTTCGGTCGGACGGTGGTCGATTGCGCCAAAGCATCGCGTCCGGCCCAGGCGGAGAGCGTAGCTCCCGCTGCACCCATGGCCAGCAGCTTGAGCATGTGGCGTCGGCCTTCGTAGACGTCGCGCGACGTGACTTCAGAGGACGGGACGGCGAAGCCGCGGTCTTTGAGCAAATGCATGGCGTTATCCGGTCGGGTGGCGGTTTGAACTGCAAGCGTCGAGCCGGTTCCATGACCGGACATGCATCTGTCGGGCGGAGCGAAAGAAATCTTACGTTGCTCGAGTTGGGCCGGACGATGAATCAGAGGCTGGGAGTTTTTCGAGCGTGCCCGAGCAGCGCGTCAAAAGGCGCCTGATCTAGGCGCAAAGCGCAGCCATAGCCCGGGCTATGTCGAGCATTTGCAACGACGAGCAGGGGTCTTTTGATGTGATGAGCGGGCATGATCGAAATACTCTCAGCCTCTCAGATGACGTCGCCAAAGTCCGTCGACTCGAACAGGCGCAACGAACTCTTCGACACCCGCTCGCGGAAGCTCTTGCGCGCAAAGAGCTTGGCCTGCGCTTCAGCGGGCAGATCGGTGATGTTGATGATGTTCTTGACGATCAGAGTGTCGATCACGTCCTCGATCACGCGTACGAAGTCGGCATCGAGGCGGTTGAAGTCTTCTGGTGCACGCGCGGCGTGCCCGACGAAAGCCTGAACGTCGGGATGAAAGTCGTCGAGAAACTCAGGGGCTTCCGGGGTGCGCTCGCGGTGCAAGCTGCTGATGCTTTGATCGGCATTGCGTCGGACGTAAGGCATGTCGGGGCGCGATAGTCGAGGTGGAAACGACTATACGCCGCGCATCTTGCCGCCAGCTTGAGAGTGCCAACCGCGCCCGATGCCCACGGGAAACATGGTCATTTGTGCATGAAAAAGGCCGATGCAAGACCGGCCTTTTTCATTGAGCATGTCAAAACATCAGCGCAAGCCGGCGATGTAGTCGGCCACGGCCTTGATTTCCCTGTCGGTCATCTCGAGCGTGATGCCCGTCATCTGTTGGCTGTTCTTGCGCACACCGCTGCGGAAGGCGTTCAACTGCGCCTCGGTGTAGTCGGCGTGCTGGCCGGCAAGGCGGGGGTACTGAGAGGGGATGCCGGCACCGCTTGGGCCGTGGCAGCCGGCACAAGCGGCGATGTGGCGGTCAGCCAGGCCGCCGCGGTAGATCTTTTCACCCAGGGTGACCAGGTCCTTGTTCTTGGCGAAGCCTGGCTTGGCCTGCTTGCTGCCGTAGAACGCGGCCACATTCTTCATATCCTGGTCCGAGAGGCTTGATGCGATGCCCTTCATGATGGGGCTCTGGCGCTTGTCGGCCTTGAACTCGGTCAATTGCTTGACGAGATATGCGGGGTGCTGACCCTGCAGGATAGGGTTGGCTGGGCTGCCGCGCGAGCCGTCGTTGGTGTGGCAACCCATGCACACTTCGGTCGACTTGGCTTGACCCTTTGCCAGATCGGGCCCCGCGGACGCGGCGGCTGCCTCGTTGGCCGACGCAATAGCAGTGACCATGGCGAGCAGGAGGCCTGAAAGCAAAAGGGCAGCTGACTTCATGACGGTTATTGGTTTCTTTGGTGCAAAACCTCGAGATTTTACAATGATGGCTTTGGGCGCCTCCATGACCGATACAAGACAGACCGCAAAAGACGGCGCCGCACCGCTTGCCGAGGAGAAGATCGCTCTCGCCTGGACGCACACCGCGCGCTTCCTCACCACCGCCAGCCAGCTCGATCAACTGCCGCAAACCGAGTTGCCCGAGATCGCCTTCGTGGGGCGCTCCAACGCCGGCAAGTCCACTGCGATCAATACGCTCACGCAGCAAAAGCGACTCGCCTTCGCCTCGAAGACGCCTGGCCGCACACAGCACATCAATCTCTTCGAGCTTGGCCCGAAGCTCACGCCCGACACCTTGTTCGCCGATCTGCCCGGCTACGGTTACGCTGCCGTCGCGCGCGGTGCCAAGCTGCGCTGGCAGCAGGTGATGGCCAACTACCTTGAGGTCCGCAGAAGCCTCACCGGCGTGGTCCTGATGGTCGATTCGCGCCTGGGCTTCACCGACCTCGACAGGCAACTGCTCGACTTTGTCTCGCCACGTGTGGGCAACGGATCGGTCAAGCTGCTGGTCTTGCTCACCAAATGCGACAAGCTCAATCGCAAAGAATCGCGGGACGCGCTGTCTGCGGCGCAGGCCGCGCTGGGCGAGATGACCACCGACGAAGCCGACGTGGGCGTCGCGCTCTTCTCGGCATTGAACAAGTCGGGTGTCGGCGATGCGGCGATGGTGCTGCATGCATGGACGCACCCGCGCTCTTGAAGATGAAATGAAATCGAAGCTGCGTTGGCAGTTGAAGTGCAAACGATGATCTGAATGTCCAGTACTGCGCTTCGTCAGCCCTGCTGCCGGGTACTTACTGCGACAGTGTCAGCTTTTGCATCAGGGCGTCCACCGATCGCTGGACAAGCGACACGTCGTCCAGCGGCTTCATCAAGCGCTCTTCGCCGAGCCGCTCGAGTGCGCGCCGTGTGATCGAGTGAGTCTGCAAGGGGTCGGTGCCCGCGAAGAGAAAGTACTGCCCACGTCCGCTGCGCCACAGCAGTTGAACCCTCGTCCAGCGGCCGTGCAGGAACGCATGGTGGCGTGAGCCGAGCGTCATGGATTCCACCATGTGCGCTGCGTCATCCTGCGTGGACAGCGGCCCTGGCAGGATCTCGGCAGGCACGGTTTCCATCGACGACAGGTCGATCAGCGAATCGCTGAACGGCTGCCGGCTGGTGATGTCCCAGGTGGTCGTCTCGTCTCGGATGCGCTGCATGAGTTCCTGCGGTGAGAGCTCGGCTTCGGGCGTGCCCGTCTTTCCGGGCCGCAGCGCCTCGGCGTGCACGGCCATCAACTCATCAAGCACCGCCTGCTGTTCTCCTTCAGGCACGCCCAGCATCCCCATGCCGGAGCGCAAGCGCTGCAAGAGACCTGGCAGCATCGCAATCAAGCGCTTGCGGCTTTGCGGGTGATCGGGCAGTCGCAGGCTCCATAGCAGGTCGTCGGTGGCCCTCAGGTATTCGAGAGTGGTTTCCGATTTCTCTCCGTTGCGCTGCATGGATTCGGCCAGCACCGTGGCCCAGCTGCCGGTGATGAATCTGCGAATGCCTGCCGCGGTGCGGATCGGCACCATCTGTTCGGTCAGCCGATGCGAAATCTGACGTTCCAGCTGTTCGCGCTGTTCGATGCGAATGAGTGTGTCGATGGTCGGTTGGGCGCGGATCTGCTGCTCGCGGAGTTGCTCGCCGAGGAACGCGTCAAGCCGCGACAGGCTCAGTCGATAGAGATGGGTGTCTTGTACTGACGCGCGCTGGATGTCGTCGACCAGCGTTTCACAGTAGGCAAGCAGTGCGGCCCAGCGCGGGTCGGTGGTACGGGTATAGGTTTCCGCCGCGCTGCCGATGCGGTTCATGAGTCGCCACACCACGTGATCGTGCGCTTGGACCATGGTCGGGTCGATCAGCGCCACCCGCAGGGCCGACACCTGCAGTCGCGCCATCACGATGCGAAACGCGGGCGGCAGACGCGGGTCGGACAGAACAGCCTCGAACAGGCGCGACAGCAACTCGACAATCTGACGATCGACCGTATCCGGCACGCTCGCAAGCAGGGTCGCACGATGCTCGCGCAGTTGCGGCGACGTTGGCGGAGCCGCCCCGGTCTTGTTGGCACTGGAGAGCAGTCCTTCGAGCTTATTCAAGGCCAGCTCGAAGGCCGGACTCTGCGCATGAATCACGCGTGCCTGCGGTCCTGTCGCGGCGCCTTTCGAAGTTGGCTGCGCACTCGGCATGCTCGACAAGATCTCTTCGAGTGCGCCGGGTTGGGTCAGGTCGTGCGTCGAAGCGCGGTGCACCATCGGCCCCGCGGGCATCACCACGGTGCGATACAGCCCTGGCTCCACGCCTTGCGCTTCGAGCCGCGTGCATGCTGCGGCCCACGCCTTCTTCAACTGGCCCGACATCACGCCCGCAGACGTGCGCAGCAAGATGACACGTTGCACGGGGAGGGGTGTCACGGCGCAGGCGGCGTCCCAGAGCGCGCGGGCGTAGGCGAGCGGTCGCAGTGGGTTGGTGTCTGAGGTGACGTGCGTCTGCCCGGCGAGAGTCGCGGTGAAGGTCTGCAACTCGCGAAACTCCCACTCGGCAGAGCCGGAGATGAGCTGCGCCGCGCCTGAAATCTCGATGTCCTCCTGGATCCGGGCCTCGTCCATGAGTTCGAGCCCGCGCGCCTTCACAGGGGGGCTGGGCGCCGTGTCCGTGCCCAGCATGTCAGCCATCACCACTTGGCGCAAGCATTCGCTGAAAGTGCGCACGTACGCGGTCTTGTGCTTGGGCAGCGCCTGCACCAGTTCATAGTAGTGCTCGCGTTCTGACTTGCTGAGCATGCCTTCGCGAGGCTGCTTGAGTTGAGCGAGGCTTAGTGCGGCCGTTTCTTCGGCCAGAGGCGCGGCGCGTAACAGTTCGTCGTCGACAAAGCGTTGAAGCTGGGCAGTGATGGGCATCTCGTTGCCAGTGGCGTTCGTTCGGACATTATGTCGTCGCAGCTTTGTCGCGAACAATGGGGGCGGCGCGCCGATGCCAAAGTTTGGCTGGCAACAGAATTCGTGCTAAGGATTTGGCCCGAAACAATATTCCGTTTTGGAGGCGCTGGGCGGGCGCGCTGCGGCGTTGCTCCTCACTTGTGTGGCTCGCCACACGGCGCTCGGAGCGCCTTGCATCGCATCCCGCCCAGCGCCCCCAAAAC
>JAJKJU010000002.1 GCA_021153565.1 Rhizobacter sp.
GCACAGCAGTTGGCCTCGCGACTCAGCACCGAGCGGATCAGCAACGAGCGGGTGGCCGCGCAGCAGTTGGCCTCCCGACTCGGCACCGAGCGGATTAACAATGAGCGGGTGGCCGCACAGCAGTTGGCCTCCCGACTCAGCACCGAGCGGATCAGCAACGAGCGGGTGGCCGCGCAGCAGTTGGCCTCGCGACTCAGCACCGAGCGGATCAACAACGAGCGGGTGGCCGCACAGCAGCTGGCCTCGCGACCTGTCACTTTCGGCAGTCCCTCCCCAACGCGCGGTGGGGGCAACGGGTTGCCTCTAAGCAACGCAGCCGTTCATCTCACTATGGCGGGCCAGACACAGGAGTTCGGTTGCGGCATTGCGTGTGGTGTAGACATGCTTCGTCGGGCGGGCGTACACGTCACACCAGAGGCATTTGCTGCGGCAGCCAGTACGGTAGTCAACGGACCCCATTACCCCTGGCAGATTGCGGATGGCCTCAATGCACTTCATCCTACAACGAAGTTTCTGGGAGGTAGCCCGAAGTACGGGGACGGAAGTGGTCCGCAACCGCTGCGGGCCACGAAGGAGATGCCGCCGTTTATCGGCCTCTTCAGCCCCCAAATAGGACAGAAGTCGGGACACCACTTTGCCATTGTCGAGCGGATCGGCGAGACCTCGACAAGCATTTCAGATCCTTGGGGCAAAACAGCCCCAGTACCTGGACCCGCCGCATCCGGATCGCTGCCGAACAAGAAGTTCAGTGAACTTTGGATGAATTCAGACCAGCAGGGCGTTTTCCCGGTCGGCCCCAAGTGAACCTTGGATTGCCTGACCTTTTTGCCGCGTCCAATTGTGGCAATTCGCTTTCATGAAAACTTTGAATGGATGGGCGACCTAGGTGTCAGTATCTTCGGCTTTGAAGGGCACCATTGAATCCTCGACTTACTCATAAGGAATGGCGGCTTCCAGTCGGTTCGTTCGCGGCTTTTGAGGACAGCTAGGGGTCGATACCGCGAGCACGCGACTTTCGAATGCAGTCGTTCACACACGCTCTCGGCACGGTCCTCGGTTGTGATCGCCGAACGAACACTGTCGACGAGCTGGGTTCTCCCAGATGGAGTTGGCGAAGGTCAAGTTGCGAGGTGGACCGGTCGTTCGCCGAGAACGGCCGCGTAGGTCAGCTTTGTGCAGCCGACGTCATTCAGCAGCCCGAGGTTGAACGTCGGCAGACAGTCTGATGCTGCCGCTCGGTGCGTCGCCCTGTAGGTCTGCAAATGGCTGTCCAGCGAAGGCCGACGGACAAATTCGAGCGGCAGGTCGCCGACACGTCGCCGGCATGCGAACTGCTATGACGGTCAGGTCGTGCAGACTGGTCGACCAAGTTCGTCGATCGTGCGGTTGAGGTCGCTGCTTGCTTGCCATTGGCGTGTCATCTCGAACCTCAGGTAATGAGTCGGACAGCGACGACCATGGGCTTGAACCGCAGTCGCTGGCCGTCGCACACGGAGGATCTGTCCTGGGGACTCGGAAAGATGCCCCTGTGTTCCTGTGCGGCCCATGGGCCGCTGAGCCCATTGATGTGGAAGCGTGCCGTGCGTGGCACGTCGTGCACCCCGCAGTACGACGTGGTCGACTCCGAGCAACCGGAAGTTGCCAGTCATCGATCGAGCTTCCCCGCCGCTTATTCAAGCTTCCATTTGATCGAGCAGCCGATGCTTGCAGTCTGCTGATCCGGCGCGCGTCCGCTCTCGGCCACCTGCTTCATCGCCTCGTACAGCTCGTGCTTCCCGTCTGGGGCCGCTGGGTGGCGGCCCGACGCATCGAGGCGGCCACGGTACTGCAACACGCGGTCGCGGTCGAAACCGAAGAACTCGGGCGTGCACACCGCGCCGTGCGCGCGCGCCACGTCCTGCGACTCGTCGTAGAGATAGGGAAAGTCGAACCTGTGCTGGCGCGCGAACGCCTTCATGTTTTCGAAAGAGTCCTCGGGGTACGTGGCCGAGTCATTGCTGCTGATCGCCACCGCGCCGACGCCGAGCTCGCGCAGCAACCGGGCGTCGCGCACAATGCGGTCGACCACCGCCTTCACGTACGGACAGTGATTGCAGATGAACATCACCACCAACCCCTTCGGGCCGGCCACGTCGGCGTAACGCCAGGTCCTGCCGTCGGTGCCCGGCAAGGCGAAGTCGGGCGCGGTGTCGCCGCGCCCAAGCAGGTCTTCAGAATCGGACATGCCAACTCCTTGCACTGATGAGGTGGTCAGTCTACGACTGACCACCGATCCGCTGTGTACTGTCGCCGCATGATCAATCGTCAGCTCGGAAGTTCACGGTTCAGCGTCGTGGCGCTGTTCGGGCTCGCCCAGACTCTCTCACGGCTCAAGACGTTCATTCTCAGTTTGCAGCCGACCATCATGCTCGTCTAGTCGGGCGTGGATGCTGTCAGCGTGATCAACGATTTCAGCACTCGCGGTCGTAGTGGGTGAGGGCGGTCGCCATGAGCCGGCGCCAGAAATGGCCGGCTCAGTAATAGTGCGACTTTTCGTCCATTCCAGTCGGTGCTTATCTGTCAAGCCAGGAGTTGGGGCAACAGAGTCAGGCCGCCATGGGCTGCCGTCGAGCTGATCACTGCGCCGGCCAACGTGCGTGTGCAAGCCACTGCACGTGTTGAGCAGTACTTGTGTGGTCGCTGGACTTCTTCGACGAAGGTGAGGGCACTGAGCCAATGCAGATCGTATGTCCATGATCGAACGAGCGCCGATCGAACGACTTGACCTCTTAGCGGCCGTAGTCGCCATGCAAGCTTCGCGCCTCAGTCGGCAAACTCGCATCGTCATTCGACACGTCGCCAGCCACCAGTCGAAGTTCGTCCAACGACAGAGATTCCAGATGGATGGTCACGCCGCGATCAGCGACGGGTGCGAAATTGCGCAGAGTCGAACGTTTATAGGTAGGGTCGACGTGATGAACGAGGATTCGCTCGAGCAGGTCGTCGACGTCCCCGCCCCGTGCCAGATGTCTCCATGTTTCGAACTCATCACGGCCAACCAGCTTCGTCAGGCCTTCGAGTTTTCCGACGAATCCCACAGGATCCAACGCGATGGCTGGCTGCTCCTCGCGCCAGCACTTCACGCGCTCGAACATTGGCGCATCCATGAACACTGGCTGTGAGCGCAGCAACGAGATAACAAGACTTTGCGGCACCGAGAGGGCGCCGAGTCGTTGGCTGACGGCTTCGATCCAGACAGGTCTGGTCGGATCCAACTTTCGCAGCACTTCGATCAGTTCTCCTTCGAACTGTCTCTGCGTTGGCTGCTGAATGTTCAGCACGCCTTCCAGCGCGGCGGTGTGGCATGCCAGCGATCGCAGATCCACCACCTGCTCGCCGGCTTCGGCCAGCGCAAGCAGGAAGCGACTTTGGCCGCTACCGTTCGGGCCGCACAGGACGCGGTAGTCATACAGGCCAGTCAGCGCGAGCAGCGCTGCGCTGACCCAACGGCGATAAGCGCGCCATCCCCCCGGAAGTACGTCGACGTTCATGCCTCGCTCGCGCAATGCAGCGGCGAAGAAGCGGCTGCGCATGCCTCCGCAGTCGCTGTAAATCAAATACTCGGCGTCCACCTCGGCCGACACCCACTGGGTCGTCATCAGCAATTCGATATTTCGCCGAATGACGACCTCTCCGGCTCGCTCTGCAGCGTCGACGTCTGAGTCTGCCTTGGCATCAAAGTTGTCGGACTCGCAATCGATCGCGACTGGGACGTTGATCGCGCCGGGGATGTGGTCATCGTGAAATTCCGACGGCGAGCGCACGTCGATGACGTTCGCATAGCAGCAAAAGTCGAGGACCTCAAGTTGGTGCGGGTGAACCACCGACATCAGGGGATGAAAGGCGCCGACGCCAAGTCGCAGCGCGTGCGATGACTGTTTTTTCTCTGAATCTGTCACGTCGATTCCTCGTTCCTAAATCTATCTTCGGATCAAGGCCAGTCAAACGCGAACCTCCCTCAAGGCACGCGCATTGTGCGGCTTGCAACCGGCTAGGGAAACTTACATGACACATTTTCTATTGACTATGTACAGGCCAGCCCTCGACGGGGCATACGAGCTCGCCCACTGCGTGAGCCTGGTCGATCTCTCGACCTACCGTCGAGCATTGAGGACCACCGACAAGACCGCTCAGTCGCCAGAAAGCTGACAGGGCTTCACCGCCGTTCCACAACGCATCAAAGGGAGCCCATGTCCAGCCCGCACATCAAGCTGGTGCCTACGAACACCAGCTACGAGGATTCCGCCAACTTTCCCAGAGAAAGCGCTGCCCCTCGGCCACGCGTCCTGATCGTCACCTCGCACCCAGATCGCTTCTCGGATCTGCCCGCGATCGTGGATTTCGCACCCGATCACCTGGAAGCAGTGGCGACGGCGATCACCTTGCGCAACGAACTCAGCTTCATCATCGCGGATATCACGCTGACCCACAGCCGCGATAGCGGCTGCAAGCTTGCGTCTAATTTGCGCACTCACAATCGCATCAAAGTGCCGATCTACTTGGTCAGCGACAACCCGTTGCCATCGGATCGCCACTACGCCATGCAACGCGGTGCCACTGACTTGTTGTTGCGCGATCGGCGGATTCTGGCGGCAATCCTTCGTGGAGAGCCTGTGCGCAGTGCGGCTCGCTCGGCACGACTTGAGCCGACCTGGCTCGTGGAGATCATCACGGCCCTGCGGGAGTTCATCGCTTCGGAAGCCGAGCCCCGAGTGCGGACCATCTATGCGAGCTTGCAGTCCCGCCTCGTTGACGAAAGCATGGAGCATCAGGACGTCGTCAACGAGGCGAGTTTGCTGCTCGACGATCTCGACGACCGTCGCGCGTTCCTGCGGCTGGCCGGAGCCAGGCGGACATGATGCTGCGCTCATTCTCCCGACAAAGCCTGCTGCTGCAGTTCGCTGCTCTGATAGGCGCACTGCTGGTGCTGGGCACCATTGCACTGGTGACGATGCGCAATTCACTGGGTGAAGCGCAGGCGCTAGAACATGCGCGAGTAACTGCGTCCATGGTCGAAGCCCTTGGCAACTGGTCCAGCCAGTACCGGGGCGTGTGGGTCCTCAGCGAGCCCACGGAGACGAGCTTCCAGGTCGGCGATTTCCTTGAGCATAGGCAGGCACGACCCAGCGCGATTTCATCCGGCGCGGACAAGGCCTCGGTGCCGGTGTCAGGCACGGTCGCCATCACCCAGACGGGTGGAACCTTTCATCACAAGGATCCTTCGCATGTTCAGCGCGAGTTGTCGGCAGTGGTGGAGAAGATGGGCGGCGTCGAGCGGTTTCGTGTGACCAGCGACCGCGTCTTCGATTTGCGCAATACCCCGAATCGTTTCGAGCTGACGGCCATCGAACAGCTCCGCTCCGCGGACCCTGCGAACGCGGAGTACCACGAGGTCTCGGGTGATCGTCTCGTTTACGCGAAGCGTCTGGTCGCCACGGCCTCGTGCCTGGCCTGCCACGACACGCCCGAGAGGAGCCCCGAGGCGATCCGCAACAAGTTCACCGGCTCGCAAGGCTGGGGATTCAAGGAAGGCGGATTTGCCGGCATCGTGAGCGTGTCCGTGCCGATTCGGGGAAGCGGTGCGGGCGCGCTGTTTCAGCAAATGAATTTGGCCGCGTCGCTTGCTGTCACTGCAACGTTGCTGACATTCGGCGCCTTGCTCTACTGGCTGCGGGCCAATGTGATTCACGCTGCCCAGGTGCTCAAAGACTATGCACAAAGGATCCTGGAGGCCAAGGCCGGTGAGAAGGTGACTCGCGTGGATCTCGACATCGACGAGCACAGCTCCCGCAACGAGATGCACCGTTTGTCGGTCGCGATCAAGGCGCTCTATCGCGCGCTGCTGCTCGCGCAAGCCGACCGGGTCTAGGCCTTGCGGACCTGTGGCGGGCGGGTGACCGTGGTGGACTCCCTCGCATCGCCTTGTTGGATGCTGCACGGCGACGCGGGAAGCCCAGTTGAGTACGTTTGACGACCGACTGCAGCCTGTCGCTCTCGCACTGCCCGAGCTCGTCCACCGGACAGTCAGCGATGGGCGCCGGCTCGGGCTCACTCTCACCTATGTCGATGGGGCTGCGAAGGATCTGAAGACGGCGGGCGCGACGTGGTTCGGCGCGCGTCGCATGTGGGTCATTGAAGCCGTCTCCGCAGGCCAGGTGGTGGATTGGCTGCGCAAGGTCTTGCAGGGGCACCGCTTCGATTTCGACGAGGCCTACAAGCCCATTGAGGCTGCGCTGGCCAATCCGGACCGCGACTTCTTCACCAAACTGCTCGACGTACAGATCTTCCCGCTCACCACAGGCGGGTGTGCCGTCAGCTCGCTCTACGACCAGCCCGTCGTCAAGTGTCTGCGCGGGTTGAACGGGCGCTTTCACAAGAACGCAGCCGCGTGGGAAATCCATCGTCCCGTCGAAGCGATCTTGAAGGCGCTGCGCGAGCACGCTGGCGTCGACGAGGTGTTCGTCTTCGTCCACGAGCAGGCGGTGGTTCTCGAGGCCTTGCTATCCGTGGGAACGTCGCCATTGCCGCTCACGGTGCCTGCTGCATCGCCGCCATTTGGCGAAACGGCAGGGGACCAGGAAGAGCAGGGGACCGGTTTTCTCTCGACGATCGGCGAAGCGATCCAGCGCCTGAGCATCGACGAAGTTGCACTTGCAGGCATTGCTGATTCAGCAGGCTTGCGCAGCTACCAGGTCGCTGGCGTTCGGCACCTGGCGACCCAGACGTCCGCTTGCCTGGCGGATGACATGGGTCTTGGAAAGTCCAGACAGTCGATAGTGGCCTGCCGCCTGTCCGCCGGTGCCGAGGGTCGCATACTCATCACCTGCCCAGCGACGCTTCGCATCAATTGGGAGCGCGAGATCCTCGCGGTCTATCCGAATGCGCGCATCGGCATGGTCGGCGAGGATCGCATGTCGACCCTGTCCGGATGCGACTGGGTCATCGCCAACTACGAGCGACTCGGCGGTTTGGTCAAAGAGAAGGATCTCGACTTCCGCGTGATGGCAGTCGACGAAGCGCACTACCTGAAAGAGGCCCACGCAGGGCGAACGCGCAACGCCTTCATGATGGCCGGCCGCATTCCGCGCCGCTTCGTCATCACCGGCACGCCGCTGCTCAGCCGCGAGGTCGAGCTCCACACTTTATTGAGGCTGTCCGGTCATGCACTCGGACGCATGGAGCTTGCGGAGTTCCGCAAGCAGTACGCGGGATCGCCCGAAAAACGTGCGCTGTTGGCCGAAGCGCTCAAGGGATGGATGCTGCGTCGGCGTAAAGACGTTCTCACCGAGCTCGGGACCAAGACTCGGCATGTGCGCTATGTCTCGCCCTCGGAAGGCCTTGCCGCGTATCACGAGGTGATGAAGGACATGAGCCTGACGGTCATGCCCAAGATCACCAAGCTTCGCCAAACCCTCGAAGCCCTCAAGACGGAGTTCCTGATCGAGACGGCACAGGGTCTGGGAGAGGAAGACAAGCTCATCATCTTCTGCGAGTACATGCAGACGGTGGAGACGCTGAAGCATGCCCTCGCGGCCAGCGGCATCGGCTGTGTCACGCTGGTCGGTGCCGATTCGATGAGCAAGCGGCAACGGGCGATCGATGCGTTTCAGACGGACCCGTCGATCAAGGTCTTTGTGGCCACCACCTCGGCGGCGGGCGTGGGCATCACGTTGACAAAAGCCAACTGGGTTTGTTTCGGGAGCTGCCCCTGGGTTCCGGCCGTGATGCGCCAGGCGGAGGACCGTGCGTACCGCATGGGACAGACGCGCGACGTGAACGTCCTGATGCCCCTCATTCCCGGAACGATCGACGAGAAGATCTGGCGCCTCATCGAAGCGAAGACGGAGATTGAGGAGGACGTGGTGGAGGCGGTGCGCGCCGAGCTCGAGCTCGCCTGAATAGGTGTCGATACGCATGTGTAGGCGACGTCGCAAGACGTCGCGCGACCAGCATCGAACTCACCAACCATCGGCTGATCTTGTCTCGGCGTACGAACGTACTCCGGCAGATGCTGACGAACCCGCAACAGAATGTGCAGCGCTCTTGACGACTGAGCCAGCTGCAGGTAGCTTTGTCGCATGTTGTCCCTCGTGGACTCATGAGGCGCGTCAACTCCTGTAGCGCGCACACCTCGCAAGAGGCCGGAGTTTTTGTAATGTTCGTCACCCCCGATCGGGAAGATAGCTTCCCGATCCCGCAAGGGGTGGAGCGATCTCCCGTTCACACTTTGGAGATCGCTATGACCAAGTCCCACAACCAATCGCAAGCCTCATCCGACGAGGCCTATTTCAACCTTCAGGTGTCCGGCTGCGGCTACCTGTCACGTGTTCGTTGGGTCAATCCTTCGAGCAAGGGCCGCAAGAGCGAGCCATTCCTCGCATGCGCTGTCAACGCGTTGCGCGGCGCAGTCACCGATCCGGCCTATACCTACTTCGACCTCAGAGTCAGTGGCGAAGAGGCCGGAGTGTTGGTCGAGCAGTTGAAGCAGGACGTCGATGCAAACCGCAAGGTCTTCATCGCTTTCAAGCTGGGTGATATCTACCCGCACTCTTACGAGCGCAAGGCGTTCAACGAGCACGGCAAGCCTACTGGTGAGATGGAGACAGCCACGCTGATCAAGGGCCGCCTGCTGCTCATCACCTACGTGAAGGTCGACGACGAAGTCGTCTACCAACGCAAGGACGATGACGAAAACGGTGACGATGCCGGCGAACGTGAAGCACCGCAAGGTGCCGAGCGTGAGCCGCAGCAGCGCCAAGGCGGCGAAGCGCAAGCGCCTCGCACGCCAGCGCAGGAAGAGGGTGGTAACGCCCGCTCCCAACGTCGCCAGGCCGCTACGCCAGTCAAGGATCGCTCCCGCGTCCGCGACTACGTCGAAGCCTGAGTCCGAGGTTCGACATCGCAAACAAGCCCCGCTTCGGCGGGGCTTTTTCTTCAATCACATTCGACAGCCTGTTGAGCAAGGCCGGCGATCGCGTCTTCGGACGCGGTACTGCGTTCAAGACAAAGCAGTTCACGCCGAATCAGCTCGATCTCAAAGGTCGCCTTCAGATCCCGTTCGATAGCATTTGCGAACCGGATCCGGGTTATTGGCAAGTCGCTGGCTGGTGGCGCTGGACGCGGCGTGGAACGAGGGCGCTTCGGCTTTGCTTCACGTTGCCCACCACTGCACCGGCATCCGCAAAACCATCGCGCGCTTCCTCGGCCGCGACGCTGTAAATCATCCAGTCCTCTACCTACACCAAAGGAAATCATCCATGAAAGTTAAACAAGTTCAACCTCGTCGCCATCTGGCGATTCGTCACTTGCTTGCCGCCATGGCGATGCTGATCGCGGCTGCAGGCGCGTGGGTCATCTCCACCAATGAACGCGCCGCTGGCCTCGATCTCACAAGGATCGACATGACTGGGATGAGCGCCTTGTGCAAGCGTATGTGGGTCTTTGCCATCATCGTCAACAACGGGGCGATCATGGTGACGCGAAACAGTTGGACCGAGTTGGCGATATAGCCTCGAAGGAGAAGAACATGCCTATCGAATTTTCCAAGCTGAAGGATGCGAACACTGTAGGCATCGAACACCGGAGGGCTTTCGTGCGCACGCTGACCGGAGCGGACATCGTGCGGCTGATGCGCCGCCACCATCGAACGCTGCGTGGAATCAAGGCCGATCACGGGATCACGCTCAAGCGGGTGCGCGAGGTCCGTGCTCAGGGTGTCACTGGATTCATGGCTGAAGACTGGTTTCGAATCATCACCGGTCGCTGGCCGGAGCAGGGCGAGTTGTGCGTGCTGGCATGGTAATGGTGGCAGTCGGGCAGTCGATCGATCTTTCGCCGCCCTCCGTGCTCGTGTATGCTTGCCAAACATCCCCGCGTTTGCCAGTTTTGCGGTCATTAAACTGGACGGGCTCACCCCCGACAAACGAGACACGTCAACCCCTGGAGCGTGTACGGCTGCAAGGCCTGGGGTCACTGTAAGTCGCGCGAGAACACTGCGGTAGCTGACAACGTTCCGCCAACAGAGTTTTTCTACTGCTATGCAACCTCGCCGCGTCTGCTTGGAAAGCTGACGCTGCCTTCTGAACAACCGCCAGTCCTCGCAAGAGGCTGGCGGTTTCTACTTCAACTTCCAACGCCCGCCGGGATTCGCGCCCGGCCGGGCTCGAGCTCTCCGGCGCGTTCCTTTGCGCAAACCACGGAGAGTCCAATGCTCAAGACCAAAGGCACCCTGCAGGTCAAAAGGATCAAGCAAAGCCGCAACGGCCCGTTCTGTGTGGCCGATCTCACGACCGATTTCGGCGAATTCAAGGTCAAGGACCCGTTGCTGGACCAGTTCGCTGAAGGCGAATACAAGGGCACGTTCTGGATCAGCGAAATCTATCTGAGCCAGTACGTCAGTTTCGGGCGCGGTGTGACCGAGTTGCGCGCCCGGCTGAACGATGTCCAGGTCGACACCGAGCGGGGTCTGCCCGCCGGTGCCAGCAAGGAGCCCAGCGAGCTGGATCCCGTGGACGAACCGCCGCGTTTGCGCGTGCGGTCAAAACCGGAGACCCCAGAAGCTGCTCCCCAGCCTGCCAGGCGCCTGACCACCCGGCGAGGCGCATCGAAGAAGAATGAGGCCGACGCCGAAAGCGCGGCCGATCGCGAATTGTTCGGCGACGAGATCCACGACAATGTGGTTCGCCGCATACCCCTCAAGCTGGATCCGACGATCGACGACCGTGTGCGCTTCCGTGCACAGGCCGAACGACTCGGCAAGCTGGGTTTCAATTTCGACGCGAAGCGGCAGACCTGGGATCCATCCGGCGAGCCGGCTTAATCGCGCCAGGAGGCGTTCCTTTGTGGAACGCCTCTGCGTACCACCTCCTTCCCGCTTTTTTTGCTCAGCGGGCTTTCTGTTGCGCCTCATGGACGCATCAGCAAGCCCGCGCCTTGGCGTGGGAAGGTTTGGAACTGGGCAGCAGCTGCCCGATGAGCTGTGGCCTTTGCGATCGATTCTGTCGATCGCGCCCTTAATCGGCATCCTCGGCCCTTGATGTACGGGTGCCCGCTTCCGAGCGGAAGGGCATCGTTGAACGATCTTCAATCTCAAGCAGAACCCGTGGGGTTCCCACAGCCGCCCAGAGCGACCGTTGTGGAGACCGCATTGCGGTGCAACGCGTTTCAACCGCGGCTGCCGGCAGCAGCACGAGTGACGACGCAATCGTCGAGGCGCCTCAACTCCTGAGAGACGCACGGACCACCGGTCCTGGAGTTCCTGTAGATCCCTTTTTGTAGATCAATTTTCCGCCACTGGGCTGTGCAACACGGCCTGCGGCACGTGGTGACGCCCGCCAACCTTTGAAAGGAGTCACCCGTGTTTCAACCAACCACCACTTCAAATGAGGAAAGCATCCGCACTTTCTGGCGGGCCTACATGGCCTGGATAAAGACCGCGACGGACGAAGAAGTCGTGCGGCTCGAAGCCGCGCTGACGAACCTGCAGACCGCCGAGGTCATGCCGATCGTCAGAGCGATACGCCTGGTGCTTCGTGACGATCTGGCGACTCGGGAGCTCCCGGCGTCGTTGATGCAACAGCTCGAAGAGGCGAGTTGGCCGGCCGCGCAAGCGACTGGCTGATGCGCAGGAACTTCGCAAAGTCGTGAGGGATGGACAGCAAGGCCTCCAGTTCGAGGCTTGCTCGTCCACCTTCGACCACCGTGAGGGCTTGACGGGTTTCCATGCCCGGCAGTCTCTCATCAATTCGTGAACGGGGGGACGAGCTCTCCGGAGTTCTCCGCCGAATTTTGAAAGGAGCTGATTTCCATGAACGAGATGCCAAACCACGATGACGGCTGCGTCGTTCGGTTGGCCAACAGCCCGACCTGGTCGAGGCGGATTGATTGACTGTCTTTTGATTTTCAACCCCGCGGGGCCTCGCCCCGCATGGGGCGGGCCCCGCAAACCACTGGAGATTGAATCATGAACGTTGCATCCCCATCCGTGCGCGTATTGGAGTCCGCCTCTTCCTTGCGGATTGCCCTCAGTGACGATCACAAGGTCAGTACCGTTGCGTTGGACCTTGTCCGCGCTGCGGCCGAGTTTCAACATCGGCAAGTGCGCGGTGAAGACACGTCGGGCTTGATCGCCGAGCTCAGCGAGCGCTTCAAGATCGACCCTCGCGTGGCGCAGGCGTTGCTGGCTGGCCAAGTGAAGGCCGAGGTCGACGGCGACCACCTGGTTGTTTGCGCGACCTTACCCGCCGACGTCGAGCAGTCGCTGCCAGCCCGCCCGCGTGCCTGCTTACGTTCCATGGCCACCAACGTGGGGCCAGAAGAACGCGCAAGGCGCATGCAGTCGGTCATGCTGTTCCATACCGCGTCTCGCGGAGTGAGCGAGCAAGGCGGTGACTCGCCAAGCCAGCTCATGGAATTCCTTTGTGACCTTCGCCATTGGTGTGATGAACGGATGGTCGACCTCTACAAGGGGCTCGACCAGTCGTACATCCGCTACATGCACAACAAGTACCGCGGCCGGACACCCAACGACCGCCCCTGAGCTTTCAGCAACCACCCCCGCAGGGAGTCCCTCCCTCGGGGGGATTCCTTGCGGATCTCTTTTAAGGAGGCCGCATGGCTTTGATCTTTTCGCGCATCGCGCACAACTTCATCAAGTCGGGGTATTACCCGACCGACGAAGTGACCCTTCAACGCATCGTGAATGCAATCGTTCCGGCCGGCTCGACGGCACGAATTCTCGACCCGTGTTGCGGTGAGGGCACGGCCTTGGCGGAACTGCAGCACGAGCTGCAGGAGCAAGGGACGTCGGTCGAGTCGCTCGGAATCGAGTTCGATCAAGAGCGCGCCTGGCATGCCAAACAGATGCTCAGCCGCGCGATCCACAGCGACATGCACGACGTCGTCATCAGTCCACGCAGCATCGGCTTGCTGTTCTTGAATCCGCCCTACGGGTACGGTGTCGCCGACAAAGCGAACACCGGCGACTCGGAGACCGCCGAGCGCATGGAGAAGGCATTCCTGCGCAAGACAACGCCGTTGCTTGTTCAGCGCGGCGTGCTGGTGTACATCGTGCCGCACTACGTGCTCGATGCCGAGCTCGCCACGTTCCTGGCGCGCAACTACCGTGACTTGCGCGTCTACATGGCACCCGAGCAGCAGTTCAAGCAGTGCGTGATCTTCGGCATCAAGGATCGGCCGCGGCACCCGCCCCAGGCGGTGCTCGACGAGTTCGCGAAGATGCGTGCCGGCGAGTTGGCCGAGCAGGTCCTGCCCGAAGTGTGGAGCGACGAGCCATACAGAGTGCCGGCAGCGGTGGACGACAATGACTTCCGCTTCCACGCTGTTCGAATGGATCCTGCGCAGCTTGCCGACGAGTTGAGTCGCTACGAACGCTCCACGCTGTGGGACGGTTTCGAACACTTCTTCGGACAGTGCGCCCGCGAACATCGCCGGCCTCTTCGCGACATGTCGCAGTGGCATCTGGCGCTGGCCTTGGCGGCCGGCCAGGTCACCGGCGTCGTCAAATCGCCCGCCGGGCGTGTGTTGCTGATCAAGGGCGACACGCACAAGCAGAAGCACCAGGCCAAGGTCATAGAAACCGACGCGGACGGCGGCATCACGGAGATCGTGACGATGACCGACAAGTTCGTTCCCGTGATCAATGCGATCGAGTTCACGCCGGGCCCGCAGCTCGGACAGATCGTGACGATCCGTTGAGAGAACACGCCGGCGCTGCCGACGGCGTTCCTCGGCCTTCGGGCCGGGGCATGCGCGATCAACCAAGAGGGAACCAAGAATGGTTGATCGCGCATGCCCTTGGGCTTACAGTTGGAGCATCCGTGTCGTTGGCTGATCGACCTGAAAAGTCAGCCACCTTTCGCAGCGCGTCAACTCCTGCAACGCGCACGCCTCGCAAGAGGCCGGAGTTTCTGTAATGTTTGTCAAACCCGATCGGGAAGATTGCTTCCCGATCCCCGCCAAGGGTTCGACGCGATCTCCCGTTCACATTTTGGAGATCGCCCATGAACAAAACTTCTCAACCCAATACGCGAGCCACCTCGGTCTTCGAGGAGCTGAGTCGTACTGATCTCACGCAGTGGCAAGGTGTCGTCAGCCGCGTGAAGGATCCGGTGACTGCACGACTCGTCGTGCAGTACTTGGACGCCTTTCCGCAACTGAAGGAGAACCGTGCAGGCGTGTACCTCGCGGCGTGTGAGACGGTCCAGCGAGACCGAATCCGCTTCGCGAAGTCCTACCGCAAGGGCCGAATGGCCGCGGCGGTCCTGACGTCCTTGATGAAGCTGGGCAAGGCCATCCTTGGTCTGGCCCGCGCAGTCAAGGCACAGGCCGTCATCGCTGAATGTCCGCAGGTTCCTGCTGCGGGCAAGGCACCGGCGTCGGTCTCGCATGTCGAGCCGACACGCGTCTGCGATCGCATGGTGTTCCCAGTGATCGTTGATCCCTTCGCCGCCCAGGCTCCGCTGGTCCACTGATGCAACTCGACCAACCCATCCCGCCTCGCGTGGGATGGGCGAGTCACTTCGCCCACTTCGAAAGGAGTTCAGATGGGACAGAAGACCTACACCATTCGCTGCACCGTGTCGTGCGACGCCTGCCAAGGCAGCGGCCGCGTGACGAACCCCGTCTGGCAGCGTTTCTTCGTGGAAACGCGCGACCAGAAAGATCCCGACGAAGAGGCATGGGCACGAGCCAATGGCTTGAGCTCGGCCGTGGAAATCGGACACGAGGAAGACTGGTGCAACGCGTGCGAAGGCGACGGGCAGGTGGTCCGCGACGTATCCCTGTGGGATGCGCTCACGGATCTCGGCGTGACGCTTCGGGTACGCAATTGAAGGAGAGGTGCAACATGCTTGACGACGTCACCGTTGCAATCGACCGCCCCGGATTGCCCGCGGGCTGCGGCAAACTTGTCTGGGACTACTGCCACTTGGCACTGCCCCTGCAGGTCATGAGACAGAACACGTGGACTCCGTTCTACATCGGCACATGGGACCCAGATAGTTTGACTTGTTCCCAAGAGTCCGAGCAGACCTACCCGACGCACGAAGAAGCGGACCAGGCCCTGAAGTCGGGCAACTGGACCCAACGTCGCCGGCCCTGAGCCGGAACGACCTCTACTCAACCGACCACCCTTCGGGGTGGTCATCTCTTCGCAAGGCAGGCGCATCGCCTTCCTTGCAACAAGCCAACCCGGCGGACTTCCGCGCCGGTCAGGCCGCGATAGTCCGCCTCCTTTTCAGGAGAGCAGGATGTTCCGAGTTCAAGAGTTCCCCGATGTCATCGCGGACGCATGTCTGCGTGACAGCGAAGGGCGGTTTCTCTTTTTGTCCATCTACGGTCGCGACAACGCGACCTTGCAGTTTCTGTCCGCGATGGAGTTGCCGCGCGCCGAGCAAGGTGTTGACCGGTTTCACCTGGTGGACAGCGAGGGCCAGGCGCACGCTGTCGACGTCGGCGGCACCGACCGGCTCACCAAGCACAGCGGCCGCTTGCCTCGTCAGAACATCTTCGGTCCCGTCAGTCACCTGTGGGTGTTTGACACCTCGTTGGCCAAGCCCGACCTGGCAAACCGGCACGCCTGGGTGCTTCGTCGCGCGGCTCAGCCGCTCGATGAGTCACAACGCGCGCAACTGCTGAATCAAACCTGGGAAACCGTGAAGACCTTGTCTGCGGTTCCCTTGCTCGATGACTGGCGTGAGCCGGTCATGGAATTCGCGTTGACAGCCGGCATGGTCCGACTGATCGACGATCGGATCTACCCACCTCTTGGCCCCATTGCGGGGGCGCGGGTGGCGCTGGGGCAGCACTTTCTGCCTCGGCTGAGCCAGCTGGTGGCCGCAGGACAACTGCGGCTGCCGGCTCAGGTCGCGGCGTCGCCAACGACGCCGCTGGCGCTCGCCATGGCGTGAGCACCTCCTCCTAACTTCATCTCTTCACCAACCCGCGGGGATCTGCCCACGGGGGCGATCTCCGCATCCTCATGGAGATCCATCACATGAATGCAGTCGTCGACATGCCGGCGCCGCCGGCGGACGTGCTCGAAGCGTCAACCAACGCCGGCCCGATTAACCTGGTCGATTTCATCAACGAGTTCGGCGCCGGACTATTGCAACAGGTGCGCAGTCAGAACCCGCCGATCTACGACGGCAAGCAGTTGCCGACGCGCAATGCCGTCATGGATGCGCTCAAACGCAAGCCGTTCGAGGCGCAACGCGACGCGATTCACGCGCTGGCCACCTCGCTGCTTGACCACGACGGTCCTGCCGCAGTGCTCAACGCCGAGATGGGCACAGGCAAGACGATGATGGCCATCTGTCTGGCCGCCATCGCCATCGCGGAAGGACTGCGCCGCGTCCTTGTCATCTCTCCGCCCCACCTGGTCTACAAGTGGCGGCGCGAGATCAAAGAAACGGTGCCGGGCGCACGCGTGTGGATCCTCAACGGGCCCGACACGCTGCGAAAGCTGCTCGCGTTGCGCGCGGCGCTGGGTGCACCTCCTTCGAACGAGCCCGAGTTCTTCATCCTCGGCCGTGTGCGCATGCGCATGGGCTTTCATTGGCGGCCGGCGTTCAATGTCCGAAAGGGCATCGACCGCGGTATTGATGGCAGCGTCCAGCGTGTCGAATACGCCTGTTGCCCTCGGTGCGGCACGACGATCAGTCGACCCGACGCCGATGGTCATCCACTGCCGGTATCGGTGGTGCTGGCCACGGCCATGCTGTCCGACAAGCGCGGCGCCTGTGAGAAGTGCGGCGAAGCACTGTGGACCTTGATCCGCCCGGGCAGGCCCGCGCGATCGTTCAAGGACCTGGTGCTCGATGCGTTGCAACAGATGCCGACGATCGGTGAGAAGACGGCTCAGCGCCTCGTGAATACCTTCGGCGAGGACCTCTTGGGATCGATGCTCGGCGACAACGTCTACGAGTTCCTGTACCTCATGGACGAGCAGGGCAAGCTGGTTTTCGGCGATCGGCAAGCGAATCGAATGGAACGGGCGCTGGCCAACTTCGAGTTTTCATTCGGAGAGGGCGGCTACCAGCCCACCGAGTACGTCAAGCGGTACTTGCCGCAGGACTACTTCGGGCTTTTGATCGTCGATGAAGGCCACGAGTACAAGAACGAAGGCTCTGCCCAGGGGCAGGCGATGGGGGTGCTGGCACGCAAGTGCCGCAAGGCGCTCCTGTTGACCGGCACGCTGATGGGGGGTTATGCCGACGACCTGTTT
Source organism: Rhizobacter sp. (assembly GCA_021153565.1). Classification (GTDB taxonomy): domain Bacteria; phylum Pseudomonadota; class Gammaproteobacteria; order Burkholderiales; family Burkholderiaceae_C; genus Albitalea. The sequence goes on from JAJKJU010000002.1 coordinate 17,285, forward strand.
CACCTGCTGTGGCGTCTGGATCCGCGCAGCATGATCCAAGACGGCTTCCGCCCAAGCAAGCGCGGCAGCATGGCCAGTGCAACGATGAGCTTCATGCGCGAGCATGGGGTGATCAAGGACATCTACAAGGAGTCCTCGAAGAAGTCGCACCGTACCTCCAAAGGCAACCACGTCACGCATCGCGTGTCAAAAGCGCCCGGGTTCGGACCCAAGGGCATTCTTCGCTACGTCCTGCCGATCACGGTCTTCCTCAAGCTCAAGGACATCGGCCAGAAGGTGCTCCCGCCGTACAGGGAGTACTTCACCTCCATCAAGATGACCGAGGAGCAGCAGGTGGCCTATGACAAGTTGGCGAGCGTGCTGGTCAAGGAATTGAAGAACGCTCTGAGGCTGGGTGACAACAGCCTTCTCGGTGTGGTGCTCAACGTGCTGCTGGCCTGGCCGGACTGTAGCTTTCGTGACGAGTCGGTTTGCCATCCGCACACACGCCGGATGCTGGCCTTCCAACGCGCAGTCTTCCACGAAGGCGTTCCGACGCCGAAAGAGGTGGATCTGCTGGAGCTTTGCCGCAAGCAGAAGGCGCGCGGGCGCCGTGTGCTCGTGTACTCCGTCTACAGCGGAACACGCGACACGACGGCGCGCCTTAAAGCGATGCTTGATGAGCAAGGTTTCAAGACTGCAGTCCTGCGCGCCAGCGTGGATGCTTCGCGTCGAGAAGACTGGGTCGCCGAACAGGTCGACCGTGGCATTGACGTGATGATCTGCAACCCCGAACTCGTGAAGACGGGTCTCGACTTGCTCGAGTTTCCGACGATCGTGTTCATGCAGTCGGGCTTCAACGTATACACCGTTCAGCAAGCCGCCCGGCGCTCCTGGCGCATCGGGCAGAAGGTCGACGTCGAGGTTCACTTCCTCGGCTACGAAGGCAGCGCACAGATGGAGTGCCTGCGGTTGATGGCCAAGAAGATCGCCGTGTCCCAGTCGACGTCGGGTGATATGCCCGATTCCGGCCTGGAGATTTTGAACGACGCAGGCGACAGCATTGAGGTCGCCCTGGCCAAGAAATTGATGGCCTGACCAAACCGCCACGTAATCCAACGTGGTCACCGGCAGTAGGCCGGTCAAAAGCCGCGCACTGAGAAGTGCGCTTCATTCCCCCCGACGGGTCGTCCATGCGCCCCGATGGGGCCGGGGCACCCGACATTCACTCAAAGGAGAAGTCAACATGCTTCGTGTTGAAGATGTCACCGTGCCCTACGGCAATTGGAGTCCCGAAGAAAGCGAGATCCTCGGCCGCGCGATGTCGGTGCTGAACAGGCGACTGCGCGGTCCCGTGCTCAGCAGTCCCGATGTATTCAAGCAATACCTGCGGCTTCGCATCGGAGGCCTTGGCTACGAGGTGTTCGGCTTGGTGTTTCTCGACGCCCAGCACGCAGTCATCGCGATCGAAGAGATGTTCCGCGGCACGCTCACGCAAACCACGGTGCATCCACGAGAGGTGGTGATGCGGGCTTTGCATCACAACTGCGCCGCTTGTGTCGCGTTTCATAACCATCCATCGGGTCACTGCGATCCGTCGAGTGCAGACGAGTTAATCACGGCCCACTTGAAGCGAGCCCTTGATCTCGTCGACGTGAAACTACTAGACCACTTCGTGGTTTCCGCCGAGTCTGCCGTGTCGTTCGCTCAGCGCGGGCTGATCTAGACCCGTTCATCAACCCAAGGAGGCGCCGGGGTGGGCGCTCTCCATCACTTCATTGGAGAAAAACATGTACCAACCCAACGAATGCGAACTGAGCACGACCCTCGCCGCGCTGCGCCTGTGGCAGCGTGTCGGCGCGGTGCTCGACGTAGCTGAAAACGTCGTCGCAAGCGCCGGTGATTTCTGGCCGTTGCAGCCCAACGAAATAGAAGCTCTGCGCGAGCGTCTTGCAAATGCTGCCGAGCCGCCCGCTGACGAAGTCTTCGCTGTTCTGGAGCACGGGGAACTGGGCATCGCGGTGACTGTTCACCGCACGCGGCAAGCGGCAGAGAAAACGTTGCGCAAGGCCTTGAGCGAGTACGAGAGCGCTGGCGAGCCCGTGTTCACGTCGGGGCAAATCGATCGCCATATCGCTTCTCTCGCTACTGCACATGAGCGAGGCGACTGCGAAAGGATTGAGGTCCTGGATCGGGCCAGCCTGTGGATTGACGTGTGCGAGCTGCATGCATGAGCGCTGTCGCGGATGTTGAATGGAATCGAGAAGACAGCAATGCGGCCAGCGCCGAAGGGTGGGATCTCATCGACGCAGGTGGACTCCTGCAGGTCCAGCATGTCGACGAGGCGGACGTCCTCGTCGACGACGCCGCGGCCTGGTACATCATCCTCGCCGGCACGTTGCCGCATCACGAAAAGGTGCGATCGATTCTTCGAAAGACGGCTCCCATCGAGTGGGAACACATGCTGCAGTACGCGGACAACAAGTGCATCGACGTCGCTCTGTCGCGCGCTGAGTTGGACGCGCTCTTGGCATTTCGTTCTCTTCACGGCCGCGCGTGGAAGTCCGCGCTGTGGCGGTGCTGGGAGCGATCCACCTATCCCATGCTGGCGAACACCCATGCCGCGTCGTTGCAGTTGCTTCGCAACACGCGCGGCCCTGAGTGGCTCAAACGAGTGAGCAGTCGCGAGCTGTTCGGCTCGTAACTCCGTTGGCCCGGGACCGGCGTACCGCCGGACCGGGTCAACACATTGATCAGGGGGCAATCCGCGAACCCCAAGCACCAGAAACCCCGAAGGGACTATCGCCAGCCCTTCGGGGTTGGTGTCAACCGATCAATCCATTGAAAGGGCAACACTGGCTATCGCGTGGAGCGCTTTGATTCCTGCGTTCAGGTGCCCACTTTGAGGGGATGGAGCGAGGCAATGTTCACCCACTCCCATTGACAGGCGTGTGATGTCTTCAGGCCAATCCGAGTCTGTCGCGAACGCTATTGATCGCCCTGCGGTGCTTGCACACCTCGGAGAGGCCTTCCCATGCCGGCTCGGCCGGCGATCATGATCGCTATCATTCTCAGCTACCACCGGGATTGGTGACTTGCCTGTCCCAGCACCAACCGGATCGTCAACTCTGGCACTGCAAAGGCGGCGGGCAATGCGGCGATTTTCCAAGGAGATCACCGAGCTGCGCGCATTGGGTTTCGCAGAAAGACTTCCCATGGAGCATCATCCTCTGCGCAGAGCATCGTCGCTCGTCTTGAGTCAGGTCGTATCGGCGTCGCAGTGGAGTTCTGTGCTCGGAGGCTCCGTCGATGAGGGCCGATGATCTCCGTCAGGCCATCAGATTGTCCTTGCTGGGCTTCTGCCGCACCGCCGGGTGCGCGAGTTGCTCCCTGTGAGATTCGATGAGAACCGCGGATCGTTTCCCGTAACCGCTGGCTTCTTTCTGTTCTGGAAGAAGGCCGGGTAAAGCAGGGCATCACACTGCGACGCAGCCATCCACGCGGTCCCAGGCGTTGCGGTCATAAGTGACCGCTGCGCATCCGTGACCAGATTCAGCAAGCAATTGCTTGGCCACTGACTTTTGGGGCGACATCGTAGTGTCCTTTCGCGAGTACTCGATTACTGGCAGATCAAACAGAGCCTTCACGGGGCGTCTCAGCTGCTTCACGTCAATCGGTTATGACCGTGGGGGATCTGACGTCACCGCGGCAAAGCACATCGCTGGCATGCGCTCGTGGTTGGAATCGCCGCGCATGTCGGCGTGTCTTGGTATCGAGCGTTGGCAGCGCCGTCCGCACGCGATACCGGGTCGACAGTCCGAATGGGCGGCACGCAGGACCGCTTCTGTCGAAGCAAGCCCCCATCCTGCCTCCCCCATCGCGTTGAGATAGTTGAGGAACTGCTTGCTCTCGAAACCGCACACCACAATGTCAGTGTGCCCGCGTGGATGCGCTCAAGGGCGGGTCGCAGTGGCCTATCGGGGCCATCGTCGCTTTGTTGGGGTCCGACGTTAGCGTTGAGCTGAACGTTGACGCATTGGATCAGCCGTTTGAAACGACAGGTACTCGCGCGCCGTGGCAATGGTCCGATACAACCCTGCGGCAAGTGTCGAGCCCGGTGCGTCCTAGCCTCAGACGCGCGAGCCTCGACTCACTTCGGTGGTGCATCTCCAAAGTTCTGCAGACAACATCTTTCGCGTAGCACCAATTTCACGAAAATGGACGACAACCTTCATCTTGTGCTTCCGATAAACAGTAAGGCAACAAGCAACGAAGAGCTCCCATAGTGGGTGTGTTTATCTCGTAGCCGCTGTCCCTTCGGGAGGAATCTCAAGTGAGTCGCTGTGGTCCTCGGTGGTGGCGCGGCCATATGCGGTCGGTCAGGAATACCGAGTAAGCCGTCAGGGGGCGCCTGCCGGAAGAACGGAACAATCAAGGGAGAGACATTTTGATTTCATTGCTGCATACGGCCGATTGGCAGATCGGTCGGATGTTTTCGCAGTTCGAGTCTGACGACGCCGCCGCACTATTCGAGGCGCGCTTCGGGACTGTGGAGCGCTTGGCGTCGATCGCCACGGAGCGCAACGTCGACGCAGTACTCGTGGCCGGTGATGTGTTTGATGCCCAGACCGTTGCCGACAAGACTCTCCGGCGGCTCTTCAATGCAATGCAGGGCTTCGCAGGTACATGGGTGCTGATGCCTGGCAATCACGATGCTGCGCTGGCGGAGTCGGTCTGGACTCGAGCTCGTCGCATAGAAGCCATTCCTGACAACGTTCTCATTTGTCTGGAGCCCAAGCCCATTGTCCTGAAGGAAAAGTTCACCCTGCTGCCAGCGCCGCTTACCCAGCGTCACACGTATAGCGATCTCACCGACTGGTTCGGCACAGTTCCCAGCAACGATGGCTTGCCGCGCATTGGCCTCGCGTACGGGTGCGTGCAAGGCATCCTTCCTGGTGATATTGACTCGGCGAATCCGATTGCCGCCGGCAGAGCTCAAGATACGGAACTGGCCTATCTCGCCCTAGGCGACTGGCACGGTACGAAGCGTGTCGACGACAGGACCTGGTATGCCGGCACACCGGAGTCGGACCGGTTCAAGGACAACGACTCGGGCCACGCGCTTTTGGTTTCCATCGCGGCTGCGGGGGCCTTGCCCGTTGTCGAGGCTGTGCGAACAGGGAAGTTCAGCTGGCGTCAGGTGGAACTGCAGATGGCTGTCGACTCGGACGTTGACGGTCTTGTGGACACCTTGAATTCGGTGAGCAGCGACGATGTGCTGCAGGTGCACGTCTCTGGGACTTGTAATTTGGCAGGACATCGCAGGCTCACCGCCGCGCTAGGCGCAGCTGGTGCCAAGGCGCGCGCCGTGGTCTGGGACAGCGTTGCGTTGAGGCTGGAGCCGACCGAGGAAGACATTCAGGCGTTGCACGCCGATGGCTTTGTGGGCGAGGTGTTGCAAGGGCTTCGAGCAGAGCAGAGTGACAGCGAGCCCGAGGTTGCGCGAGACGCAATTCTTGCGCTGGCCCGAGTCCTTGACAGCCAGCGCTCTCGCACGGGAGCGGCTGCATGAAACTCAAACGTCTGCGTATCGAAAACTTCAAGCGGTTTCGAGCGCCGCTGGAACTGAGCGGCCTCGCCGATGGCCTGAACCTCTTTGTTGCTCCTAACGAGTCTGGCAAGTCCACCGTGGCCGAGGCTGTACGCGCGGCATTCTTCGAACGGCACAAGTCGAGGTCCGTTGGTTCGTTGCTGCCGTGGAGCGACAGCTCGACTACACCAACAGTGGAGATCGAGTTCGAACTCGGCGGAAAGTCCGCTCGACTCACGAAGGCGTTCTTGAGCAAAAAGCGCTGCGAGCTAAGCATCGATGGCAAGTCACTGGACGCAACGGCCGCAGAAGACCATCTTGGCGGGCTGCTGGGGTTTGGCTTTGCCGGCAAGGGCGCCAATTCGCCAGAACACATGGGAATTCCGGGGCTCCTGTGGATCAAGCAAGGAACATCGCACGAAATCTCTAAAGTGGTGAGTTTTGCCAGCGATCATTTACGAAACGCCTTAGGAGGCTCGCTGGGAGAACTGACGGCGACCAGTGGGGACGCTGTCATCAAGACCGTTGAGGCGGAGCGCAACGAACTTCTTACCCCGTCCACTGGGGCTCCGCGTGGGCCCTTCTTGGAGGCTATTAACCGACGGTCGGCGCTTGAGACTGAGCTGGAAGCTTTACGCAAGGACATCGAAGCCTATCGGACCAGTGTCGATCGCCTCGAAGGCTTGCGTCTCGACCACAAGCGTGACGATATCGCGCGTCCCTGGACAGTGTTGCGTGAACAGCTGGCGACCGCGCAGATGCGGCTGGACGAAGCCAAGGGGCTGTCTGAGAAGAAGGCCGCGCAGGATGCTGTCTTGAAGCAGGCCACACTCCACGTCGGCGCCCTACGCGGTCAACTTCAAGCTATGGAGCGAGACGAGGAGGCCCTCGGGCTGCGCGAGACGAACCTGGGGGCCGCTCAGGAGTGTCTGCGCATGGCACAGAGTCAGCTTCAGGCTTGGGAGCCGCGTCTGGCGGCCGCTGTGGAAGCCGACGTCAGGGCGCGGGGGCGGTTGCATGCAACGCGCCAGACAGCCGCGTACGTCGCGCAAGCAAGGACGGTTGCAGGCCTGACAACGCATGTAGCCGCGATCGAGCAGAGCCGAGGCAAGGCTCAAGTCGAGCAAGACAAATTAACGCAACTACAGACTGATGCTCAGGCTCTTGCCATGCCCGCCGGTGAGCTAAAGCGGTTGCGTGACTGCAGCGAAGCACTCCGTGCCGCACAAGCGAGGCTGGACGCCGCCTCCACGGCTCTGGAGTTCGAGTTGCTGCCGAGTGCGAAGGTGTGGATGGCTGAGGCAGAGGTGAGAGGGTCCAAACGCCTGACCGTCGTCGCCCGCACCGCCATAGACATCGAGGGCGTCGGCCGCATCTCCGTCTTGCCGGGGGGCGAAGACCTCGAGAGCCTTGCTAGCGATCGCGACCGCGAGCGAGATAAGCATGCGTCCATCCTGCAGCTTCTGGGCGTCACGAGCCTGGCTGCCGCCGACGAGCGGGAACGGCTGCAGGCTCAGCGTGCGGCCGAGGCGAAGGCCTCGGCCGAAGTGCTTGCCGCCCATGCTCCGAAGGGGCTCGCCGCGCTGGTCGCGGAAGTGGGGGCGCAAACCGCGAAACTCACCGAAGCCAGAATCTTGCTTGAGGCAATGGTGGCCCCCACCGATGCCGAAGCTTCGGTGCTGACTGTGTCGCAAGCGGAGTCAGAGGAGTCGGCCGCGCGGGCAGCCCTTGCTGGCGCGTCCTTGGAGCTGAACGAAGCGAAACTCGCCGCCAGCGAAGCGAGCGCCAAGGTCAAGGCGGCAGAAGAAGAACTTGCGGCGGTTAAGGCGACACTAAGCGACCTGCGCCGAGCGGAGATGAAGGCCGAAACGAGTCAGGCGCTGACCGATGCGTTGGCGCATCAGACAACGGCCCAAAGCAGAGCAGCTGAACTCACCGGCCAGCTACAGACGGTCAATCTACCGGTGCTGCAGCAGGATGTCGAAAGGCTTGACCGGAGTGCAAAGCAAGTAGAAGCCGCGCACGCGCAGCGTGCTTCAGACATCACTCGACTTGAGGCAGACCTTGAGGCAAAGGGGGCTCTTGGGTTGGAGGAGGTGGCCGCTGAAAAGCAACGAGAGTTCGAGCAAGTAGATCGGCGGCGCGCTGAGCTCGATCGCCGGGCGAAGGCGTTGGACCACTTGCTGAAGCTGCTCACTGAAAAGCGCTTGGCACTCGCGCGGCGTCTGCGGGCGCCGCTCCAAAAGCACCTCAACCACTATCTGCAGATCTTGTTCCCAGGGGCAAGCATCGAAGTGAGCGAGGATCTCTTGCCCGGTCTCATCACGAGGGAGGGTTCCAACGGTGCCGAAAGCGGAGAGTTCGAGGATCTGAGCGTCGGAGCCAGAGAGCAAATGGGTGTGGTGGCGCGGCTCGCCTACGCCGACCTACTCAAGGCAGCGGGAAAGCCTACGTTGCTCATCCTTGATGACGCGCTCGTGCACACCGACGAGAAACGCCTCGGGCAGATGAAGCGCGTGCTCTATGACGCGGCGGCCCGTCACCAGATTCTGATTTTCAGCTGCCACGCACAGGCGTGGAGTGACTTGGGTGTTGCGCCCCGCAGCCTCGGATAGTCGACCGCCTTGTAGAGGACAACTGTGACTGATCGCAGCGCTTCGGCAACCATCGCTGTCGATCGCGAGGCCCAATCCGCAAGCGCCACCGCGCCTACGCCTACCTGCAAACCATGCCCCATGCCAAGGGAGAAGCCTCAGATGCGTTTAAAGAACGTCGCGATCAAGAATTTCCGCCTGCTGCAGGACGTTAGCCTGGTGCTGGAAGGTCGGACCACGGTGGTGGTTGGCCGAAACAATAGCGGCAAGACATCTCTCACAGAGGTGATGAGACGTGTCCTTGAGGACGGAAGCCCGACATTCCGACTTGAGGATTTCTCGTTTGGCACGCACCAGGCGTTCTGGGATGCCTTGAAATCGTCCCTCCAAGGGGCAGATGACGATGTGGTTCGGCAAGCCTTGCCAACCATCGAGATCAGGCTGACCTTTGAATACACGGTCGACGAGCCGCTTGGGACGCTCAGCGAGTTTGTCATCGACCTCGATCCGAACTGCACTGAGGCCCTGATCGTAGCAAGCTACGGGCTGAAGGATGGCAAGGTGAAGGATCTGTTCGCAGGGCTAAGCGTTCCTGATGCCACCGCGACGGACGAGCAAGTTGACTCAGCCAAGGTCGCTTGCTTCAAATCTCTGCGCGATCGCATCACCCAACTGTTTGGGATGACCTTTGCTGTCATCGATCCCAACGACTCTGGAAACACCAAACTCATTGAAGGCACGGCACTCCGCAGGCTCTGCGGCAGCGGCTTCATCGGCGCGCAGCGTGGTCTCGACGATGTCAGCCAGAAGGACCGGGTCGTAATTGGCAAGGTTTTGGAGAACCTGTTTGCGACGGCCAAGAACAACGCCGCCGATGCTGATGGGCACGGCATCGCCGGAGAGCTTGAGCTTGCCGTCGCCGCCATTCAGGACAAGATTGGCGTGGACTTCAACGTCAAGCTCGATGCTTTGCTGCCGGCTTTGTCGCTTTTTGGCTATCCCAGCCTTGGAGATCAGCAAATGCTCAGGACGGAAACCGCGCTGGACGTCAGCCGCCTGCTGACCAATCACACCAAGGTTCGCTACACCGGCGTGAACGGTGTGAATCTTCCGGAGGGCTACAACGGCCTGGGAACGCGCAATCTGATTCTCATCCTGCTGCAGCTCCGCGAATTCTTCAAGGGCTATGCCGCAGCCGAGCCGCGCCCGGGAACCCAGGTGATTTTCATCGAGGAGCCGGAGGTTCACCTTCATCCACAGATGCAGGAAGTCTTCATCCGAAAGCTGTCAGAGATTGCGGCGGCATTCACTGCGGAGTTAAGCAGCCCGTGGCCCGTGCAGTTCGTCGTGTCGACCCACTCATCGCACCTGGCAAATGAAGCCCACTTCGAGTCGATTCGATACTTCTTGGCCAAGCCAGGAACGGACGGTGAACCTTCGCAGACGGTGGTCAAGGACCTGCGTAAGGGTCTGGCCGGCATGGAAGAGCCTGACCGAGGCTTCTTGCACCAGTACATGACGCTGACCCGCTGCGACCTCTTCTTCGCGGACAAGGCTGTGTTGATCGAGGGGACCACGGAGCGGTTGCTACTGCCGCGCATGATCAAGATGCTCGATGCGGGCATGGCTGATGGGAAGGATGGGAAGAAGCTGGGGAGCCAGTACCTGTCAGTGATTGAGATTGGCGGCGCGTACGCACACATCTTTTTCGACCTGTTGAAATTCCTGGAAGTCAGGACTCTGGTCATTACCGATATCGATGCCGTCAAGTCGAATGGAGCAGGGAGTTATGAGAAGTGCGAAGTGCGCCACGGCGAGCGCACCAGCAATGCCTGCTTGAAAGCATGGTTCAAGGCCGACGTCACGAAGGCAGAACTCTTGGCCGCGACCGACGAGGCGAAGATCTACGTCACGCGTCGGGTGGCGTTCCAGCAGCCTGAAGTGGTCGGTGGGCCATGTGGGCGCAGCTTTGAAGACGCCTTCATGCTGGCCAATGCAGCGCTCTTCCCGTTCGATGGTCCCGGAGATGCGGAACGGGAGACCCAGGCCTGGGAGGCCGCCGGCAACGTCAAGAAGTCGGACTTCGCACTGAAATACGCTTTGGCCGAAGACGTGTGGAGGACTCCGCGCTACATCGCCGAAGGGCTGGCCTGGCTCGCCGAGGACGGTGCACCACCGCCAGCAGGCGCCGGTGCAGGGGCGACCGGAGCAACGCCATGACTGGGGGGGCGAATCCGAGCGCCGCGCTACTTGCAGCGCAGGCGGCCGACGACCAAGTCGCGGCCCGCATCGCTGACGGCGAGAGCTTTTTGCTTGAGGCAGGGGCCGGAGCCGGCAAGACCTACTCCCTCGTCGAGACCCTCAAGTCACTGATTGCCTCACACGGGGCCAAGCTGCGACAGCGCGGGCAGCAGATTGCCTGCATCACCTACACCAATGCAGCCACCGCGGTGATCAACAGTCGGATCGATGGCAACCCGGTCGTCCTGACCGACACCATCCACGCATTCTGCTGGTCGCTGGTCAAGGACTTCCATGGTGTGCTGCGCCAGCTCGTTCCCACACTGGCCAAATGGCCAGAGCGTTTGGCGGACTCGCAGATTGCGATGGCGGGCCAGCGCGTGGAGTACGAGCTGGGCTATCGCCGCATTACTGACACAACGATTTCGCTTCATCACGACGACGTCTTATCCATCGCTGCGACGCTGCTGGCGCGACCGAAGTTTCAAGCCGTGCTCGCGGACCGATTCCCATTCGTGCTCATCGACGAGTACCAAGACACCAACGTGGGCATCATGGACGCCATCAAGGAGAACCTGATTGGTCGGCCAGGGGGGCCTCTGGTTGGTCTATTCGGCGACCACTGGCAACGTATCTATGACGACACCTGCGGTCACGTTGTCGATCCTGATCTGAAGGAAATCGGCAAGAAGGCGAATTTCCGCTCCGCGACGTCCATCGTCAAAGTGCTCAATGCCATGAGGCCGGAGTTGCCTCAGGCTGTCTACGACGAGCAGTTTATTGGCTCTGCTGTCGCGTACCACACCAACGGTTGGGTAGGGCAGCGTCGGCCAGGGACCGGAGGTGGCCATTGGAAGGGCGATCTTCCTGCAGACCAGGCCCACCGGTTCCTAGAGGCGATGATGGCTAAGCTGGCAGACGATGGCTGGGAATTCTCGGCGGACAAGACCAAGATCCTTATGCTGACGCACAACGTGCTGGCGAACGAGCAGGGCTACTCCAACCTCGCAAGAGTTTTTCCATACACGGACCTGTTCATCAAGAAGCAGGACGACTACATTGGGTTCTTCGTTGATCGGTTGGAGCCGGCGTGCGACGCGTTTGTCCGCAAGCGCTACGGCGAGATGTTTGAACTGCTGGGCAGCGCTGCGCCACGCTTCGAGTCGCACCAGGCCAAGCTGAAGTGGGCCACGTCGATGGCCGAACTTGTGGCGCTCAGGGAAACAGCAACCGTAGGGGACGTCGTTGCCCACATCGGCACCGGAGGCTACATTCGACTGCCTGATCAGATCCTCAGGCGAGAGAGGGACGCGAGCGAATTCGTGCCTCGAGACGGCGAAAGCGTCCCGGACCGGATCGAGCTCACAAGGAAACTGCGGAACGTCGCCTACGGCGAGGTGATTGCGCTCGACAAGTTCATCAATGGCCACACGCCATTCGCAACAAAACACAGCGTCAAGGGCGACCAATTCGAGAACGTCTTGGTGGTACTAGGTCGCGGCTGGAACGTCTACAACATCGGCCAGTACCTTGACTGGGTCGAAGTGGGTCAGGTTCCTGCGGACAAGCAGGATGCTTTCGAGCGATATCGCAACCTGTTCTACGTCGCCTGTTCACGACCCACCACGCGCTTGGCATTGCTTTTCACGCAGGAGCTTACGAACCAAGGAATCGCGACACTGCAGGCGTGGTTTGGCGACGAGTCGGTACATGCATTCCTTCCCTGACTGCGGAAAGTGGTCCACGTGCACCAGCCCAATATGTTCCTGCTCAGCTTCCCAACCCCGCGCGCGGGCCAAGCGTTCGCGAAGAAGCACTCGTTCCGGTATTGTCAACTTGTTGGCCCGCTACGAGCGGTGGGCGAGTATTTGAGCGATGAAGCGAGCTACCGAACACGCCGAGACCGGCGCCGACAAGCCGATCTCGTACGGCGGTCATCGATTCCCGCCGGAGGTGATCAGCTACGTCGTGTGGCTGTACTTTCGCTTCCCGCTGAGCTTGCGAATGGTCGAAGAGATGCTTGCTGCGCGCGGCATCGAGGCGAGCTACGAGACGGTGCGGCGCTGGTCGACGAAGTTCGGCCTGGGCATTGCTCGACGGATCCGAGTGAGTGCGCTGGCGCGTGGCGACAACTGGCACTTCGATGAGGTCGTCGTAACGATCAACGGCAAGAAGCATTGGCTGTGGCGAGCGGTCGACCAGCATGGCGCGGTGCTCGACGTGCTGGTGCAAAGCCGCCGCGACAAGCACGCGGCCAAGCGGCTCATGCGCGAGCTGTTGAAGAAGCACGGTCGCGCCCCGAGGGATCTGATTACCGACAAGCTCAAGAGCTACGCGGCGGCGAACAAGGATCTTGGGCTCGACGTCGATCATCGCCAGCACAAGGGACTGAACAACCGGGCCGAGAACTCACACCAGCCCACGCGCGTGCGTGACCTTGCCCTTGATCGACTTAGTCCATAGCCACTCGATTACGCGGTTTTCTTTGCCTGGCCCGCGTGCCAGTTTTCTTCGAACCTCATTGGGCTGATGTAGCCCAGCGTGGAGTGAAGTCGGCGATGGTTGTAGAACGCCAACCAGTCGATCACTTCGTCCATCGCTTGGCGCTGGGTGGCAAATTTCTTGCCGTACAACCTGCCCACTTTCAGGCTGCCCCACAGGCTCTCCGTGGGCGCATTGTCCCAGCAGTTTCCCTTGCGACTCATCGAGCTGCGCATGCCGTAGCTGGCGAGCGCAGCCTGGAACGAACCGCTGCAGTACTGGCTTCCCCGGTCCGAATGGAAGATCAACCCTGTCCCCGGATGCCGCCTGAACCACGCCATGCGCAACGCGTCCGTCACCAAGCTGGTCTGCATGCTCCAGCCCACCACTTGGCGGCTGAACAGGTCAATCACGCAGGCCAAGTACAGCCAGCCTTCATCGGTGGCAATGTAGGTGATGTCGCTGCTCCACACGCGATCAGGCTCGCTCGGCGTGAAGTCCCTGGCCAGGAGGTTTTCGGCCACTGGCAAGCTGTGTTTGCTGTCGGTGGTGACGACGAACTTCCGCTTGCCTCGGGCCTTGATGCCATGCGCTTTCATGAGCCGCTGAACGCGGTCCTTGCCCACGCGGATACCTCGCGCGAGCAACTCCTTCCATACCATTGGCCAGCCGTATTCGCCTTTGACTTCGACGTGAATGGCTCGAATGTGCGCCAGCAGCGCCTCGTTGCTGTGTCGCCCACTGGGCATTTTGGGCCGGTCTTGTGCGTGTCTGCGCTGGTGCTCGAAGTAGCCGCTGACACTGACGTTCAGAACCTCGCAGATCAGCGTGATCGGCCACATCGCTCGGAACAGAAAAATCCAGGCGTACTTCACAGCGATTCCCTCGCAAAGTACGCCGTCGCTTTTTTAGGATGTCGCGCTCCATCTTCACGCGTGCCAACTCGGCGCGCAGCCTCGCCAGCTCCATCTGCTCGGCACTCACCGGGCGTTCACCGGCACCTTGCAGCGCGCCCTTGTCGGCCAGCCGTACCCAGTTGCTCA
>JAJKJU010000003.1 GCA_021153565.1 Rhizobacter sp.
ACCAGCGCTTCCCGGGGCAAGTGTTCGATCAGGAGACGGGCAACTTCCAGAATGTCAATCGCGAATACAAGCCGGGCATCGGGCGATATGCTCAATCCGATTCCATCGGGTTGAAGGGGGGCATCAATACGTATGCGTACAGCCTCAATCAACCGACCATGCTTACCGACCCCAATGGGTTGAATCCTGGTGTTGGGTGCCTAGCAGGCGCGTGGGCGGGTCCGCTGGGTTGCGGGGTTGGTGCTGGCGTTGGCACGGCAATCATGGGTGGTGTCGCGGTGTGGGCTTTGATGAGCACGCCGGGTGATACATCGAAGAGCGAGACATGTCCTCCTGGGGACAAGGACCCGTGCAAAGGCCTGCGTGATCAGATTGCGGATCACGAGCGAAAACTTCGCGAGTATTTGGCCAACCCGATGGCTATGGACAACAAGGGCTTCTTGGCAGCCGCTCTAGCCAAAAATGACCAAGACCTTTACCAGAAGATCTATATGAGCCGAATCGCCAGCTTGCAGGGTCAAATTGCAAACTTCAAGAGGCTGCTGGAAGAATGTGAGCGACGAAATGGCCGTTGAAATCAACATCTCTGAATTGCGCTTGGTGATCAACCGAATACTTGATCACATCGAGCACGATCTCGGTCACGCAAGCGTGAAGCTCAACCAAGATGATTACTGGGATGCAGCGGATGCGGAGCGATATGACTTCACCAAGAGTCCAGGGAACTTTGAGCACGGTCAGCTCCACGATGATTGGGAATTCCTCTCATCGATCATCAAAGACAAAGATCAAGCAGTCGCGTTCATGTTGATTCATGTGGCGCCGCTTCTTCGTTGCATCGGCGAAGAGGTAGGGCAGTGACAAGAATCTTGCTCGACCGTCTTGAGTGATGAAAGCAAGGGCCGCTACGCGGCCCTTGCTGCATTGAGTGGTGGAGGAAGCTCATCGCCCTTTGCCGAGCGAAGAAGGTGTCAAAGATTGCTGGCCCTGTGATCTCAAGCGCCGGGGCCGGGTTGGGCCAAGAACACCACGACGGTCCGGGACGGGCTGGAAGTGCTTGAGATTGCCCGTGACGACCGGGAGGCGATGAACGATGGCGGTGGCGGCGATCAACAGCAAGTTCGACGCTCTCCACCAGCGTAAGCTATGCGTACGCCGACCACCTCGACACGACGCGGGTGATCGCGAGAAGTAGTGACCATGCAATCGTCTGGCGCTGGGACACGGCCGAAGTCTTCGGCAATACTTCGCCCGATGAGAATCCAAACGGGCTGAGCGTCTTTAGGGCTTACCGGCAAGGACCTTGCTCGCTGTCGGCTTACAGGCTTAGAACGGCTAAGTGGACTGCAGATATTGTTCATTCGCTACGACGAGCGATCGCGTAGCAAGCTGCGCATTCCAACAAAAGAGGCTTTGCAGTAGGGCGTGCAGCCCGAAGGACAGTGTGACCCCATCCGTGGTCACCGCAGCACCTGACCGCAGTCTTTTCCAATTCAGGTATGAACCTGGAGCGGCCTGAGATCGGCGACGGGAAACGAGTCGATCTGTTGTAGACGAGGGCAGTGTATTGGGGCCCGGAATTTGGGGGTTTCTGCTGCGCTGGTCGCAACTGCCCTGAAGCTGCCGGCAGCGGTAACTGCGGTCGGCCAACAAGAGTCATTCGCGATGGGCCCCGGCCGGAAACTCGCGCTGCGTCACTGCAACCCGCGCGGCCTGCCTGCTGGCGCCTACTTCGACGAGATGTAGGCCAACTTCGACGCGCGCACGCGGCGGGCTGTGCTCAAGCTGTAGCGCCAATCCAACGACCTCGGCGCGATGTCGGATCGTTGGGTCGCCGCGCTCGGGCCGCGCAAACTGCCGGCGCTCGTCGTCTGGGGCGCGTGCTGTCCGTATGTGCCGGTGCGCTTTGCGGACATGCGGCGGCAGTTCTTCGCTGTCGAGCGAGTGGTCCGGCTCGAAGACAGCGGTCACTGGCCGATGGCCGACAACCCCACTGCCGTGCGCGAAGCGGTCGTGCCCTTCCTGCGCAACCGGATGGGTGCTTCCAGCCGAGTGGCGTGAGTCAAGCGGGGGTAGCGCCAACATCCCCTGTCGAATCGCCGCTCTCGCGCTGGCGCCACAATGGCCCTCATGCAGTCCGACTTCGATCTCGGGCCACCAGCGGATGCGTTTGCCGCGGGCGAGCCGTTCCACCCCGCCGTCTCCGGGTGGTTGCGCACGCGCTTCGGCAAGCCGACCGAGGCGCAGACCCGCGCCTGGGGCCACACCACGCTGCGCCGCCAAGCGCTGATTGCCGCGCCCACCGGTTCGGGCAAGACGCTCGCGGCCTTCCTGGCCGCCATCATAACGAGCTGGTGTTGCAGGCCCTCTCGCAAGGGCCGCAGGGCCTCGCGAACGAGGTCCAGGTGTTGTACGTGTCGCCGCTCAAGGCGCTTTCCAACGACATCCGCAAGAACCTGCAGGAGCCGCTGGCGGGCATCCGCACCGGGTTCGTTGCGATGGGCCTGCCGGACCCCGGCATCCGCGACGCAGTGCGCACCGGCGACACGCCGGCCGCCGAGGGCGAGCGCATGCGGCGCACGCCGCCGCACATCCTGGTGACGACGCCGGAGTACCTGTACATCCTGCTCACCTCGAACTCCGGCCGCGAGATGCTCAAGTCGGTGAAGAGCGTGATCGTCGACGAACTGCACGCGGTGGCCGGCAGCAAGCGCGGCGCCCACCTGATGCTCACGCTGGAGCGGCTGGCGGCGCTCGCCGAACACCCGCCAGTGCGCATCGGCCTGTCGGCCACGGTGAAGCCGCTGGACGAGATGGCACGCTTCCTGGTGGGGCAACGCAGCGACGACGTGGCGATCATCGACGCCGGCCACGTGCGCGAGCGCGACCTTGCCATCGAGGTGCCACGCTCGCCACTGGGCGCGGTGATGGCGCTACCGAGGTGTGGGCGAGATGTACGACCGGCTGGCCGAGTTGATCGCGCAGCACCGCACCACACTCATCTTCGTCAACCAGCGCCGCATCGCCGATGCGTTGCTCGCGCCACCTGGCCGAGCGGCTGGGCGAGGAGCACGTGACCGCGCACCACGGCAGCCTCGCGCGCGAGCACCGGCTCAGGGCCGAGCAGCGGCTCAAGTCGGGGGAGCTGAAGGCGCTGGTGGCCACCAGCTCGCTCGAGCTGGGCATCGACATCGGCGACATCGATCTGGTCTGCCAGCTCGGCTCGCCGCGCGCAGTGAATGCCTTGCTGCAGCGCGTGGGCCGCGCCGGCCACGCGTGTGGCGCCCCTCGCTGTAGATTAGCGGTGTCTCGCCTGCCGTCATGACTGCAAATTCGAAGTGCCGCTGGCTTCAACTGGCTCGACGGCTTGCCCGTTCACGTATGCCCGGCCGTTCTCAACTTCGATGAGCATTGACCCAAACCTGCTTTCCCATACGTAGCGCAGCACACCCTCTGCCGCAAGAGGCAAGTCAGTTTGTGGGCTGTCTCCTCGCCGGGCGAGGATTTCCTGCAGCAGTGGTGCGTTCACGGCGAAGTGTCGGTCCGTAGACCACGCCGTTGACGGGTCTAAGGTGATGGTTGATGACGGTTCAGAGCCAAAGCCAAACGCGGCGAAGCCACGCAGGTGCGCGGTCGGGTTTGGGGCGGTAGAGCTGACGGAGCGTTGCGTGCATGGTGATGGGCCTCCAGATCTGGATACTGTAGTTCTAACCAGCACTGGATGCAAGAACAGCCTTCTGGTGAGGGCTGGTGAGGCTTGCTGACAGCACTGTTCTCGGCAGCGAGACCAAGTCGGGCCAGGCGATGCATCCTGTCGGCACCACAGGAGCTGGTCTGAGGGGCCGAAGTGTCTACGGATGCGGAGGCTCCCTCAGTACGACGATTGAGCACCACTTGAATCGACAACTGAAGACCGATTCCGCTGACTATCGCTCTGCGCTGGTTGACTGGCTGCCTTGGGGGCGTCAGCAGTTCTTGAAAGGCCGGCCCCGACCGAAAGCGCACCGGCTGTTGGTCCTGACCACGGTTCGACGTCGAACCACGCACGAGGTTGAAGTGCACCTCGCAGCACTGTGGGGGACGACCGCCCCGTGTCAGGATGGCGAGGGGCACATGTGCTTCACGCAAAGTGGGTCGAACAACACGTGCGAGAGCATGAGCTCGATAGAGCCACTTATCAGAGGCTCTACAAGACTCGAGGCCTTCCGGCCGGCTTCCCAAGTGAGCCGAGGCAGCAGTGGTCCGACTGGAGTTGGTGGGAGGTCCGGGCCAATGGCGTTTCTCGCAGGGAACTCATCCGTGAATACAGCGTTGCAAAGATGCAGATCGCGCTGTGGCGAACCGTTCACGGAAAGATCGCTGGCCCCTCGGCGTTTGAGCAAGCACGGAGAGCCCACAGCGAACTTCATGTCTTTCCTCTTCAGCCGGACAACCCCAAGAGTGGCGGGTTGAGAGGTTGGATTTCGTGCGACGACTTCCTTGGAAGCAAGTCTTCTGTCGAAACCTATCAGCGGAACGTGATGCCGAGCGCCCTTATAGCCGAGTGCCAAGCGCTGGGCGTCAGTGAGTCGATCGCAAAGTGGCTTGTGTCAAAGGGCCTCGTGTCGCAATGGCTGATCCAGGCGCATTCCAACCAGTTGGCGCAATACTGCAAGCAACGAGACGACTGGGCGTCTATTCTGTCGATGCTGCCGGGGTCAGGGCGCCTTCCTTCTTGGACGTTTGAAACTGCAGCCAGCGAGCTCGCAGAGGTCGGATGCTTTTCCTGGAGAGACTTCAAGCAGCGCCGCAAGCTGGAACTGAGGCTGAGTCGGCTCCCGTACCACCTCGAACGCATTGGGGGGCAGGGGATTTTTGAGGAAGCGAAACGGATCACGGCGCGAGCAGCGGGCATTACTGCGGATGCAAGGTAAGGTGGTGTTAGTTTGCATAGGGGCCTTGCCCGTAAGCGGGCGGCAGCCTGCAGCAAGCCTGGCCGTTGACTTGACCGGACAGGATCGTGATGGGCCGGCTGCTACTTGCAGGATCCGCCCTGCATCAGGGAGCCGAGCGTCATCTTGCCGCAGTCCTTCTTGGTTGCTGTCCCGGCATGCTCGACGTTGAGGTTCCACTGGTCTCCTGTACGGAGCGCACGAGCCGGCCCTTCAACGCCTCCATCGAGTCCGTTCGTTCAAGCTCGGCCAGTTGCTTGATCAACTCCGAGTGTTTGAGGATGGTGCACCGAAGCTCAAACGTCGGGTATGTGTAGTCGCCTCTTGCAGCAGTCCCTTCTGTGCGCTTGACGTTCGCTGCCATGCAAGAGGAGTTCGCCACCTGCAGAAGCGAGGGCGAGTCGACGTCAACGTCCGCGGACCCTTGGAGGATCAGTACCTGGCCATTCGAACAGTTGGTCGCGATGAAGCCGGAAGCCATCCGAAAGAACGCATCGACCTGGTCCTTGGGTGCTGCTGCGGCCGGAACCAGCATCTTGGCGCCGAAGTAGCCGTTTGTGTTGTGGCCCAGGTCGCAGACCGAAGCATCGGTCGTCTTCCCGGGTCGGAGGGCGACTGCCATCGAAGCAGTGCCGAACACCAGCAGGGCACCGGCAACGGCGGATCGTAGGATCGTTCGAAAGGTTGTCATGACAGCGCTCCCCTACTTGACAGTCGTGGCTCGGGCGATATCGTAATATCGATGTGCGCCGCAGAGGAGGTACCAGCATGCGCGTCAGGACAATCGTCGTGGTCGCTATGGTTGTGGGAACCGCAGCCGCGATAGGCAGTGATGGTAGTTCGTTCGCTAAGACGTTCTGGTTCCTCTTCTGGGCTGGGATCGTCGGCATCGTCCTGTTGTTGGCGCGCTTTGGCCGTGCCTCCGAGGAAATCACGCACATCGAGATGGTGGACCTTGACCCCTGGGTCGATCAAGACGGGGTGCGTCACTTTCCCGGCGATGTGTTCGACATCGAGAACCATCCTCGAACTGGGGCTCATGGCCATCTGTGATGTGGCGTTCACGGGTTCCGCCGCTTCCCCGAATTTGGGCCCATCGTTGGGACTTCGGGCGTGGCCTCTATGGCCTTCACGCGCGGTGAAATTGCGATCCTTGCCTCTCGGGCGGCCGCCTCGGCTTCAGCTTCTTCCTTCGACTTGGACCACAGATCCTCTGCGTCTTGCTCCATGTTTACCATGTCGTCGCGCAACCGACGAACGTTAGCCTTCACCTGCGAGCGCTTTGTGCTCACGGTGCCGTCGGGATTCCTTGTGACTTCGTTTCGCGCGTCGAATCTTTCGATCTTTTCTGCCGCATCGGTGGACAAACCTTGCTTGTCGTTCACAGCACCTCGCACGCCCTGAAGATCAGGCGGCATCGCGACAGGCAGAGGAGAAGAGTGCGCATTTCGTCCAATAGCCCGATCGTTCGCACGGTCAGCGTCATCGACCTTGGATCGCAGGAACGCGTCATTGCTGGCGTCTCTTTGATGAACTGCCTCGACCTCAGCAAATGATGAAGGCATAGCGGTTCCGTCTGAGAAGTGCCGATTTGGCGACAGCGCGTAGCTTGCGAGTTCGCTGGCCATCGCTACGCGGAGCGCTTGACTGTTCGGGCCATATTCCGATGCCAGCTGGTTGTACCTTCGCATGAAGTCTGAATTGATTGGCAACTGGGCAAGGTCAACCGGATCTCTTGCTCAGCCCCCCGAGCCGTTGAGAGTCGTTCAGCAACTGCTTGTCGCTTTGCGTATGCGGCCTGGGCGCTCTCAACTCGTGATGTCGAACTGCTGAGGCGAGAAGCCAGCTCGGAGCCGTCGCGTGTTTCAGAAGAAATCGCACGGAGGAACGTAGTGTCGCGTGTGGCGCGATCACCGAAGCTCTTGAACTCGCGCAGACCCTCAGCACCCAACGCCGCCTGAACCTTCTGCTCAGCTTCCGATAGCGTCGAAGAGTAGTTCTTGCCGCCGGAGGCCGTAGCGCCGGCTTTTGCGGGACTCAGTCCCGGAGTGCCGAGGCCCGCTGACAACTGGAAAGCGATCTGCTGTACTTGCCCGGAAGTCAGACCTGTGGTCGCCGCAACCTGCTTCGAAAGTTGGGCGATCCGGTCAGCGGACTTTCCGATCTCCTCATAGCTCGAGGTTCCTTGACCAGCAGCGCTTCGGGTGCTGACCGTTCCACCGGATGCTTTTGACACGGCGTCGACAAGGGCTGACGACCTCTCTGTGCTCGCCGAAACAACGTCGTTCCTCGCTGCCTCTGCAGCGCGTGACGCTTCGCTGACGTCCTCCTGAGAAACGCGAGCGGAGATTCGATTCGAGACGGCGCCTATGGTTGCGTAGATATTCGACGGCCTGCTGTCCGGTCCCGTTCGTGGTCGTCCAGTTGCCGGAGGCGTCTTGCTCTCTGGAAACCCAAGGGCTCGACATAGACGGACTCACGTTGCGTTGGTCCATCGTCACATTGCCCATGCTCGAGTTGCCAACCGCCGAGGCAGCCGAAGCGTTTCCGACCGTCGATTGCAGCCCGGTCAGCCCGCCGACCAGCGTGCTTCCAAAGCTCACCAGCCGATTCGACAGAGCGTAGGCAAGCATGGGGATGCCGATCACGAGGTACGACACCACAGCTTGCGCAGAGACCGCGTTCGAGTAGATCGGAGAGGCCGACTGAAGGGCGAGAGCTTTGACGCCGCCGCCAATCTCTGCCGCGGCAGCTTGGTCGAGCTGCGAGTAGATCGAGGCCATATAGTTGAGGATGGCGAACAGCGGCGGCCACAGTTGAATCGACACCAAGGCGGTGACGTAACCCGACAGCATCAGCAGTGTGTTCTTCCCCGACGTCAGGAACAGCAGCAAGACAAGCAATGGAAAAATTGCGTAGCACATCGCCTCCGCAACGTTCCTCACAACGGGCAGCGCCTGCTCCGCGATCTTTGCGCCGTTGATCCACGCCGCGTTCTGCGATGCAACGGCCGAGGCGCGACCTGTGGCCAGCATCATGCAAGAGGGGTCGTTGACTCTTTGGCAACCCATTTCACCAGCATCGTTGATCGCGTTGATCAGCGCGTTCTGACGCACCACGTCTGCCGCGGTAGCTGACGCCGTTGCGATTTGGCTGCGGATGTAGGCTTGGGGACTCTGATTCACCACTGCCGCCTGCGCGGCGAGCGCGGACAAGGAGGGGTTTAGACGAAGGCCAAGCCGGTTCGTCAAGTCCGTCACTTGCGCCGGCATCCGGGAATCGATAGATGCATAGACTTGGTCGCAGGTGCTAGTTGTGACGCCCGACGAGGAGGTGATGATGCTGAAGCGGGCGGGGTTCGTCGCCGACATCGTTGCCCAGAGGTTGTCGCTGGTCGAGAAGGCGCTTGGAGAGATGGTGCCATCGGCGATGTCGTACGCAGTGCAGTTGTTGACGAAGTTGAGCAGGTCCGTACGAACGGCTGGATCGGGCAACGACGCACGCCTTGTTTCCTGAATCAACCGGCTCCCAAACATAAGGCCGTTTTGCTGGTAAGACAGTTCAGAGGGAAGGGAAGCAGGGCCAGGGATGGTTTGAAATGCTGTCTCAAAGAGCTCCGTGATCGAATTGCCGATCGTGCTTGACAAGCCCCCTAGCGCAGCCATCCCGAAAGGAACATTGGCCACTACCTTCACCGGGGTGCCGCCGGTCTTGTCGACGATGCCTACTGTCACGCGCGGAACGAAGAGCACGCTATAAATGAGGACGATAGTTCCAAGCCATTTCCAGCCTTGAAGTTTCTCGGGCGCGAACATGTAGGCAACCATCGCTGCCACGAACCCACAGAACGCGACCGCGGCAATGGCGCTGAGGTATGTCCCCGCGCCCATAATCGCAGCGACCGCGTTGAAGATACCGAACAACGCATCGCCATTGTGATAGCCGTAGATCTCCCACATAGCGGAGTTCCTTCAAGTCAATGGGGCGGGTTTCTATTGCATCCGATGGTTGGCATGACCCAGCATGTCAAGCACGCTGGCCGACATGTTGGTGCGGAGGTTTCGTTCCAGTCGTTCAAGGTCCGTTGCCACATTCGAGACCGACTGAACTTTGGAGTACATCGTCGTCTGCTCGGTGTGAAGACGATCGAGGAAGCGCTGCGCGTCCAAACGCAGAGCACTGGCTCGCTTCTGCTGCTCGGGGGTGAGCTGATACGACTTTTGAAGGGCGGACAAGGCGACGCTGGCGAACTGGCTCAAAAACGTTGCCGCGTAGTCCGCGGCAATGACCTCACGGTAGTTGGCGATCAGCGTGTCAGATAGCCCCGACCCAGGAATCGTGTTGCCAACGGAGAGCATTCGCCACACAGGCAGGCTAGTTGCATTCACAAAGCCGACTGCCGTTGTGTTGTTCGGCAACGGAGTGCGGGTCTTGATATGGTCGGAAATCTCGCGCATTAGGTCCTCCACCTTTTTCGTCAGAGGCTCGTGCACGTTGCTGTTGGTCCGCGTCACAACATCGCAATCGGTGTAGTTGTTGCACTTGAGGAGCTGCACATTGATGTTGCCGCCGCCGGCATCTGATTGGCCGTACAACAAGTGAGCTACGCTTGTGATGCTGGGGCCGACGTATTCAAAGTCCTTGTTGGCCTCCTGCGGGAAAAATATGAAGGTTCCGACGATGCTCATGACCAACTCACGTGAAGCGTCATCCAAGGTGTCAACGGCCTTGAGCGCCTTCCAGGTGATGTTTCCGACAAATGGCGCGAGAGCCGCGACATTGGGATCTGCGCTACTCCGCGCACTCGCCAAGATGCTCGGGCTGTCCGAAGCACACCGCCGTGTCGCTGCGTCGATGTCGCTTTCCAGGCCCATCGTCATGGCGAGTTTTGCGCATGCGCGTTGGGAGTCGTACCCAGTGGCCTCCGCGGCCGACGCGACTAAAGCGGTGGCGGTCTCGCATGAATTGATACGAGCGTTGTTGATCATGCTCTCCAAACCCTTTGCCCACTTTGTGAGTCCCCCGAGCAGTGGCGACACCGACTCCAGTGCGAGTTGAAAGGCGATACCAGGCAGGGCCGCGGTGATGTTTTTCAGCATGTTCTTGAACTCTGCTGCCGACAGGTGGCTCATAGAACCGCCAAAAACGTCGATGCCTCCACATCCACCCTTCGCGGACGGGAACTGAATCGCCGCGAGCTGGTACGTCTTGTTGGGCGAGCGCAGGTACAAGTTCCCGCCTGCGTAGGTATTCATCGTCTGCCCCTTGAAGGCCCCCGGCGCCGTGTAGTTGCCGATGGCTCCGAGGCTGGTGAACATGTTGTTGACCTCGGCGTTGAGGTCGCCTGCGTACGACATTGGCACGCCAAGGATCAGTGACCAGGTGAGCACTGTCGCGAGTGCCCTGCCGAAGATGTTGCGGATCGACATTTCAGACCTCCTCATTGCAGGGACACATGACGGGTGGCGGATGGGGCCAGTGCTTCAGCGCCAGGCGCAGACACAGCGCCGATGCGCTCGAGCAACTGCGATTCGGACAGCACGCCGTAGCCGAGCGGCGTGATCTTTCCGGTGAAGGGTTCAGCCAGGAACACGGCGGGCACCTGGGTTACCTGCAGCGTCTTCGCGATGCCGTTGTCCCGGCGGAACTGCGGGAAGTTGGGCAGGCCCGCGCCGTCCACGCTGATCGGGACGACCTGGATGCCGTGGCGCGCTTGGAAGGCCTCCAGCGTCGGCGCGAAGGCGTGGCAGTAGGGGCAGTCGGAGCGGAAGAAGAAGAACAGGACGTGCGTCTTGGCCAGGTGGGCGACCGACTTCTGGCGGGTGCGCGTCTGCTCGCGGTCGTAGACCTCGATCGCCTGCGCGTTGACCGGGCGCCCTTCGAGGGTCATGTCGAGATCCGGTGTCGACCAGGCCACGCGCTGGGCAACGTCGGCGAAGTACGAGGCCTGGCGCACGACGCGCGCTTCCAGCTGCATATAGCGGCGCACGTTCGCCTCTGTTGGCCGGATGATCGCGATGTTCTTGTATTCCTCAA
Organism: Rhizobacter sp.; assembly: GCA_021153565.1. GTDB lineage: Bacteria > Pseudomonadota > Gammaproteobacteria > Burkholderiales > Burkholderiaceae_C > Albitalea. Next base: position 10,968 of record JAJKJU010000003.1, read on the forward strand.
GCCGCTTCTGCAACTGCTCGAACTCGATCAGTTCCGGCGGCCGCGTGTCAGGTGCCTTGGCGGTCGGCGCAGGGCTTGCCTTCTGCGGCGCCGGGGCGGCGGGTGGTGCGATCTCGGGCTCCGGGTCCTCATAGAAGTGCCACCCACGTCGGTAGTCGTCCCAGAAGAGCGGATGAGTGGTGGGCGCGGCAGTAGCCGCGACCTGCTCTGTGTTTTGCGCGCTGGTCAATGGCGAGGAGAGACCGCAGGCGGCCAACAGAAGAATGGTGGTCAGGCGCATGGTGAAGCCCCTGTTCGGCGATCACGAAATGTGCGCCTTCAGTGCCGAGCGTAGGAGGGCCGGTGGTCACAGTCACACGGAAATGCCACCACGAAATGCCCTCGTTAAGCGGACATCAGACCCGACACCGGCTTGGGTCAGAAATGTGCCATTGCTTCTCTCAGGACAGCGACTTCGGCGGCAAACCGTCACGGCAGTAGTTGAGACCGATGTCGACAGTCTTGTTCTGCGGTGCGCTCGCGCCCGGCATCACCACGCCGTCCTGGGCGAAGCGGATCTTCAGCCGGCTGCACCCAGGTTGCGCGTATCTGCGCTCGGTGGTGATGTCGATGAGGATTGGGCCCGTCGTGCGGAAGCGATCGGACATCATCTTGGCGATGTCGCCGCTCATCTGCCCGTGGGCTTCGCCCGTAGGCGAGTCGACCGCCGCGACCAGAAGCGTGCGCAGCAGGCGGGGCTCTTCGACGAGCAATCTGGGGGCGCCCTGAGCGAATGCGACTTGGGCGATCGAAGCGGCAGCGAGGGTGGTGATGAGTTTCAGCATTTGCCTTGGCCGAAGTAGCAGGTGGGGATGCGACCGGTGTTGGTGGTTTGGATCGCGCCGAGGTCCGGTGTCTTCGGCACCAGACATGCGTAGAACTCGCTCAGGTCCATGGCGGCGAAGTCGAGCGATTGCAGCTGGGCAATGGAGAAGCCGCTGCAGTCAGGACCTTCCGCGCTTCCCCACCCCTTGCCGACCTGGACGCGGCCCTGCTCGTTGACGATTCGCGCGAGCATCGAGTTGAAGCAGCACTTCGTCGTCGTGTGCTCAATGCATGACACGCAGTGCCCGAGAATCTTGATGCAGGAAGAGCAGTAGGTCCCTATGGAGTGGCAAAGCTTGGCGCCCTCCTTGAGGGCGAGGCGGGCCTCTTCCTCGTTGCACGACATCATGGAAAGGACCACGTAGATCACCACCGCGATGGCCAGCGTCCAGGGATCGAATGCAACGACCACGCCCTCGCCAGCGGTCGACGATGAGGCGTAGAGGACGGTGGAGCCGGAGGGGAGGGCAGCGCCGTTGACGGCGATCGTGAAGCCGTAGGAACTGAAGGTCCCACTGAACCCGGCGCCCGTCAGGAGTGCGCTCATCCCCGCCATGATGAACTCGCGGTTTTCCGAGTTCATCAGGATGTCGTACACGAGGCGCGTGCCGCTGCCGAACACGCCCCGGTTCGTCATGCCTTTGCCGGCGCCGTCCGTGTAGCAGCAGTTGTTGAGCAGCTTGTCGCGGCAATGGTTCGCCTCGCCCTTGAAGACCTGCATGCGGTCCTTATCGAGGTAGACGCCCGCTTCGCGCGCCGCCTCCAGCATCGACATGCTCCGCCCGAAATCCGCGTCGTTCGTGTAGCCGATGTTGAAGCAGTTCGTGCCCATGCAGAAGACATTGGTCGGGCAGTTCGTTGCCGTCGTAGTTGTCTCTGCCGGCATCGAGCAGCTGTATTGGTCGCTGAAGACCTCGCAGGAGCCCGTCGTGGGATTGGCCTGCTTGCACGTCGACGAGAGCGGCGTGCACCCGGCCGCCACAAGCGGAGCACACTGGTCCGACGTCACCGTGTCCGTGCAGGACATGCTGCTCTGGTACTCCCAGCAGTCGCGGTAGACCGAGACGCCATCGATCACCTTGGTAGCAGGCCCATCGATGCACCGCGGAGGCGGCGCCACGGCGCACCGGCTACTCGTTGCGAGGCTGGGGCACTGATCGTTCCACGTGTCCGCCGTCGTCGCCGTGGTGGCCGGCTTGGTGTACGTCAGCTTCATCTGCGGGATCGGCCCGTAGGCGGGGTTCGGCGCCCACCCAACGACCGCGCGCGTCGAGCTCGCACCCCAGAATGGGCTCGTGAACCTGCCGGTCGTGTCCGTCGCCGCGATGGGCCCGGAGGGGGCATAGCAGGTCTTCACGTCGAGCGTGCCGTACGTGCAGCTGACGCTGTCACCCGAGCCGGTACAGGTTTCGGTCTGCAGCATGTCGCCGCTTTGGGTGCCGGATGGGCAAGCCGAGTAGACCTCGAGGAAGGGCTTCTCGGTGGTACAGGTGTAGCCGGAGTCACCACTGCCTGTGCAAGTTTCGCGAATGCTGTCGGCGATCATGGCGGTCAGCGTGCATGTCGATCCGGTGCAAGACCGGTCCGCGACCCACACCGCAGACTGGATCTCGGTGCTCGACATCCAGGAGTACGAGGTGCCAAGGACCGCGACGATCTGAGGGAAGGCCACGGGTGCGGTCATGTCGACGTCGAAGAACGCAAGCGGGTTGCCGCTCGACGTCACCCGAAAGTGCTGAGACGATGCCGGCCGATCGGGAAGACACTGGGGATCGAGTCCCGTGCTGCCCGAGTCGGCGTGGGCGAACCAGTCGCCAGGTGAACAACTGGTGGTTCGGCTGACGCTGACGGTCAGAAGGTTGGAGCACATGTAGCTGCCGACTCCGGCGTAGCGCGCGCAGTTGCGAGTCACAGTGGCCGGAGGCGAGGTCACGTCGGATGTGACACAGCCGCTGTAGTAGGCGGCCAGGCTTCCGAGATCGGTTGACGGGTTGCGAGCGATAGCCCTGGCCGCGACGATCGAAGGATCGGCCGGGCTGATGGCCGGTCGGGGAGTGTTCGCCGAGGCGATGGCGTTCTTGAGCGCCTGACAGTTCACGTCGGCCGGCGTGCTGGCGCAAGCGGCCAGCTTGGCATTTACATCGGCGCCGAAACTTGCCTTCCCTGTGTAGGCAGTTTCGGGTGGCTTGGTCGTGTATCCGGGAACGACCGCAGTCGCACTGGGCGTGTTGACTGTGCCCTTGATGACCGGGTTGGCCGCGTTCCCCGCCGCGATGCCTTCGTCATGGGCCCACTGGGCGAAGACCGACACTCTGACGAAGAGGGACGCGTAGATCATCACCCACACGACGAGGCGCTTGAAGATCATGCTCAGCGCTCCTTCATCTTGGAGAGAAATGATTGCGCCGCGGCGCTGAAGCTCGGCGCTGCGCGATCGAAAAACTCAAGGGCATAGTCCAGGCTCACGTCGCCTGCGGTGGACACGAAGCTGCCCGCCGGAAAGCAGGTGCCGGCCGCGCAGGGAGCCGGCACTGCGCCGTCCTTGATCAGGACAAACGTCGGCGTCGCCGACACTGAGAAGCGATCGAACGCTTGCGGGTCGATCTGGAAGCCAACCTTGCGGTCCCCGATCAGCCGCTGAACGCGCAATACGGTCTTCTGCAATGAGTTGTCGACGAGTCCTCGCAGCACGAGAGTCGCGCCAGCGCGCGCCGCTTGGTCAACAAGGCGACCGAGCGCTGTCTCGGGCATCGAGAAGCTCACAAACACCAACAGAGACGGGCCCGACCCGAGCGCCGAGGCGCCTGCATTCGCCTGGCCCATGGCCTCGTACCCGCGAGCAACGGCACCGAGATCCACGCGGCGCTGAGTCAGGGGCTGCGGCAAGGCGTCCACCTTGGGCGCAGAAGGCACAGGCACACGGGCCAGTTCCGCATCGGACGGCATGTGGTGCTTCTTCGCAGCCTTCTCGATGTCCTGGTCCGAAAGGATCGGCTGGTTCTTGGCGGCGCGAGCGATGTCTGGGTCCGTCACCGCCAGCGGCGAGGGCTGCGCGGTCGACATCCGGGGCGCACACGCGATGGGGCTGAGAGCCACACACGCGAGGATGCGTGCGTGCGATCGGAGGCGGTCAGTAGCCCACACAGCAGTTCCTCTTTCTGAAGAGCATGAAGGCGAAGTCCTCGCCCCTGACCGGGTACTCCTTCCCGGCACCCCAAAGCACAGTGGTGCGGCCGAACGGTTGGCAGCACTTGCCATCCAGCTTGTCGGTGGTGGGGATCGGGTAGGTGAGCTGCGTCTTGTAGGCCGACTTGTCCATCACCGGCTCAAGGTACGGGCCGCACAGGCCCTTGCTGCCATGCCACCCCCAGGCCAGCAACTCGCGGTGCATCTTGGCGGTCAGCCGCTGACTCAGCAGCGCGGCGGTGCGCACGCCCCCCATGTGGTACGGAACCTGGCCGTCCATGGGGAAAATGGCACCCTGACAGCCCGCGCACCAGAAGAGAGAGTTGAGGCCGAAGCCGACGGTGGAAGCGACGCAATCCGCAGCACATGCAGCGACCGCGATCGGGTTGGCGAACAGTACGGCGTCAGGGTTCAGCAGCAGCGTGAGCTCGTCGTCGTTCCACAGGGGGTCGACCTCGGTGAGATAGGCCAGGTCGAAGCTGCCGCGTTCGAGGCACGGAAAGTCCGTGACGACTTCGAGCCAGTACAGCACCGGGTTCACGTAGAAGTGGGCCTGATAGAACGACCCGCCGTCACCGTCGCCTTCGGCCTTGGTGAAGCGGGCTGCTTCTGGCGCGGCGATGCCTGGGTCCAGATTCAGTCCGCCGAGGGACGGAAGGCAGAACGGCTTGCGAACCGTCTCAACGTGCCGTGCAGGCTCCCAGAAGCCGATGGAGAGGCCGATCGTCGGATTCACTCCGCAGCTGCACAACGGATTGCTGGGATTGCCACCGTTGTCCTCCTGTCCGCCGAAGTTCGCGATGGTTGCGCTGCCGATGGTGATGGGCAGGATGCACGACCAGCAAATGTCGGTGATGGGGTTCGGAAACTTGCCCGTGAAGGTTGCGATGGGCGCCGGCGCGGCCGCCGTCGACACCAGCAACGCGCACACGGCAGCGAGGATGCGGGTTATCAGGTTCACCTTGCCACTACCTCATCGATGCGAAGGCGGGCGCCTTCTTGGGAGACGATCGCCGGCACGGCAGTGATGCCGAGCTTGCGCACGAGGACGCCCTCCTGGTCGTAGTAGACAGGGCGGTTCCAGGTCTTCATCAGGTCGATGTAGCTGCCGCCGATGAGGATCGGCTTGACCTTGCCCTGGTAGAGCTCGATGAGTTCTCGGGCCCGAGCAACCTGACGCGCATCTCGTGCATCGAAGAAGAGAAGGTGCTTGGAGACCGAGACGACGTCGAGCGGGTTCTTTCGCGTTCCCGCTTGGAAGAGGAGCGAGCCGCTCTCGTCGACGACGTTTCGGTCGAGCGTGAACGTCGGATCGAAGTAGAAGGTCCTGCCAACTTCCACCCGGCGCAGATTCGGCACCGGGGTGGGGTTCATGACCGCTCGGGTCGCTCTGGTCCGCGCAAGGTCTTCGAACTTCTTCAGCTCGCCAGTGCGCTCCTTCTCGCGCAGGCGGGCCATGATCACTTCGAGAAAGCTCTGCTCCGCGATGGGGTAGGTGGGGCCGATCGGGCCCAGGTTCTCCGCACGCGCCGTCTGGACCAAAAGGGCGGCCAGCACGACACCGAGGGGCAGCGCTCGGGACCACATATCAGCTCCGCGGGCAGGCGATGTTCGCGCCCAGCCGCTGAATCTCGGCGCGATCGCGGGCGTGAGATGCGCGGACCATCGCCAGAAGCGTCGGGTCGCCGCTCCCCTGCGCAAAGGCCCTGCGCAGCTCCACGGTCTTCAGCGAACGCCCGCACCGCGCCTGGAACGCGGCCATATAGGCCTCAGCCCCGTCCCGCGCTGGCGGCGCCACCTGAGCGAGCAGTGCCAGGTAGTTCTCGATAGGAACGTCGCCGGCGAAATCGGGCGTTTCCGCTTGCGCGAGGGTGACGCCCGACGCCGAGATGGACAGGAGGAATGCGATGCAGAGGTGGCGCATGCGGCTTTGCCCTTCAAAAGATCGGCCGCACATTCGCCTCGATGTCGCGCAGAGGCACAAGTCCGCTGCTGCGATACCGAGAGTCGAAGCTGTCCACGCTGGTGCCCTGGACGTAGAGATGGCCAGGCGGGATGACGGTGGGAGAAATCGGTTCGATCGGCCGGCGATCGAAGGTGTGCGTCTTGGCGCGGCCGACGAACACCTTGTTGACGAAGACATCCCGACCCACGACGGTGACCTCATCGCCTGGAAGACCGACAACCCGTTTGAAGAACGGCTGCGCCTTGAGCCCCGGATAGTCCTTTTCGCCGGCTTGGCCCGTGAACGTGTAGACGATGAGGTCCCCGCGTTGGATGGAGCGCGACCCGTAGTCCACGTAGACCACGCGATAGGGAATGCTCGGCGTCCAGTTGAACATCACCGGGATCAGCGGCATGTGATGAACGAAGAGACGAAACAGAGCGAGCGCCCAGATCAATGCCAGTGCTGCGAACAAGTACCAGCGGTGCCGCATGTCCGCCGACAGAAGGCGAACTCCGTGTCGCCACCAAGCCCACACGCTCAGCCGGCACGTCACGACCGTGGAGGCAGTGCTCATCTCTGCTCCTCCAGCTTGGTCTTGAGGAGTCCCGTCAGATCTCGCGTATTCGGAGTGCGCCCGGCGATCGAACTTCTCAGGACCACAAGGCACCGGCAATCTCCAGGGAGCTCATCCATCGCGACCGGCAGCCGCCGGGCGAAGGTGCTTGCGAGGCTCAGCGCCTTCTGACGATCTTCGTCGCTCTTGCTCTCCGTGATCAGCTTGGCAAACTCCGCCTCCTTGATCCGGTAGACCTCGGCGACGTCGACGACGCCGATCAGCTGAGCAGGTCTGACGACGAGGCGGTCGTATGCCAGCAGCCCGGCGGCCGTGATGAGCACCGACAGTGCCACATTGATGGCGAGGTGTCTCATACGATGTGCCCCCGGCGGCGCAGCAGCTCGGTGATAGCGTCGTCGATCGAGAGGCCCGCGCGCCGCAGTTCGTCCAGCGGTGCGTTGTCGTCCAGCTTGTTGCTGAACAGCAAGTGGCTGAACGGGTCCAGAATGTTTCGGGCCACACCTTCGCCGACCGGCGAAGAGATGTAGCACTCGGAAAACACCCCGGGCTCTGTGCGCAGCGACTGCAACAGCCGCTTCTTCGACTCGTCCATACCGATCCGACCGTTGCGCCCCAGCAGCTCGATGGACTCCGCCTTCTGTCGCAGCAAGAATGTCCAGTCAGAGCAATTGAGTGCAGCTTCCATTTGCGCTGAACCGTAGTAGTCGTCCGCGCTCTGCGTGGCGGTGCCAAGCGCGCCACCGTACTTGCGTGCACGCCGCGCTGCTTCTTCGACGACGGCTGCCTTGACGGGATCGTCGGACCCGATCTCGCCGAGTTGCTGCTTGAGTTCATCGATGAACAGCAGTTTTTTGCGATCGCGCGACAGGTACATCTGTCCGGTGATCTGGTACATCAGCAGGATGTTCACCACTGCATGGAGCTCCGGCTTTCTCTTGAGCTCCTCGTTCTCGATGACCATGAAGTCGTTCGAGAAGTCGATGTTGTTGCGGCCTTCGAAGAAGCGTGCGTACTCGCCGTCCTTGGTGTATGGGTTCAGCATGACGGCCAAATCCTTGATCCGCTGGTCGCCGTTGAGACCCAGCTCCGGCAGGCTGCCGGAGATGAACGCATCGCGCAGGCCCGTGATCGTCAGGTCTCGCCCGTATTCCTTGTAGAGCTTCATCGTCATGGCGCCGAGCGCCTTCAGCTGAACCTCTTCGAGCCGGGTCCCCATCGAGCACATCTTGACCAGCGCGGGCTTTAGCATGTCGATGTCTTCGTTGATTCCCCCTTCGATGGTGCCGTCCGGTGCAACACGTTCATCCGAGACCACGCTGAACGGATTGAGGTTGATCTTCGAATCCTGGCGAAATTCGATGTAGGTGCCGCCCGCCTTTTTGCACAGCTTCTCGAAAGAGCGGCCGAGATCGAGCATCCAGACCCGTGCGCCGATTGAGAGATACGACCACGCCATCTCGTTCATAAGAACTGACTTGCCGGATCCGGGTGCGCCGATGATCGCGAAGTTGTAGTTGCCCAGGTCGTTGTCGTAGACGTCCAGCGTCATCAGTTGCCCGCGACGGCCTCCGAACAGCATCGTGGGCGTTTTCGTCCCGCGCCACTCCGCAATCAGGGGAGCCAGATGGATCGCATTCCCCATCGTCTTGCGGGTGACCCGCTTCATCTTTTTCATGTCGCCATGGGGTGGTACATGCTTACCAGCGCGCCGCCGGCGTCGATCACGTCGGCGGCAGCCGTCCAATCGCGCGCCTTTTTTCCAACATCGGGCATGACGGATGCCATCTTGCTGCCCGCGTTCTGGGTGGCACGCACGTGGTTGGCCGTGACGGTATTGCGCGTCGTGTTCGGATCCAGCACCTGCACGCCCATGGTGAAGCAAGAAGGGCACGTTGTACTGAAGGGCAGGCTGCATCAGGTCGCCGATCAGGGAGCCCATCTGCCAAAGGCCGAACCGCTCCGGGAACGACTTGATCGAGTAGAAGCGCAGCTCCATCTCGTTGTCGTTCTCTTCCTTCGAGAGGACGAGCTTGTTGGGCTTCTCTTCCTGAATAGTGTCGTGGTCGACGATCTGGTCGCGAATCTCCCGACCGTCGTCGTAGTGGAGGTCGGCGATGTTCGTGCTCGTCAGCCGATCCGGATTCACGAAGAGCGAACACCAGTTGATCAGATCGGCGGCGTCGCATACCCGATTCGGCAATGAAGCGGAGCGCAACGTCGTGCCCATCCCTTCACGCAAGGACACCATTTTCTCACGCCAAGCAAGGTTGCCGGGATCGCCCTGAACGTTCACGCTCATCATCAGCCTGAAGTCGCGGATCGTGTAGTGGAAGCCTTGCGTCAAAGAACGCTGAGCGCCGGCGGTGAGATGTTCAAAGCGCTGCCGCGCGAGCTTGCGAAACAAGTTGTCGTTTCGCGCTGGCCTGCCCCATACCTGTGCTTTGCCGACCTGGTCGTGGTCCTCGTTGCGCAGGTTCGCGTACTGGCGCAGCTGCCTGCGAATGTGTGGCGAGGCGAAGAGATGGAACTGGATCCCGGTATTCGGCGGGCAGTTCGCATACAACGAGATGAGCACCTCGACCATGCGATCGTCCGCGCCCGACTGCGGCATGATCTCCAGCATGAAGCCGATGCCGTCGTGGTTGACGAACAGCTGCTCGTCTTCGAGGTAGGACTGGTAGGGGAGCCAGCTCGCGAACTGGTCCGATGGCGACTCCTTTTCGGTACCAAGACCAAAGAGGCCGATGGGTTCGGTCGACGAGCCTGTCGAGCTGAAGGCTGAGCGGAGGGATGCGAGCATGGGTTGTCCTCGGTCAGTTGTCCGCCTGGTTGGCGCTGCGCTGTTGCAGGGCGCGCAACGCCTGCGTGATGGAGGTCCCGTCGTCTGCAGGTGCCTGAGGGCCCGCCTTTGCGGTGGTAGCCGCTGGGAGCTTTCCTGCACGAACCGGCGCGAAGGGCTCGCGGGCCTGTTGTTGGACGTGCTCAACCAACCAGCGTCCGTTGTCGACCTGCACATAGACGAGGGCCTCGCCATTCAGATCGCGGTCAGCGTCCTCCCAGGGCTTGATCCACAAGCGCATGACGCGGGGTGCGGCGCGCAGAGGAGCAGCGTTGTACGCGGCCGGCTCGGCGGGCGCAGTCGTGCGTGCGGCGGTCGAAACCATGAGCGACGCTTCCTGGTGGGTGGGCGCCGTGGCAGGCGCTTCAATTCCGCCTCGGGAGGTCGGTGATCGGCGCTGCGACGGGAGATTGTTCTGGACCGAGTTGTAGTAGTTGCCGGACACCGAGTCGCACTGGACACCGTCCGGTGCCTTGCAGGAGTAGCTCGACTTCCCTTCGAGCCCGGTGATGTTGGCGCAGCCCGAGGCGAGCAACGAAAGACCAGCAGTGGCAATGACCGCGACAGAACGGAAGGTGTGGTTCATGGCGTTTTCTCCTGACCTGACCCGGTGCGGGCGCTGAGCTTTTGGCTGGCCGCCGTGTTGGCTGAGGCCATCCGCCGCTCGACTTCGGTGGCGTCGACATACCCGGATGTCCGCGTTCCATCGGCGTAGATGAGCGTCGGCGTACCCGACACTCCAAACTGCCGTGCAAGCTGCAGGTTTCGATCCACGGCCGAGGTGCACTCGGCTTGCGAGGCGAGGGCGGTTGAATAGCCCTTTAGCATCAGGGCGTGCCAGGCCTTGGAAGGGTCTTGGGCGCAGAGCACCGCCTGGGAAAGCTGGCGACCCTGGAAAGGGACGGCGAACGTGTAGATCGTCGTGTCGTTCAGCTTGGCAAGCTCCGGTTCGAGCCTGCGGCAGTAGCTGCAGGCCGGGTCACTGAAGACGTAGAGCTTTCGAGCGCCATTTCCGCGCACAGTCTTCAGCGCATCGGCGATAGGCAGCTTGCCCACCTCGGCCTTGGTCTCGCCGTCGGAGTCTCCCCGCTCCCGCTCGGCGGCTTGGGCCAGCTTCGGACCGGTGATGTCCGTCAAGGTGGCGGTGTCGATGACACGGCCGAAGATGAAGTACCGCGGGTTGTCCGCGGAGACGAAGGCCACGTTCGAGCCCATCCAGACTTCAAAGACGCCCGGAACGGGACTGGCCGCGACCGACGTGAACTTGGTGGTGGGATGGGCCTTCTGGAGCGCGGCCAGCAGACTCGCCTCTTGCGCCGTAGGAGCGGCGATTGCGCCTGCGGCCACGAGCGCCAACGTGGCGGCCAGTGCGATGTTCTTACTCTTCATCGTCGTTCACTTTCATGAAGCGGTCGGAGGGTTGAGCCTTGCCGGGCAGGGACGTCGGGGATGCCTTTGCGGTCTCGGTGCCCTCGATTCGCACGCCCTTTGTCAGCACAACATCGATCTCGCGACCGGCGTCGATCTCGATGATGGGAAACGTCTGTTCGGCCAGCTTGATGTAGTACTGGGCCAAGCGGTCGAGCGCCTTGCCGACGCCCGTTCCCAAGCCTGCCTTCAGAGCGTCTGAGCCGGTGGTGGTGGCGACCGAACCCAAGGCAGAGGTGCTGTAGGAGGTGTTCGCGGTCGAAATGCCTTGGCCGATTCCACTGACGACCCCGGCCATCAGCGCGTTGGCCAACATCTGACCTTGCTTTGTGACGAGGCGGCCGCGCATGCCGACCTTGCCGTCCTCCCCATAGACGCTGCCTTGGATCTTCAGCTCGAGCGCCCGACCATCGGCGCGTACACACGAGAGGGTCTCGGTGCGGAGATAGGCGCGCTCGGAGCTGATGTCGCCGTAGCCAGCTGCCACGACGAAGCACTCGCGATACTCGGCGCGGAAGCGGTTCGGTAACACCGAGTTGTCGGACAGCCGAATCAGCACCGGATGCGGGTTGCTCTGGGACTGGCCGCCAGTCGGCGCATCCAGGCCGCCGAGAAGAATGCCGCGCGTAAAGCTGACGGGAAGGAAGGTGTCCAAGGTCTGGGGGGATGCCTTCGGACCATCGCCAGATGCTTCGATGGGCTTCGCCGGCGCGCCGACCGTGACGCGGATGAGCGCCGGTTGCGCAGGCGCGCTGAATTCACCGGGGAAGGCGGGCGCGCCGACCGGCATGCCGGGGCGAGCGTTGGTCGGCAAAGGCGGAGGCGGAGGAAGCCCTTGCCGCGCCAGCGCTGCGTCGGGGGGGAACCTCGCCGGCGCCGCGCTGGCCGGCGACGTTGATGTCGTTGCAGCAGTCGGGGCCGAGGCAGGCTTGGGCGGTTCGACAGGAGCGCCTTTGAGTCTCGTCTCGAGCTCTGCAAAGCGTCGTGTGAGAGCGGCTTGGGCCTCCTGCTGCTCCCGATTGAGCCGCTTCTGCTCTTCGCGATCGCTCTCGTATTGATCCAGTTTGCGACCCGCCTTGCCCACCCAGGTCTCGACGTCCTTGACTTGAGAGCCAGGGGCCATCAGGTCGACGTTGGTGGGCTTGAGGTCGCCCTTGCCGGACGCCTGGTTCGCTGGCTTGGCATCTCCGCTCCCCATGGCGAACACCGCCCAGAGCAGCCCGACCGCCACCGCGGAGATGGTGCCCACGGTGGCCCACTGTCGTGCACGAGGCGACATGTCGTCGACGACTGCAGACAGGCGTTGCTTGATGTTCATCGCCATCGCTAAACCCCCTGCCGAATCACATAGACCGCGGTGCTCTCGCCGGGCCGCAGGTTGTGGTTCTCGATGGCCACGCCCAGAACACCGCCTGTCTCGCGGTCGAACTCCTGCTCCGCGAGCACCATGTCCTTGTTGCTCACGTTGGTCAGGATGTAGCGCTCACCAACGAGCCCGCGTCCCTCGTACAAGCGGGTCATGGAGAACGTCGCTTCCGCCCATAGCAGGACCGGCCGATTGACTTCCTCGACGCGGATGTCGGTCGGCACACGGTCCGACGCCATCGCGACCAGCATGGCCTTCAAGGAGCGCACGTGCTGCGGCTGGCGGCCGGCCGAAGTCGACGACCCGTCCGCCTTCGTTTGCCGCGGAGTCTTGTCGCGGACCACGATGGTGTCCGCCGGCGTATCCGAACGGCGCAGCAGCAGCGTGTAGGTTGCGTGCTGCGAAGACACGAACAGGTTCACTGGCTTGACGGACTGGCCTACCGGACGAACGTAGATTTCGCCCTTGTCGGCATCGCACTCGACCACGATCTCACCGGCAGGATTCACCTGCGGTCCGGCTGCCGCCGTACCTGGCGAGCCCTGGGTGATGGCGCCGCCGCAGTTGC
>JAJKJU010000004.1 GCA_021153565.1 Rhizobacter sp.
AAGCGAAAGGCCGGTTCGACTTCGCCACCTCCCGAAGAGCCATCCGCCGCACGGCAAGCGCGTCCAGCGTCATCCGCATTGGTCGCACCCGAAGCCCTTCGCCGGCGCACGGATGCGGGTTACGTGGCCGGGCAAGATGGCGTCGATGTTGCGCCACGCCAGGGCACGTTACCCCCGCGTGGCGCGCATGTTCCGTCTGGGAGCCCGTCCGAAGGGGCTGAACCGGTCGCAAGCTCGACGTACCACTCCCCGGCGTTTCTCGAGAGGTATGCCAGCGACCTTCAAAAGCTCATCCCGTTGATCCTTGAAGTCAAGGCCGGCTTGGCAACGCCGAGGGCAATCTCCCGCCGCCCGGGGATGACTAGTAGCTTCTCCGGCGCCTTCGCCCCGGACGGCACCCTCAAGCCAGCCTCTGCACACGCTAACGCCCGAAGCATTCACAACAAGCTGCAGGCCATCCGGAAGAGCCATCCGAAGGTGGCCAAGGATTTCGAAGAGGCGATCGACCCACTGACGGCGCCACCCTCGGGATTGGAGCGTGCCGCCAACGACCTGGAGAAGCTCATCCCCTTGATCCTTGAACTCAAGACCGGCCGGGCAACTCTAGCGGAAATTACCAAGCGCCCGGGGATGACCGGTAGCTTCGTCAACGCCTTTACCCGGGACGGCACCCTCAGGCCACCCCATGCCAACGTCCACGCCCAGGGCATTCACAACAAGCTGCAGGCCATCCGGCAGAGCCATCCGAAGGTGGCCGACGACTTCGATGCGGCGACGGCCCCACCGGAGCGGCGACCGCACCTCGATAAGTTCGCCAGCGACTTGAAGAAGCTCATTCCATTGATCCTCGAAGTGAAGGAACGCAGGGCAACGCCGTTTGCGATATCCAACCGCCCGGGAATGAAACGCAGCTTCGCCGACGCCTTCACTTCGAACGGCACGCTCAGCACGGCTTCTGACAACCGGCCCGCCCGGGCCATCTACAACAAGCTGCGGGCCATCCGAGAGAGCCATTCACCCGTGGCTGATGCGTTCCAAGCGGCAATGGACAGGCCCCAGCTAAAGCGTAGTGAGGCCCCGGCTCACCGCGCGGCGCCCCTTGACGTCCTCGACTTTGGAGCGCGCCGGCAGGAGCTGGCGCGGCTGATCTTGCAGATCCGGCAGCAATCGGTTTTCCTTGAAGACGCAGAGCCAGGCTTCCCTGGGTTGTCTCTATTGATCGACTCCTCGGGCCAGTGGCGCAGCGAGCAGGAGCTTGGACTTGTCTTCGTCGAGCTTGACTCCGTGCAGGAGCAGGATAACTTCTACCGGTTGATTGAGGAGATCAACCAACTGCTGCTGCCGGGTGCGCTGCCCCAGGGCGAATCGTCGGCCTGCGCGGCGCAAGCCGCTCCGGCCGATCTGCCCGGCTCGGGGCCGGCGGCAGCGTCGCGACCGACGTTCGACCTGAGTCTTGAGCTTGATCCAGCCGACGACGCGCCGCAATCCCCCGCACTCTCGCCCATCGCAGCTTCTGGACCGGTCAAGCTCGAGGCGATCGACCGACCGCCGACTGTGCGCATACCGCTGCTGGTGGAAACACCGCTGGACCAGGCGCGTACCGCTTTTTATGAAGAAATCGGAGAGGTGTGCGACCTGACCGGAGACACGCCGACGTGGACGCCCGCGCTGGCCAAGACCGGTGGGGTGATCGTGCACCACCGCATGGAGCCCGTCCCGGGCAACGACGACAAGTTTCCGCTGCGCGACGCCAAAAACCCCAGCCGCGCGCATTCTCGCTACGCAGGTGACGACGGCAAATGCCATGACAAAGTGGCGCTCAAGAAGATCGTGCTGGACGACAAGGATGCGCTCGAGTTCTTGCATGAGCTGCGTGCAAACGACCCGCGCTTGCCACTCAACCCGAGCCAGCTCGACACAGCGTTGCGGGCGCTCGCCGTCAATGCGAAGGAGGAATTCGAGCGGCTCATCAAAGAGCAGCCGCGCACCAACCCGCCCTGCCAGCCGAGACAGCTGAGCGCCACCGATGTGCAGGACCACGAACAAATGCTGATCGGCCAATACGGCCTGTTCGCGCCACGCCCCAGCGACCCGGCGCAATACCCCACGCTGAGAAACGGGCGCATCCTGGGCTTCTACATGGGCAAGGTGCTGGAAAACGAGCATCAGCGTCAGCAGGCGCAGGCCACGCACCCCTTGAGCGACCAGTATGCGATTGAAGCTAACCGGCGGCCGCGACGGCGGCGCGGCCGCCCGAACTGGGGCGGGGCCGGCAAGACAACGCCGGTGACCTACGCGGGCCTGGGCTGCACCAACAGCTTGGCGTTTGCCAACACCGCGCTGCGCCGGCCAGACCCGGCCCATCCTGAACCCGCCTACGACAAGGAGCGCATCAACGCGCTGTTCCTGCCTTTCCATCTGGAGCTGACCGACAGGAAGGGCGTGCTCCGCAATGAGGCCGCAGTGGCGCTCGTTGCGCTGGACAACTTGTTCCCGGCAGGCGACAACAGACCCCACGCGCAGGTGCTGGCCGACTACGGCGACAACTACCTCGCCAACTTCAGCGACCCTGCTGACCCTGCAGAAGCGCCCGACGACATCCCCGAGGTCAAGTCCGAGGTAGACGTCCCCGAGGCACGGGGTAGCGTCGACTGAGTAGCGATTGGCCAGCACTCTGCCCCACTCCACCGGCGGGGTTGGCTTCGAGCCGTACCTTTGTGAATCTGGTAATCGCGATGGTCCTGGGGGGTGGCGATTGCAGGGCAAGCGGTGACGTCGTGCGAGCAGATGGCGGCGGGTGCTGATGGGTTTGATGCGGGTGCTGCTGCTGCGCGTTACTCCCTCTCCCTCTCCCGGCGAGGGAGAGGGTTGGGGTGAGGGTGAGGTGGGGGGCAAACGAATTCATTTTTCTGACCACCCCTCACCCCTGCTCTCCCCCCCGAGAGGGAGCAATTCTCAGCGCTTCAATGCGCCGGCGGGGTTGGCTTCGAGCTACCTTTGTGAATCCGGTGATCGCAATAGTCCTGGGGGTGGCGATTGCCGGACAAGCGGTGACGTCGTGCGAGTAGATGGCGGCGGGTGCGGTGCTGATGGGTTTGATGCTGATGCTGCGCGGCGCCAAGCGCTAGTTACTCCCGGCGTCTGCGCGGGGAGGATGTGTTCGCCTGTCCGTCCGCAGAGCACATACGCTGTCCGCGACAGGTAGGCCTGCAGTGCCGGCAAAAGCCTCGACATGAACCTCTTCATAACGGCATTTCCTGCCGCAATGGTTATGTTCATACGAGAGAGTTGGGTAGTCACGATAGGAGGCTTGGGATTCACCATGTGCTTCGTCAAGCTTGCATATGATCTCGCGTCCCTTTCCTCCTCCAATCCATGCGCGCACTGCTTCGCCAAGAAATCCAGCTCGTCGTTGGCGTCCTCGCGGCGGTGATCGCCTTTCCCCTTGAGCACAGCATCCTCGCTGCGGGGCAGGCCGTCTCGCTCGTGGCGGCGATCGCGCTCATCCTCGCAATACTTCTCGCGTCGGTCCGTGTCGCGCACCACGCCGAGGAACTGGCCGAGCGGGTCGGCGAGCCCTACGGGACCATGATCCTGACCTTGGCCGCGGTCCTGGTTGAGGTGGTGATCCTGGCCATCATGATGGGCCACACCAGTTCGCCGACCCTGGTCCGCGACACCATCTATTCGGCGGTGATGCTGGACATCAATGCCTTGCTCGGCCTGTCCGCCTTGCTGGGCGGGCTTCGCCACGGCGAGCAACCGTACAACGTGGATTCGGGCAACACGTACATCGTGATGATCCTGACCGCCATTGGCGTGTCCATGGTCTTGCCGGCGTTCATTCCCAGTCAGCACTGGCGCAGCTACTCGGTGTTCACCATCGTCGTGATGGTGCTGCTGTACGGCCTCTTCCTAAAAATGCAGACCGGGCGGCACAGCTACTTCTTCAGCTACAGCTATGCCCAACATGCGAAGCCTCGGCCGGCGATTGGACCGGTCGTGCCGACCCAGGCGCCGCAGCCCTTGTCCACCCCCATCGGTTTCCTCGCCGGCGGGATCGTGCTCATTGGCCTTTTGTCCGAGGTAATGTCTCGCACACTCGATGCAGGTCTTGCGGGCAGCGGCGTGCCGCCTATCGTCACGCCCCTGCTCGTCGCGACGATCTCCGCGAGCCCCGAGATCTTGACCGCCATCCGCGCGGCCTTGGCCAACCGCATGCAGCCGGTCGTCAATATTGCCTTGGGCGCGTCGCTGTCGACCGTCATCCTGACCGTGCCGGTCATCGAGGCGCTGGCGTTGGTTACCGGCCAGCCCATTCACATGGCTTTGTCGCCGTCGCAGACCGTGATGGTGTTCATCACCCTGATCGTCGCGATGGTGAACGTGCACGACGGCGAGACGAATGCCATCGAAGGCATGACACATTTCGTGCTGTTCATGGCGTTCCTGATGCTGGCTGCGCTGGGAGTCTGAACCTCCTTCGTCGAAGACCATGGCGCTTCGGGGGCTTGTGCAGGCATGCTTGTTGCCCCTTGCTACGCATGCGCAAGGAATCCGCCACGACTGACTTTGATGGCCGCATCGCTCTGCTCGGTTTCGGCAGCATAGGCCAGGCAGTGTTGCCTCTCCTCTTTCGCCATATCACGGTAAAACCCTCGCAGATCGAGATCATCAAGCCTTCCAGCAAGGGCACCGAATCGGCCCTTGAACTGGGGGTCGGTTTCCATTCGGCTCGCATTGAGCGTGGGCAGATCCAGGGCGCCCTGGGCGACAGACTCAAAGCCGGCGACCTCCTCCTCAATCTTTCGGTCGATGTCGGCAGCATCGACCTGATGTCGTTTTGCCGAGACCGTGGCCTGCTGTACATAGACGCTTCAACGGAGTCGTGGCCTGGGGAGTCGACGGACAGGTCAAGGCCTCTATCCGAGCGGACCAACTACGCCATGAGGGAGCACGCATTGGCATTGCGCCGCCCGGATCGGCGCGACAGTACGGCGCTCATTACGATGGGCGCAAATCCGGGAATGGTGTCTTTGCTCGTGAAACAGGCATTGCTGGATCTCTCAGGCACTTCGGCGCCCGAGACACGTGAAGGCTGGGCAGAGATGGCGCTACAGCTGGGCCTGCGCACCATTCACGTTTCGGAGCGCGACTCACAGCAAGTCGATCGTCCGAAGCGGAAAGATGAATTCATCAACACCTGGTCAGTTCAGGGCTTTGTCGGCGAGGGGCTGCAGCCCGCCGAATTGGGTTGGGGCACACACGAGCGGCACTTTCCGGAAGATGGGGCTCGACAGGAGAAGGGTTGCAAGGCAGCCATCTACCTGAAGCGGCCCGGCATGGCCACACGCGTGCGCAGTTGGGCGCCGCTGTCAGGGCCATTCCACGGCTTTCTGGTGAGCCATGCGGAATCCATCTCCATTGCCGATCACCTCACCTTGGGCGACCGTGAGCAGCCACGCTATCGGCCGACCGTCCATTACGCCTACCACCCTTGCGAGGACGCCGTGCTTTCAGTGCACGAACTGTCCGGCCGCCAGTGGAAGATGCAGAAGCATCAGACCATTCTTCGCGATGACATCGTGCAAGGACGTGACGAACTGGGCGTGCTGCTCATGGGCCGCTCTCGCGGCCGCGACTGGGCGTACTGGCATGGCTCGCAACTGTCGATCGAGCAGGCGCGCGGCTTGTGTCCATTCAACAGTGCCACATCCTTGCAGGTGGCGGCACCCATCGTGGCCGGCATGTCGTGGATCATCCAGCATCCCGACCTCGGCGTCATCGAGCCAGATGACCTGCCGCTCGCGCCGGTGCTGGCCATGATCCGACCGTACCTGGGCGACGTGGTGGGCGTCCACACTGACTGGACGCCGTTGCGCGATCGCGAGTCGCTGTTCGATGAGCCCCTGGACCGAACCGATCCGTGGCAGTTCATCAACTTTCGCGTGACATGAATCTGGACGTCGGCACTTTCTATGACGCCAGCGCCGGCCACCAGCCCGCATTCCCTCCCCTGAAAGCTGACGCCGATGCCGACATCGTCATCATCGGTGGTGGCTTCGCCGGACTGGGTACCGCGCTGAGTCTGCTCGAACGAGGCCAGCGCGACACGGTCGTCCTGGAGGCACAGGCCATAGGACATGGGGCGTCCGGGCGCAACGCCGGATTCGTATCTGGTGGATTCAGCCGCGATCCGGGTTCGCTGCAACAGAAGCTTGGCCACGAACGCGCTCGCGAGCTATACCTGATGAGCGAGGCTGCGGTCCAGCGCATCCGCGAGCGGATCGCCCGCTACCGCATCGATTGCGATCCTGTGTTTGCCGGCGTCATCGTGGCGAGCTGGTTCAACGACGATGCTTCGCTGCTCGAA
>JAJKJU010000005.1 GCA_021153565.1 Rhizobacter sp.
GTGCGGCTTTGAGCACACGTGGCCGTCAGCTTCGCGAAAGCGGTCTTGGTTTCGCACGCCCACCCGCCGGCACGGGGCCGTCAGGAATACTTGCGCCATTGTGTCGCCGGGCTTCCCGGCCACAAGCCACATACGAAAGGTCGCCGTGAAAGTTCCTGGTCTACCAAGCTGGCCTTGCCTGCCGCCCATCCTCGGCTCGACACCGCGCCGCGCGCAGACGAGCGCTGCGCGTCTCGCAAGTCCGGCAGGTCTGCCTGCGCGCCCGAGTAGTACCCTGCCTAGCCAGGAGTCCAGCAGGGACGCGGCTCGCGATGCACAGAGTCGCCCACCCCGTGCAGAACTACCCCCCGGAGCACGCGGGACGTTCGCAGACTTTGGCAAGCATCCGCATTACCCGACCGACGCAGAACTTCCCGTTGGAGCCCAAGGGAAGCTCGGAGCCTTGCTAAACCATCCGCATCATGTCGACAGTGGGACCCACGGGGGCACCCCAGGCCAAGGTTTGCAAAGGGAGCGCGAGGCTGTCGACACGAGCAGGGGGCACGCCGGCGCGTCGACCGCACAGTTGTCGGATACACCCGCAAGTTCTTCTGTGCCCAGCGGTCCGGTAATTGGGGCATTCGATCTCCCCCAGCACACGTCTGCAGTCGACCAAGGCGATCGCCGGACGGCTCTGGAGCCTGAGCGGAGCGAAATCGAGATCGTCGAGGAAGGATCGCGCGAGGCCCCGGCGGCTGCGCGGGGGCCAACACCGACAGCCGCAGAGCCGCTTGCCACCTCCGCAGCCTCAGTGCACCCGATGCCCTCCCGCACGAGGGCATCCGCGGCGACCAGCGCATCATCGCCGTCCGTGTCGCGGATCGACCTGAAGCGCACGCCTCGCGCCAACGTCTTCTCGTTGTCCGGGCCCGACCTCGCGGCGTTGGGCAAGGCGCTGGGCGTGCCCCCGTCGGCCGGCGCGGAGTCGTCCAGCGACGAAGCCTCGCGCACGGCGATGGCCGCAGCCGTCCGTGACCGGCTGCGCGGTTTGGACATGGACGTATTTACGGTCTACAGCATCACGGATTTGTATAACTGCTTGAATGCGTCCCCTCTGTGGAAGCAACTTCCGAAGGAAAAGCAGGGCCGCCTGAGGTTGCTGGCGGAGAAGACGCACATGTCGCTGCGCGAAGAGAAGGTCAGGGACCCCGCGACTGCCCGCGAGAAGACGCGGGTCAGCTTCTATTTCGACGGTCTGCCCGACCGTGCCGGCGAGCAGAACGGCACGACGCTCAAAGGCGGCATCGGGAAGGTCTATCGCATGGCACGGGAGGCGGGCCAACTCGTCGCCGAGGCGCTCAAGACAGCACCGGATGTCGAGGTGGCTCAAGTTTGCGGCGTGTCGATGGGCGGCGGCAGCGCACAGATGTTCGCAACAGCACTGCAAAACCACGTCCAGCTACCCAAAGAACCGACGCTGATCCTGCTGGACCCGATGCTGCTGAACAAGAAGCAGGCCCGCCACGCGGTTGAACGTGCACCGGAAGACAGTGCACCGCAAGCCAATGACTTCAAGCGTCCGCACGGCCTGATGATCACGTTGGATGCGTCACACGCGCCGCGCAAGAACCTCGTGGATCGCTTGCAGGGCGTCGGCTACAAAGCAGAGGGCCTCGTGCGCTTGCACCTCGGACTGGAACGTACCGACGGGCTCGACCTCACGCAGCCGAAGCCCGAGTGGTTGATGGGGTACCACGGCAACCGCCATCTCTATGGAAAGGCGCTGCATCGCTTCACTGCCGGCGAGTAAGGATTTGGCCCATGACAGATCGGATCGCGCAAGGTCTGCCGGGTACGCGTCAGTCGCTCAAAGGTGTGGGAAACGAGTTGCGTGTGGCCGTACAGCGAGGAAGCCAAATGGCCCACGCTATGCGTTCGACGCACATCGCCCAGACGAGCGGCCGGCCATGTGCGCTGCACTCGTTGCGGCCAACAGCGTGGCATTTGGACACGATCAGTCCTTGCTTCGCCCACTGTCCGACAAGCGTCACGGCAGATTGTTCGCGGGCTGCGGACGGGACACGCCCGGCTCGGAAGTTCCAGGCGCCGAAAGCGGCTGTCACGATGCCGATGGCGGCGAGCGGAATCCTCGGCGCCGACTCGCTCCACCAGGCTGTGGATCGGCTCCTTGAACGCCAGCACTGCCGACGTGACGACCGCCAAGCCACCGCGAGTCCTGAATTGCCGATAACGGCCATGCCGTCGAGCAGGCACGCGGCGGTCGCGGCAAAACCGCACGCGTCGTATGCCGTTTTGCGTCGAAGAAGGACGGACTTAACATGGCTTCTCCGTGCCGCTGGCAAGCCATCCCATGCCCCTGTCACTTGCGAAACTGCTGGACGACGAGAGCGTCTTCGAGCGCACGCCGGCCGGCCTGCGCGAGGCCGTGTTCGCCGAGTTGCACCTCGAGCCCACGGCGCGGCGCATCCTCCTGGTCGTCAATGGCGAGATCCCGCTCAGGGCCTTGCTCGACATGCTGCAGTTGAGCGACGAACACGTGGCCGATGCCATCGTGCATCTGGTGCGTCGCGGGCTGATCCGCCCGCGCGCGAAGGATCCTGAATGAAAAGTACCAGTCATCGGCTACGGTACGAACAGCCGCGATGAGCGACGAATCATGCGACAGCGCAAGAGTCGTCAAATCGACGGCGTGATGCGAGGCCGGCGTGCACGCTCGTTCGCGGCGGTCGACGAGAATCAGACACTCCCTCCCCGCTTTCAGTGCACATGGATATCCCCGGTCGTTCTCCCAGCCCCCTTGGCCCGAGGTCGACGCCGCAATTGGCTCCTGCCGCAGAGCCCGCCGTCAGCGGCAGGCCTGCCGCGCCCTCGTCTTCGGCTGTTTCGAACGAGATCGCGCCGCGCGGCACCGACCTCGCAGGCCCCAGTGCACCTCGCGCCAGCCTTACCCCGCACCAGCAGGCCTTGCAAGCCGCCGCGAACAAGGGCGATCTGAAAGGGATGCAACTCTTGCTGAGGTTCGGCGCCGATCCGACCGAAGTGAAGTTCCCCGTTGGCCCGAGCGCGAATGGTGAGGTCAATGAGTTGCTGCGGGCTGCGGTCCGCATCCGGCGCCTCCTGCCTGCCGCGCCTCGAGGCCCGCAAGACGAATCGCCGCTGATGCAGGCATTGCGCTGCTTCAACCTGCCCTTGGCGCGCCACCTGTTGGACGCCGAAACCTTGGTTTTCTTGCGGCCGGAGGACGCGTGGCTGCCCGCCGCCTTTGCGTCGCGCCACGACGTGCTGACAGCGCTGCTTGTGCTCCACGGCGACGACGACCTCGAGGCGAGGCTGCAGTCAAAGAAGAGCCTGACCGGCCTCAACAATGATCTTCATGTCGCACGGCCATTGCCCGGAGCCCCTGAACTCGATGCCCATCTGAAGCAGTACCCCTACTACTCTCACAAGCTCGGTCGGCAGGCGCAATCCGACCTGAACGGGGCGGCGCACTTCGTAGGCCGTGACGGGGATCCGCAGATGCCGATCGTATGCCGGCACTTGGCACTTGCTTGGCTGATGCAGCACGAAGCCGCGCCCGGCAAGCCGAACTACGACGCGCTGAAGAACGCCGAGGCAATCCGGCAGAACATTCCGGCCGCGATGGAAGACGCCTACGAGCGAGTGCGGGATCTGTCCCCGGAAGTACGCATCGGCAGCAACAAGGAATGGGGAAGGTTTGCGACGGATCTGTTCAGGGAGATGGAGCGGTCGGGCGCCTCGGCCAAGCGCATGCTCATCGAGTCTGGCGTCCATGTCATGGCCGCCGAGTTCAAGATCAAGAGCGTGCCGGGGCAGCCACCGCGTTACGTGGTGAAGGTGTACGACCCGAGCCGCACTCTCGTTCACAAGCGCACTGCGACTGATGACCTGAGGCGCCTGGAGGCCCATTCTCTTGATCAGTTTCTCGCTGATGCCCAAGCCTTCGGGCTCTACTTCGGCGACGTGGAGACGGTCTTCCTGGCCATCGACGTCCCGGCGGGGGTGGCGGCAAGCCCGCCTCCACGACCGCCGGGTGGCCTGGTCGGCCGACGCATTGCTGGCCCGCTTCCACCGCTGGATGGGGTGGTGCTCCATCACCTGCTGACCGGCGGTTTCGGCGGGTCGCTGCGAGACCTGAAGCCGGCCATCCTGGCGCTGGCTCACCAAGATCCCGACGGCGGATTCGAACTCTTGAACGCCATGAATGTCGAAGGCGCTCCTGGTCTGTACCAAGCCGTGGCCGAGAACATGGCCGAAGCTGTCGCGGTATTTGGCGAGATCGTGCAGTCCTGTCCGTTCGAGCCGGTGGTTAAGGCGCAGTTGTTGGGTGCGCGGTTGCTGACTGAGGAACACCAGGGGTCTACGACCATTTCCCTCGGCCTGCGGAACGGCTGCACGGAAGCGACCGAGGCGCTGATCGATGCAATCATTGGCAGCGATCTGCCGTCCGAGCAATGCGCCACAATGCTCGCAGCCCGATTCGAGGGCGTGCCGGCCCTGGCATTCGGGGTGGAGCGCGGCCATCTGGGCGCGGCTCGGGCGCTGATGCAGGCGGTAGCAACATCGACCGTGCTGAATTCGCAGCAGAAGGAGAGCCTGCTGTCCGCACGAAATGCGATGGGCCTGCCGGCCCTGTCAGTCGCCCTGCAGCGCGACGACCCGAGCCTGGTGAGGGAATTCGTGAAGAGCATTGCGGCCGCCGGTCTGCCGCCCGAGATGCAGATCAAGCTTCTGCTGGCGAAGGACCCTGTCGGTGAGCCGTGCCTCATCCCCGCCATGGCGAGCGAACACAGCGCCGCCATCGGCTCATTCGTGGATGCGGTGCTGTCGGCCGAGCTGCCGACGCCCGTGAAGATCGGGGCGCTGCGTGCGGAGTTTCAGGGACGAACCGCGCTGGAGAGGGCCACTGCGCAGGGCTGTGATGTCGCCGTTTTCCGCGATGCGGTCATGCGGTCGGACCTGCCGCCGGACGACAAGGCCCGACTGCTGGACGACGCGCCGCGCCGGCGCCGGGTGGAGTGAACGGCCGGCGTCGGTGCCTGCACTCTTCCGTTCGTACGCGCCTAAGGATTTGGTCCGGAACAAGTTCCGGTTTTGGGGGCGCTGGGCGGGACGCAATGCAAGGCGCTCCTCACTTGTGTGGCCTGCCACACAAGTGAGGAGCAACGCCGCAGCGCGCCCGCCCAGCGCCCCCAAAACCGGAACTTATTCCGGGCCAAATCCTGAGGTCGACGTCGGCAAGCTCGAGGCTGAGGGCTTCCGATAGCCGCATGCCCATCACGCAGAGCAGACCGATCATGCAGTGGAACACGCAAGGTGCAATGGCGGCGAGGGCCAAGCCACCGGCGATGTTTCCCTGGGCAAGGTGGAAGAAGGCGTCGCTTCAGGACTGCCGGCGCGGCTCACGGCGTTCATAGTTGCCGGAACTCCTCGCCGAATTTCAGCATTTTCGAATCATCGCGGTTCGGTCACGCAATGGTTAAGTCTTGAAATCCGGGCCAAGTAACCTCCGCGCTGTTGATGTGCCAGTCCCCGAGCGATGAGTTCGGCCGACCTCTCATCACCGTTCGTTCAACTGTCCCCACCGAAAAGGAACGAGGAACTCATGCTTCAAACAAATCATTTCCGGCGCAACGCCTTGATGCGGTCCCTTGCCATGTTCTCAGCCGGTATGGCCGTCGTGGGTATGGCGAATGCCGCGAACTGCGCCGACACACCGGTCAGCGGCAAAAGATACTACATCGTCAACGAAGGCAGCGGCCTGCAGATCGACGTACCGGGCTGGTCCAACACGGACGGGGTCGGCGTCATTCAGTGGTCCAGCCTCGGCGGCCCGTACAACTTCGCCCAGCAATTTACCGTGGAAAGCGTGGGCAGCGGCCTCTGGTCGCTCCGTCCGGTGCACAGTGGCAAATCCCTCGACGTTTACAACTTTTCCAACGCTGACGGCGGTGCCATCGTGCAGTGGCCCTACACCGGGAATCCAAACCAGCAATGGGTGATCACTCCTGATGGGACCGGTTCGCACAAGATCATGTCGAACTTCTCGAAGAAGTTTTTCACGGTCGCCGACACGAAGGCGGGCACTGCGCTGCAGCAAAGCGCGGACCAATCATCCTTGCGGCAGAAGTGGTACTTCAATCCGGTGGATGGCGCCTGCAAGTCGTTGGCTTTCAACAACTTCATGGGCTACAAGAAGGTGCTGATCGGCGGGACCATGCCCGACGCCGCCGCAGCCTCGGCGCCCTTTGACGCACGCTACGCCTACATCGCCAGCAATCCGATGCCCGAAGATATGTGTGCCAGGGGGGCCAAGGAGGCAGGGTGGTGGGGCTGCTGGTCAGAGAAACCCGGCGGGTTCGTGAAATACCTCCTCAACAAAGACGCTACGGCAACTTGGGAGAACAAATCCACTCCACGACTGACGGTGTTGACGTACTACGTGATGAAGAAGGCA
Source organism: Rhizobacter sp. (assembly GCA_021153565.1). Classification (GTDB taxonomy): domain Bacteria; phylum Pseudomonadota; class Gammaproteobacteria; order Burkholderiales; family Burkholderiaceae_C; genus Albitalea. Next base: position 6,476 of record JAJKJU010000005.1, read on the forward strand.
GCCGGCGCTGAAGGAAGCGCCGAAGCGCATGCGATGAATAACGCCAGTGTTCTCAAGCGCTACCTCAACGACTGGCGTTTCCTGCTGCAGACGATCGGCAACTAGCGCGCAATGCTGCAGATCGAGCCGGACCTCTGGGGCTTCGTGCGGTCTGTCAACATTGACCCGCATGCAGTGCCGGCCCAGCTGAAGGCGGCCAACCCGACCGACTGCGCTTGGCACGAGGACAGCGCCGCAGGCGTGGCCCGCTGCATGATCTCAATGGCGCGCAAGTACGCGCCGAACGTGTCGGTGGGCCTGCATGCCTCGCCGTGGACCTACATGGCGCCGGGCGACGGCGAGGTGACGGGCCGGTACATGGCGGCACTTGGCGCGGGTGACGGCGATTTCGTGACCACCGACCCCTCCGACCGTGATGCGGGGTACCACGAGTCGCAGGGCAAGAACGTCTGGTGGAACGATGAGAAGTTCGCGGGCTATCTGGCATGGAGCAAGAAGCTCGCCGAGATAGTGGGCAAACCGACCGTGATGTGGCAGGTCCCGCTAGGCAACTGGGGGCAGAACAACACCGTCAACCACTGGAAAGACAACAAGGTGGACTATCTGTTCTCCAGGATCAACGACGTCGCCAACGCGCACGTTGCCGCGCTGCTGTTCGGGGCGGGCAACTGGGACCAGACTTCGCCGGAGTTCGATGGCGGCAACCTGTTCTGGAAGACCAAGGACTACATCAGCAAGGGCGGCGTGAACCTGCGTTGAAGAACTGGCCCGCACGCCTGCCAGGCGCTGCGGGCCTTTTGAGCAACCGGGGCCGCAGGTCATCGCTGGCGCTCACCCGAACTTTGGCATTTGCGTTCCTCCACCGTCTCCCGTATCCACGTTCAGGCGGATGCCGGCAAACATGAGTGACGTCGGGGATGTGCCTGTCATTCCGTAGGCCCCTGGGTTCAAGCCCAGGCAAATATCCACGGGCCTTGCAGCGATGCAAGGCACGTATTCTTTGTTCCGCCATAAGCTTCCGATCAGCAGGCCAACATGAGGAACTCGTTCGACGGGCTGTACCGTGGCGAGAGAGCCTTCGCGATATTGAGTCCAGCCTCTCGTCCAACGCCAGCAAGCTGTGCGCCATGGGCCTTGGCTCGGCGGTCACGCGCTCGACGCTGGCCGATGCCAACGAATCGCGTGATTGGGGCATCTGGTCCGACTTGGCGGCAGTGCTGATTCGCCGCGCGCGCAAACGAACGATCAGTCGCTGAGCCAGCGCGTGGTACCGCGCATGCGTTTCGACATCGAGATGCTGTGCGAACGTACCTATTCACGGGGTAGCGAGCAGCCGATGACTGCCGCAATGGCGCCATCAGAAGGCAATCGTCGGATTCGGCTCCTCGCCTTCCCGATGCGGGCCGTCGGCTGGTACAGCCGCCGACGGTCAGACTGGAGATCTCCCGGTTCCCGTGCAAGGAGCGTGCGCA
>JAJKJU010000006.1 GCA_021153565.1 Rhizobacter sp.
ACTGGTGCATCAACTCCGACAACAGCACGCTCGGCAGATCGGCCACATTGGCCGTGAGCATGATGGCTCGCGTGAAGCGATGCAGGCGATCGGCGATGGCGACGTTCTCTTGTCCGTGACGGATCATCTCCATCACTTTCAGCTCCATGGCCTTGAGCTTGTCGCGCAGCATTTCCATTTGCCGCTCCTGCAGCGACACCGCCCGCTGGCCATGCGGGCTCGTGAGCTGGATGCTTGCGAGCAGCTCTGCCTGCCGCTCGAAAAATCCGGGCGTGTTGGCAAGATAGTTGGCGATGTCCAGCTCGGTGATCCCTTGTATGCCTGATGCCGTGCTCACAGTTCGATTTCTCCTTCAAAGACGGTTTGTGCGGGGCCGGTCATCAGCACATGGCTGTCGCCGCCTTGCCATTCGATGGTGAGGCGCCCGCCGCGCGTGTCGACGTCGACACGCTGGTTCAAGAGCCCGAGGCGGATTCCCGCGACCACGGCCGCGCAAGAACCTGTGCCGCAGGCGAGTGTTTCGCCGGCGCCGCGCTCATGCACGCGCAGCTTGATGTGATCGCGGTCCACGATCTGCATGAAGCCCGCGTTGACGCGTCGCGCGAATCGCGTGTGCGCTTCGATCATCGGGCCTTGCGACGCGACCACGCCGGAATCCACGTCCGCCACCACCTGAACCGCGTGCGGGTTGCCCATGGATAGCACGGCCAGGTCGACGTCGTAATCGCCGAGCGACACGGGCCATTGCTCGAAATTGCCCACGCGCCGCGGCGTGAGACCCGTGGGGTCGAAGGGAATCTTGTCGTGCGCGAACACCGGTGCATTCATATCGACCGTCACACGGCCGTCGGGCTGCAGGCGCAACTCGAGCAGGCTGTTCATGGTCTCGACGCGGATCGTGTCCTTGTCCGTCAGGCCCTTCGAACGCACGTAGCGCACGAAGCAGCGTGCGCCGTTGCCGCATTGCTCGACCTCGTCGCCGGTGTTGTTGAAGATGCGATAGCGGAAGTCGACGCCCGGCGTGTTGCTGCGCTCGACGACGAGGATCTGGTCCGCGCCTATGCCGAAACGGCGGTCGCCCAGGATGCGGTATTGCTCGGGGGTTAGATCGATGCGTGTATGTGTTGCATCGAGCACGACAAAGTCGTTGCCCGCGCCGTGCATCTTTGTGAAGTGGAGTCGCATGCCTGGATTATCCGGGAGCGACGCGGCCAGAGGGGGGCACGTGCGTCGCTTCAACGCATCGCACGGACTCGCTCCCTCTTTCCCGGTTGGGGTGAGGGCTGCGGCCGTTGAATCGATGGCCTCGTTCGTTCCACCTCCATCGCCCTCACCCCCGCCCTCCCAGAGGGTCCCAGAGGGAAAGGGAGCAATACAGGTCGATGGCTTGTCCGAGCCCATCTTTTTGATGGCTGCATGACAGCACGCGCGGGCATTCGACATGCCCGCCGAGCCCCCTCTCTTAGGGGGCCGGCATCCGGACAGCCGGTTTGACAGGGGTTCTCGCTGCCACTATTCATTGAATGTGGGGGCACGAACGGCAGCGAGCCGGTTGTGCTCCCTTTTTTGCCTGTGGGGTTTCGACAGGAGGAGAGCAACATGACATCACATCGATTGATCCAACTCGCCCTCGCCATGGGTGGCCTGTGCTGCCTGGTCGCGCCGGCCTACGGTGTCGAGTTCAGGGCCGATGGGCTCGTGAGCGATGACATCGCGTTGCACCCGGCCCAGGTGGAGGACAAAGGCCTTGTGAACGCCTGGGGAATGTCCTTTTCACCGATGAGTCCCTTCTGGGTCTCGTCCGCCGATGGCGGCAACTCCGGGGTCTACCGTGTGAATCCGACGACGCAGGCCACGACCAAGGAGCCTCTTACCGTCAGCATCGTCGGCAACCCGACCGGGCAGGTGTTCAACGGCAACACTGCAGCCTTTCATAACGATCGCTTCCTCTTCGTCAGTGAAGATGGGACCGTGTCCGGGTGGCGAGGTGCGCTGGGTACGACCGCCGAAACCCTTGTGGCGGGGAGTGCTGGCAACAGCTACAAAGGCGCGGCCTACGCCACGATCGGCCTCAACAGCTATCTGTACGCCACCAATTTCTCTGCAGGAAAGATCGACGTCTTCAAAGGCGACGGCGGGTCGCCGACGCTCACAGGCAACTTCACTGATCCGACAGTTCCCGCGGGATACGCGCCCTTCAACATCCAACTCCTGGGCAGTAGCCTGTACGTGACCTACGTAAAGCAAACCGCCGACAAAGCCGACGAGGTCGCCGGCGCGGGATTGGGGATGGTCGACGAGTTCGATCTGCAAGGCAACCTGGTAGGACGTGTCGCAACCGGCGGCACGCTCAATGCGCCCTGGGGTCTGGCTATCGCGCCCGGAACTTTCGGCTCCTGGGCCGGTGCGCTGCTCGTAGGCAACTTCGGTGACGGCCGCATCAATGCGTTCGATGCGAGCACACATTCCTTCCTGGGCCAAGTGCTCGCTGACGGTGGGGCGCCGCTCGAAATCGACGGTCTGTGGGCCATCTCTCCCGGCAACGGCATCGGGGCAGGAAGCATTCAATCGCTGTACTTCACCGCGGGGCCGGCCGAGGAAACGCATGGCTTGTTCGGCGTGCTCACGCTAGTGCCCGAGCCGTCGACCACCGCGATGGTCGCCTTGGGCCTGACGCTGATCGCCGCTTTCGCGCGACGTCGGCACTGACATGCCCGCATGGCGCGAACGATCCTCGTTCGCGCCATGCGTCTTTCGTTTGCATCCAAGGCAAAGCGCGTGTGTCTACCGCCTGCGGGTCAGCGTGTAGATGCTGCGTGCCCATTTCAGACCCGAGTTGCGCAAGCAGTCCGCGGATTAGGATCAGGCTTAGGCTTAGAGGCTGAGAGTATTTCGATCATGCCCGCTCATCACGCCAAAAGCCCCCTGCTCGTCGTTGCAAATGCTCGCCATAGCCCGCCATAGCCAAGCTATGGCTGCGCTTTGCGCCTAGATCAGGCGCCTTTTGACGTGCTGCTCGGACACGTTCGAAATACTCTCAGCCTCTTAGGCGAGACCGCGCACGCGGGCCATCAGGCGAACAAGTCCCAGCAGTGAATCGAGGTGCGGCGTCGCAAGCTTCAGATGGTCCCCGATCTCCTTGACCGAGCCCACCAGTGCATCGATTTCCAGCGGCCGACCTGCTTCCACGTCCTGCAGCATCGAGGTCTTGAACGCGCCCAGCTTGCGAGTCACCTCGTGCCGTTGTTGCGGGGTCTGGTCGATGGGAAGACCAATGCGGCCACCGATCGTGTTGGCCTCGATCATCACCGCACGGCAGAAGTCGCGTACCAGCGGATCGTCGAGCACGAGGTCGGCCGTTGCGCCGGTCAATGCCGACACAGGGTTCATCGTCATGTTGCCCCACAGTTTGAACCAGATGTCGCGCTGGATGCGATCGCTTGCCGTGACGGCGAAGCCGGCGCGCGTGAGCAAGGCTGCCAGGCCTTCGACACGCGAAGACATGCCACCACGCGGCTCGCCGATGACGAGCCCGTTCCCCATCACGTGATGCACCCGTGCAGGCGCCGGCGCGGCGCTGCTGGCGTGCACGACGCAGCCGATCACGTGGCGGATGGGGATCGCGTTGCGCACCACATCGCCCGCATCCACCGACTGCAGATGCAGCCCATCGCACTCGCCGCCCAGTCCGTCGAAGAACCACCAAGGCACGCCATTCATTGCGACAAGAACCATGGTGTCGGGATGAAGAAGTTGGCGCACTGCAGGCGCGACGGCGGCGAGTGCCGGGCCCTTTACGGCGACGATGACGAGATCTTGCAGTCCGAGTTCCGCGGGGTCTGCGCTGGCTCGCAACTCGACGCGCCTGGTCGTGCCGTCGCTGTCGACCTGCAATCCGTCGCGTTTCAATGCGGCCAGCGTGTCGCCACGGGCCAGCGCAGTCAACTCGATCTCCCCTGCTGGAATGCGCGACCCAAGCCATCCGGCGAACAAGCCGCCGATGGCGCCTGCGCCGACGATGCATATTTTCATGATCGGTTCTCCATCTGTCTTGAAAAGGCGGTTCAGCCCATCCAGCGCTCTGTCGCCCATTCGACCACGGCAGGCAAGGGCAGGCCGACGCGCCGTTGCTGCCGCAGGCCGGCAGCGTCGTTGCCCGCGAACAGGCTGTCGCGCAGCAAGTTGCTCGCGTTCAGTGCGCGCAAGTCGAGCGCATGTTCATCGATGCGCGCCAGGGTGCGCAAGATGTCATCGCGCAGCTTGTGGCGCTCCTTGGTCTTCGGGTCCACGATCTCGCCGTCGAGGCCGAAACGGCAGGCCTGGAAACGGTTGAAGGTGTAGACGAGGTAGTCGTCTTCTGCAGGTTCGAAGGGCTTTTCTTCGCGCAAATAGCGGCAAAGGCATTGCAGGTAGCACGCCAATGCCGCGGCCTTGTCGACCGTGAGAGGTGTGTCGCAGACGCGCAGTTCGATGGTGCCGAATTCGGGCTTGGGCCGGATGTCCCAATAGAAGTCTTTCATCGACTGCACGACGCCGGTGCTCGTCATCTTGTCGAAGTAGTGGCCGAAGTCGTCCCAAGTCAGCGCGAAGGGCGCGCGGCCCGACAACGGAAAGGCGAACACCGAGTTGAGCCGGGCCGAATCGAAGCCCGTGTCCGTACCCTGAACGAAGGGCGACGATGCCGACAGCGCGATGAAGTGCGGCACGTAACGTGACAGTGCATGCAGGAGCCACAGCGCCGTGTCGCCGTTCTCGCAGCCCACGTGCACATGTTGTCCGAACACAGTGAACTGTTTGGCGAGGTAGCCGTACAGCTCGCTGATGTAGTGGAAGCGCTCGGTCGGGTAGATCTGCTGCGCGCTCCAATGCTGGTAGGGGTGTGTGCCGCCGCCGGCGATTCCGATGTTTAGCTTGCGCGCGCCGTCAGACAACTGCCGGCGCAAGTCTTTCAGTTCGTCGAGCAGCGGGCCGTGCTCGGTCTGGATGGACGAGCCGATCTCGATCATGCTCCGCGTGATCTCAGGCTTTACATCCCAGGCGCCGCTGTGGTTGGCGAGGACGCGCAAGAGGTCCTCGGCCTGCGGCGCGAGGTCGAAGTCGTGCGTGCTGACGAGCTGCAGCTCGAGTTCGACGCCGAGCGTGAGTGGTGCAGACGGTGTAAAGGCGGCGAGGCTCATATGCTGGGCTCCGTCTCAGATTCGCGGGCGATTTGCTTGAGCGCGAAGGTGGTCCACAAGGGCCCTGTCAATTGCATCAAGGTGGTAGCGGCAAGCAAAGCCTGCAATGCCCATTTGTCCACACCCGGGAACTGCGACGCCCAGATGAAAGTATCAGCAGCCAGCAGCACAGCAAGACTGCTCATTGGTTGCAGCGCGAGGATGAGTGCGCCCGATTGGCGCCAGCCGAGTCCGCTGGGTTTGGCGAGCAGCAGCACGGCGATGGCCTTTCCGGCGGCGCGTGCCACGATGATCGCGAGCACCGAGGGCCACAGCGTCCCGATGTGATCGAGCGTGAGCAGCAGGCCCAGGGAAATGAAGAGCACGACACCGAGTGCGGCTCCTGCCGATCCGAGCTGCGGCTCGACAGTGAGGCCATGCCGCATGCGGGAGCGGGCCACCACGCCGGCGACGAGCAATGCAAGCAAAGGCGACAGGGTCCATTGCACAGCAAGCATGCTCGCGATGGTGACGACCGCGATTTGCAGCACAGGCATCGTGCCTGTACCGTGCACGCGCCTGGCCAGCAGGTCGAGCAACAGGCCGCACACGGCGCCGAGCAGGAAGGAACCGGCCACGACGTAAAGAGCACCAGTGCCCGTCGAGACGAGGTCGTGTTCAGCTGACGCAGCGAACACGCGCCAGACCCTGAGGCTCAGCATTGCCATCACGCTGTTGATTGCGGTCATGAGCAAGAGCCGCTCGGTGACTTGTCCGCGCGGTCGGATATCGTGCAGCACCGCGAGCGTGATAACGGGCGAGGTGGACATCGCGACGATGCCCGCCACGGCCGCAGAGAGCATCGGCACCCCGAGCCAGTTCAGCAAGAACGTCACGGCAGAGCCGGCGAGCGCGCCTTCGAGCAGGCAGGTCACGGCGAGCGATGGGTTGTCAATGAGCCAGCGTGGCCGAATGCGCGTGCCAAGCTCGAACACCAGGACGCCGATCGCGAGATCTATGAGCGGCTTCCAGGTGTCGAGCTCCGCGCGCTCGAGAATGCGCAGCACGAGGGGGCTCGCGAGCACGCCCACCAGCATGTGCCCACAAGGCCGCGGCAATCTTATGTAGCGGTGCAGCAAGTCGGCCAGCACGACGGCAAACACCATCAGCAAGGCCAGGCCCAGCACCGGGTCGGCCAGGCGCAGCACCTCTAGCATCCACGCAGGCAAGTCGGCAATGCTCGCCAGGAAGGTCAGGTCGGTCATAGGGGGCGCAGCTTACGCAAATTCGAGCCCCGCACGGTAACCGATGCCGTGACCAGCCGATGGGCACGCATCTCGTGCCGGGCTATCAATGTCCGGGAAAACTGTCTGGACGGACTGACAGGCGAAGCAGAAGGTCGCGTTGCCGCTCCGCTATCGGCGGCGATGCGCGCCACCTGTCAGCATGCCTGCGTTGTTTTATCGGACCTCAGGGACTCTTGAATCCTCCACAATCACCCTTATTTTGTCGTGCGCGGCCGGGTTTCTTGCGGCCATAGACATCACGGGACGATCATGGAAAAACAAACGCTTTCCTTCCAGGCCGAGGTCAAGCAGATCCTGCACCTCGTTACGCACTCGCTGTATTCGAACAAGGAGATCTTTCTACGCGAGCTGATCTCCAACGCGTCAGACGCCTGCGACAAGCTGCGCTTCGAGGCGCTGAACAAGCCCGAGCTCTACGAAGACCAGCCCAATCTTGAGGTGCGAGTGAGCTTCGACCCCGCGGCGAAGACGATCACCATCGTCGACAACGGCATCGGGCTGTCGTCGGCTGAGGCGGTGGCCAACCTGGGCACCATCGCCAAGAGCGGCACGCGCGAGTTCATGGCCGCACTCGAAGGCGACCAGAAGAAGAATGCGCAGCTCATCGGACAGTTCGGCGTGGGTTTCTACAGTGGCTTCATCGTGGCCGACCGAATCACGGTCGAATCGCGCCGGGCAGGATTGCCAACGGAAGAGGGTGTTCGCTGGAGTTCGGAAGGTGCCGGCGACTTCGAGGTGGAGACTATCGCGCGTTCAGCACGCGGCACATCCGTCACGCTGCATCTGCGCGACGGCGAGGACGAGTTCCTGAGCGGATGGAAGCTCAAGTCCATCATCGGAAAGTATTCCGACCATATCTCACTGCCCATCCTCATGCAAAAGGAAGAGTGGGATGCCGAGGCGCAAAAGCAGGTCACGCGCGACGAATGGGCGTCTGTGAACAAGGCGGCGGCGCTGTGGACGCGCAACAAGAACGACATCACGCCTGAGCAGTACAACGAGTTCTACAAGCAAATCAGCTACGACAGCGAGCCGCCGCTGGCCTATACGCACAACCGGGTCGAAGGCCGCAGCGAGTACACGCAGCTGCTCTTCATTCCTGCCAAGGCCCCATTCGACCTGTGGAACCGCGACAAGCGCGGCGGCGTGAAGCTGTACGTCAAGCGTGTCTTCATCATGGATGACGCCGAGGCGCTCATGCCGGTGTACCTGCGCTTCGTCAAAGGCGTGATCGACAGTGCCGACTTGCCGCTCAACGTCTCGCGCGAGTTGCTACAGGAAAGCCGCGATGTGAAGGCGATCCGCGAAGGCTCGACCAAACGCGTGCTGTCGATGCTCGAATCGCTGGCCGACAGTGAAGACTCTGCTGAAAAGGCCAAGTACGCCGCTTTCTGGAAGGACTTCGGCGGGGTCCTCAAGGAGGGCATCGGGGAGGACCACGCCAATCAGGAGCGGCTTGCCAAACTGCTTCGGTTCGCGTCCACGCATGCCGACCAAAGCGTAAGCTTTGCAGATTATCTCGGTCGCATGAAAGAAGGGCAGGAGGCCATCTACTACATCACTGCCGACAGCCTGGCGGCCGCCAGGAGCAGCCCGCAACTCGAAATCTTCCGCAAGAAGGGAATCGAGGTGTTGCTGCTCGTCGATCGTGTGGACGAGTGGATGCTGAGCCACCTCTACGAGTTCGACGGCAAGGCGCTGCAAAGCGTCGCCAAGGGCTCAGTAGATCTTGGCAATCTGCAGGACGAAGCGGAGAAGAAGCAAGCCGAGGAAGCAGCCACTGCGTTCAAGCCAGTGCTCGATCGCTTGAAGGAAGCACTGAAGGACAGGGCGAAGGACGTGCGTATCACCACCCGTTTGGTCGACTCACCGGCATGCCTGGTGGTAGTGGAGGGCGACATGAGCGGCCACCTCGCGCGGCTCCTGAAGCAGGCTGGCCAAGGCGCGCCTGCATCACGCCCGATTCTCGAAGTCAACGCCGAACATGCGCTTGTGAAACGACTCGACGGCAGTGCGCATTTCGACGATCTAGCTCACATCCTTTTTGACCAAGCCTTGCTGGCGGAAGGCGGGCACCTGGAAGATCCGGCGGCCTATGTGCGCCGGGTCAATGCGCTTCTGATGAGCTGATTTTGATAGGGGCCCGAGTCCGGGCCCGATGTCGAAATGAAATAGCTGATTCAGAAATGAATAGAGCCGACCCGAAGGTCGGCTCATATCCCAACTCGAGACTGGAATATTCAGTCAGCGCGGCGGCGACGGGCGACAAAGCCCATGATGCCGAGGCCAGCCAACATGAGGGCATAGGTCTCGGGTTCCGGAACAACCGAAACCTTGACGCCGACGACGAGGTCGTCATAGTCAGCGTCGACTTTGTAGCCGTCGTTGAAACCGAGGACGAAGTCGTATTCGCCGCCCTTGGTGTACTTTGTTAATGCGCCATGGTCGAAGGTGCCGAGAACGACGTAGCTTGCGAAGGCAAGCAGGTTGCCGCCGTTTGAAACTTCGCTGCCGTCATCGGCGTCCCGGAACTTGAAGTCCAGCGGCGAACTGGCGTAGAACGGGCCGTAGGTCGACGGTGCTGCTGCGAGGTTGTTGAAGACCAGGCTGCCGTTGACATAAAACTGATTGATGTGGGCGGCTTCTTTGCCCAGGAAGGTGGCGGTGATCTGGTCAAGCGGATTGTCCGAAACCAGCTTCGTGTCTTGCAGGCCTGAAGACTGCGGGGCGGTCAAGACCGGGGGCGCGTCGTAGTCATCGAAATGGTTTTCCTTCCCGCCGACGAGGCTCACGGTTGCGTTGGCACTGCCAACGATTGCCAGCAGTGCTGCAGCTAGGAGAGTACGTTTCATTTGGTGTGTCCCTTCTCTGAGTTAGTACTCGCATCGGGCTCCTCCCTTTGCGATGGGCGGATGTTAGGTATTACAGAGTCGTAGCACATCCCGTGTTCAGGGGGTTTGAAGGGTGTTATAGGGCGGCATCCCCTAGGTTGCAGGAGATGCGTGCATGGCGGCAATTTGCTCTCGCAGCACCTGTGCTTGCTGTTGCCAGTACGAGGCACCACCGAACCAGGGAAATGCAATGGGGAACGCCGGGTCGTCCCACCGCTTGGCGAGCCAAGCGCTGTGATGAACAAGGCGCAGTGTGCGCAAGGCCTCGATCAGTCCCAGCTCCCGATCGTCAAATTCCATGAACGATTCGTAGCCTGTAAGCAGTGCCCGCATCTGTTCCCGATTGGCGTTTGGTTCGCCGGACAACATCATCCACAAGTCCTGGACGGCGGGGCCGTTCATCGCGTCGTCGAGATCTACGAAATGGGGGCCTTCATCGGTCCACAGCAGATTGTTGATGTGGCAGTCGCCGTGCAGGCGAATCGACCGCGTCGGCGCCGCACGTTCGAATGCCGCGTCGGCCAAGTCGAGGGCCTCGTCGACGATCCCGGTCCATGTGGCTCGGATGTCGGGCGGCAAAAGATTGGATTCGATGATCCAGTTCCGAGATGCGCGACCGAGCGTAGCCACGCTCAATTTGAGGCGGTGCTCGAACGGCCTGCGGGCGCCGATTGAGTGCATGCGGCCGATGAATCGCCCGATCCACTCCAGATGCTCGATCGACTCCAGCGAGGGTGATCGCCCTGATCGTCGCGGCGAGATGGCGTAACGATGGCCCCCCGCAGCAGCCAGGGTGGGCGGATTGCCGACGAGGCGCACTGTAATGGCTGGATCGGGCGTTGACGCTAGCACCAGAGGCGCGACGACCGGCACTTCGGCGGCAGCGAGTTCAGCCGCGAATAGATGTTCTTCGAGGATTTGTGTATCGGTCCATCGACCCGGTCGATAGAACTTCGCCACGACCACCCTGCCATCCTCCAGAAAAACCTGGAAGACGCGGTTTTCATAGGAATTGAGTTGCAACAATCGGCCGTCCCCGCGCAGGCCGACGACCTCAAGCGCGTCCAGCACCATGTCCGGTGTCAGGCCGGTGAAGGGTGTCCGGGTCGAAATGGAAGACTCGTCGGATGCGCTCATGGCGCGCATCGTACGCGGCGTCTGAGCGGTTGAGCTTAGTGACGCGTCGGATTTGAATGACGCCGGCTATCCACCACCACGCCGTCAACGTCATCTGGTGAGTGACGCGGAACGTCGGGTCGCTGTTGAGCACCTGAGCCGCTCAGGTCTCCAAATTCAGACGAGCCGGAGCCGTCCAACCGGTTGTCAGGAGCGAAGAAGGAATCTTGGAAGAACGTGGAGTCCTGCCAAAGCGCTGTTCGCTCGGCCCGCCGGTTCGCGACGGTGCTGGACAGGAAATCCCGAGCTTCGTGAAGACTGGGGCTCGGGGCTGGCGCGGCCTGCGGCCCCCGAGGCGTGTTGGTGTGCTGTGGCACGAGCAATTGAAGCTCCGCGATAGTTGGCAGGCGGTCGGATGGGCATCGCAGGTAGCGCACTCGGCAGGCGGCGAGCGCCGACTGCTTGATTTGGGTGGTTCTGCGCGAACCAATTTGCTCGGCGTCAAGATCGATGGTCGCCAGTACGCGCCCATTGGCACTACAAACGGCGAACGCCACATGGATTGCGCCCAGCAGGTCGTACCAATAGCGAAGCTCATTCGCGTCCGTCGGGTGGCAAAAGCGCACCAGCGGAAGCTTGGACAGGATGATCTGATGAGGAAGAGCCTCTCTGAGAAGGCGGTAGAGCCGGCGCTCGTCGGTGTTGAAGACCAGCCGCGCTACGAGTGCCCAATCGGTAGGCAAAGATGCTTGTGGTGCTGCTGCGCGAGAGCGCAGCACCCACCCCCCCAATGCGATCGCAGCCGTGCCAAGCAAGGCACCAATGATGATCCACGGAACAGTTTGCATGGTAATGGCGTCGTCTGGCAGCCGGCGGCTCCGCAAAAGGTGAGGCGCCAGCCGAGAATTCCTCTCGGGGTGGGTCAATTGTCAGGCCCACTGTTGCTTTGCATCCCCATAATAAGGTGTGACCTGCAGATCGCTCAATCGAAGCGCAGGCAGCGAACCGGCACCCAGGACCATGGCTGGCGGCCTAGTTAAGGCCAATTGACCGGGGCGCACACCAAGACCTTAATTCGGTTCGATTTGCCTTGCGGGGTCATCTGATAGAATCCAAAGCTTTCCCACAACAGCCCCAGGAAAAAATGCGTTTTGGGTTCTGCCCAGGACGACCTGCCTAAGAGGCCGCCATCAAGAGAAGCGGCGCCGACCGCAGGACCGGTTGCGAGTTCGGAAACGAAGTCGTCAGCCAAAGCGGGGCTCGATTCTTAACCCAAGTCATTTCATGAAAACCTTCAGCGCAAAACCGGCCGAAGTGGAGCATGAGTGGTTTGTGATTGACGCAACCGACAAGGTTCTCGGACGGGTGGCCAGTGAAGTCGCCCTCCGCCTGCGCGGCAAACACAAAGCCATCTACACGCCTCACGTCGATACCGGCGACTTCATTGTCGTCGTCAATGCAGACAAAATTCGCGTCACCGGCAACAAGGCCAACGACAAGGTGTACTACCGTCACACGGGTTTTCCCGGTGGTATCTACGGCACCAAGTTCAAAGACATGCAAGCCAAGCATCCGGGCCGTGCGCTCGAAAAGGCCGTGAAGGGCATGCTCCCCAAAGGGCCGCTGGGCTATGCGATGGTCAAGAAGCTGAAGGTCTATGCCGGTGGTACCCACCCGCACACCGCCCAGCAGCCCAAAGTGCTCGAGATCTAAGGAGCGGTGATGATCGGAAATTGGAATTACGGAACCGGCCGTCGCAAGTCTTCGGTGGCACGCGTTTTCATCAAAAAAGGCACGGGGCAGATCCTCGTCAATGGTAAGCCGGTTGATCAGTATTTCGGCCGCCAGACGTCCATCATGGTTGTGCGTCAGCCGCTCGTGCTGACCGCTAACGACGCGGCCTTCGACGTGAAGGTCAACGTTCATGGTGGCGGCGAGTCGGGTCAGGCTGGCGCGGTACGCCACGGTATTACCCGTGCCCTGATTGACTACGACGCGGCGCTCAAGCCCGCACTGAGCCACGCTGGCTTCGTGACGCGTGATGCGCGTGAAGTTGAACGTAAGAAGGTCGGTCTGCACGGCGCGCGTCGCCGGAAGCAGTTCAGCAAGCGCTGACGCTTATTGTTCACCGAGCAAGAAAAAGGCCGCATTTATGCGGCCTTTTTCTTGCTCGGTGCATTGCACACAAGTGGACAGGTCCGATTTGGACGGCCTGAGAGGTTGAGAGTATTTCGATCATGCCCGCTCATTCACGCCAAAAGATCCCTGCTCGTCGTTACAAATGCTCGCCATAGCATGAGCTGCACTATGGCTGCGCTTTGCATCTAGATCAGGTGCCTTTTGACGTCCTGCTCGGACACGCTCGAAATACTCTCAGCCTCTGACCTGAAGCCATCGGACACATCGGACATGCGCTGGAAACTGATGCGTCGAAGACTGTCGATCAGTGCGCCGCGCATGATCGTTCGCAGTCACCTGCCCTGGCCACTGCGGTGGGCCGCGGTGGCGCTTGTTCTGGGCTTTTCTGCAGCCATTGCAGTGTGGGCCTTCGAGTTCGGCAAGGACATCGCGGGCCTTGATCGCGGTGCCAAAGCCGAGTTGGCCAAACTGCGAATCGAGGTGGCGCAACTGCAGGCGGAACGGGAGAGAAGTCTGTCGATCGCGAACACTGCCGACAGCCTGCTTAAATCCGAAAAGGCATCGCAAGAGCGGCTGGTGCAGCAGCTAAAGCAAATCGAAGCTGAGAACCTCTCGCTCAAGGCGAATCTGGGCTTCTTTGAACGACTGCTGCCTGCGGGTGTCAGCTCAGGGGTGAACATCCGAAGTCTTCAGGTCTATGCCAAATCTCCGGAGCAGGTGCGGTTCCAGTTCCTGGTGATGCAACCCGGCAAAAACGTGCCCGAGTTTCGTGGCAGTTACGACGTGACGCTTCAGGGCACGATGGACGGCAAAGCTTGGTCCTTACTGGCGCCTGGCGGCCCTAAACCATTGCATATGAAACAGTATTTACGGGTTGAAGAATTGATCGACCACCCAGCAGCGGCCGTGTTAAAAACCGTTCAAGTCCGGGTGTTGGACGCGAGCGGCGGGGTCAAGGCAACCCTTTCCGCCCCAGTTATGAAGTCTCGTCTGTGATCCCGCATCGATTACCGCAGACGACCATGTTGGGAGACATCATGTTCAGCAAGAAGAAGCAGCCGCCGATTCGTACGTTGATCGGCGAGGGAACCGTCATTCAGGGTGAATTGCGTTTCACCGAGGGGCTTCGCATCGACGGTGAAGTTCATGGCGATGTCGTGGCAACCGGTGAGGGCCACAGCATTCTCGTCATCAGCGAGAAGGCACGTGTCATGGGCAAAGTAAAGGCCGCCCACGTGATCATCAACGGCAGCGTGGCGGGCCCCGTGATTTCGGACGAATTGCTCGAATTGCAGCCCAAGGCCAGCATCGTAGGAGATGTTCGCTACGAGGTCCTCGAAATGCACCAAGGTGCCACCATAGATGGTGAATTGCGACCGCTGAAGGCCGATGAGAAACCCGCGTTGAAACTGGCGGCTTCGAACGGCGGATAATGCGGGTTCGCACGTTCCCGAAGGAATCCAGATGAGCGCAGTCGCCGACAACCGCACCACCGCCCCGCACTACGATGAACCGCCGCCTCCGCTGGTGTTCACCGACAGCGCCGCATCAAAGGTCAAGGAACTTGTCGACGAGGAAGGCAATCCCGACCTCAAGCTGCGTGTCTTTGTGCAAGGCGGGGGGTGCTCTGGCTTCCAGTACGGCTTTACCTTTGACGAGATCATCAATGACGATGACACGCAGATGCACAAGAACGGCGTCACCTTGCTGATCGACGCGATGAGCCTGCAGTATCTGGCCGGTGCCGAGATCGATTACAAGGACGACCTCCAAGGGGCCCAGTTCGTGATCAAGAATCCGAACGCAACAACCACCTGCGGCTGCGGATCGAGCTTCTCGGTCTGACCGCCTCTCTTGCTTGACAAGAGCCGCCTTCGGGCGGCTTTTTGCTGGGGGCGCGCAGGTCGAGTCAGGCTGGGTACAAGGCGCCGAGAACTCGTGGCCCTGCTGCTCCGGTGACGGCGACCAGATTGCCTGGCCGGCGATCCACAAAGGCCTTGGCGAGCCAGGCGAAGGCGGCTGCTTCGACCTCGCCTGCGGGGAGGCCTTCTACATCCGTAGGCAGCACCGATGCCGAACCCAGCCGGGATGCGATCAGGCGCATGACATGTCCATTCAGCGCGCCTCCTCCACACACGCGGACGCGGGACGCGCCGGGCGCGTGGTGCGAGATCGCTTCGGCTGCGGCCCACGCCGTCAGTTCGGCAAGCGTCGCCTGGATGTCCGTTGGATCTGTCGACGTCGGGCCAGCGTCGATCACGCGTTGCAGCCATGCGGCATTGAAGAGATCGCGCCCCGTGCTCTTTGGCGGCGACTTGTGGAAAAACGGGTCAGCCTGCATGCGCTGCAGTAACGCTGTATCGATATTGCCCGTCTCCGCCCATGAGCCATTTCGGTCGAAGGGATTCCCTCGGTGCAGTGAGCACCAATGGTCCATCAGGGCATTGCCCGGGCCGCAGTCGAAGCCGATGGTCCGACCATCTGGCAGCAAGGCGGTGAGGTTGCCGATGCCGCCGAGGTTGAGCACGGCCACCGCTTCTCCATCGCGGCCGAATACCGCTCTGTGAAACGCCGGCACCAGTGGCGCTCCTTGTCCACAGGCCGCAACATCGCGGGAGCGGAAGTCAGCCACGACATCGATGCCGCACAGTTCCGCCAGCAAGGCCGGGCTGTTCAACTGAAGCGTGTAGCCCGTTCCATCGAACTCCCCGGGACGATGCCTGACCGTTTGCCCGTGGGCACCGATAGCCCGAACGGCGAAAGCTGATATGCCAACTTTGTGAAGAAGATCGCTCACCATGGCGCCATACACGCGAGCGAGTGCGTTCCCGGCAAGGGCGGCCCGATGAAGCTCATCGGCCCCTGAAGAATTCAATGCCAGCAATTCCGCAGCCATCGCCGGATCGAATGGGCGATGCGCATGCGCCAGAACTTGCACCGCTGCAGGGCCGTCCGCGCCGAAGTCGCACAAGACGCCATCCACCCCGTCGAGCGAAGTGCCGGACATGAGCCCGATGAAGAGATTCGACATGCTGTCGATTGTGCCCGCTGAACAGAACAAGGCCCGCGTCGAGCGGGCCTTGTTCGGGTGACGAGGCGAATGATTTATTCGGCGTACATGCTCGCCCCGGCCACCGTCTGCGCCGCGTCGAGTTGTGCCCGAACGCCCTGCGCCATTTGCGCGAACTGCGCCTTGGCACTCGGCGAGATGGCCACGGTCTCGGAGGCCTTGGCGATGTTTAATGGATTCTGCTGCTGGCCATTGAGCTTTACCTCGAAGTGCAGGTGCGGGCCGGTCGCCCAGCCGGTCGCGCCGACCGCCCCGATGACCATGCCCTGGTCGACGCGCTGGCCCTTGTGGACATCGATGCGGCTCAGGTGCGCATAGACCGTCGAGCGGTTATTGCTGTGATTGATGCTGATGACGTTGCCGTAGCCGTTCTGCCAGCCCGCAAAGTCCACCATGCCGTCACCGACTGTGCGCACTGGAGTGCCGCTGGGCGCGCCGTAGTCGACGCCGTTGTGCTGTTTCCAGGTCTGCAGGACCGGATGGAAGCGCATCGCGAAGCCGGATGTGATCCGCGAGAACTCCATCGGACTCGCAAGGAACGAGCGGCGTTTGCTCTGACCATTCATGTCGAAGTACGCGCCCTTGCCGCTGGCCGGATCCTTGAACCAGACTGCCGCAAAGGTCTTGCCACCGCTTGTGAACTCAGCGGCTAGCACGCGGCCTGATGACTGGTTCCAGGTGATGGGCTCGCCGTCGGCGGTGAGCGCTTCATAAATCAGGCGGAAGCTGTCGCCGCGACGAAGTTCGCGGTGGAAGTCGATGTCCGTCGCGAAGATTTCCGCGAGCTGGCTCGCCACCGGATCAGGGATGTGGGCCTCGTCGGTCGCAGCGAAGAGCGAATTGCGGATGACCCCGCTGCCCATGCGCACTTGGGAGGACAGTGCGGCCGTCTCGATTTTGGCCTGGAACTGCTCGTTGACGCGCGAAACGTGCAGACGGGTGAAATGGGTACCGATTTGGTCGGGGCTTTCCGCCGCGGAGCGGGCGACCAGCTCTTCGAGTTCTCCGGATGCATCGATGCGAACCTGGACCATCTTGCCGGCGCGGCCGGTCAGAAGTTTTTTGGCAACCGCATCGCTGCGCAGGAATGCGGCTGCGCGGGGATCGTGGACGTTTAGCCGGGTTAGCAGCGAGTCGGCGGTGTCGCTGGCACGCGTCAAGTCGTTGCGAAACAACTCCAGATCGTTGGCGGCCAATGCTTCGAGTTGTGACGAAATGCCCTCGGGTGTGACGCTTTCTGTCACGATCCGACTGGGCAGGTCAGCCGCGTCCGGTGCCATTGACGAGACACCGAAAGCAGTTGCGCCAAAACCCGCCAACGCCAGGACGACTGCAGATGTGAGGCTGCGGGGGTGGCGGGTGACGAAACGTCCGGTGCGCTCGAGGGCTGAAGCCAAAGCGCTGTCAACAGAATCCAACGAACTCAATTTGATTTGGCCGGGCGTGGCCCGGATAGCTTGCTTGCGCCATGCGACGCTGCTTTGGTTGCTCTTCACGACCCGAGGCGTCCACTAGAATTCGTGACGCTTTCAAGTCCCGCCAGGATCGTGCGGAAGCCAGGCTCTTCCGCCCGGCTACAGCCGCTGCGCAGTATAGCGATCTGCCACTGCGCAAAAGTCCCTAATAGCCCCATTTCAGGCCCCCTTCCAGAACCGTTGACGTTCCCAATGAACCAGCCTGTCGATCAAGCCCCCAACACCACCCCCGGCGCCTCCGGGTACCCGATCACCGATCAGGTTCTCGAAGCGATGGCTGTCTCAAAGCGGAGTTGTGACGAGCTGTTGCCCGAAACTGACTGGCTCGCCAAGCTTGCACGTTCATATGCAACAGGTGTGCCACTTCGAATCAAATTAGGACTTGACCCGACCGCGCCGGACATTCATGTCGGGCATACGGTAGTTCTCAACAAGCTGAGACAGTTGCAGGACTTAGGTCATACCGTGATTTTCCTGATCGGCGATTTCACGTCGATGATTGGCGATCCGTCCGGCCGCAACACCACTCGCCCGCCGCTTACGCGCGAGCAGATTGAGGCCAACGCCAAGACCTACTACAAGCAGGCGAGCATGGTGCTCGACCCTGCGAAGACCGAGATCCGATACAACTCCGAGTGGAGCGATCCACTGGGCGCGCGAGGCATGATCCAGCTTGCCGCCAAGTACACCGTGGCGCGGATGATGGAGCGCAACGATTTCAGCGAGCGCTTCAAGGCCGGCACGCCCATCAGCGTGCATGAGTTCCTGTATCCGCTGATGCAGGGCTACGACTCGGTCGCGCTCAAGAGCGACCTGGAACTCGGCGGCACCGACCAGAAGTTCAACCTTCTTGTCGGCCG
This sequence comes from Rhizobacter sp., assembly GCA_021153565.1. Lineage (GTDB taxonomy): Bacteria > Pseudomonadota > Gammaproteobacteria > Burkholderiales > Burkholderiaceae_C > Albitalea. Next base: position 18,015 of record JAJKJU010000006.1, read on the forward strand.
TGCGCTGCAAAGCGAATACGGGCAAGAACCACAGTGCATCCTCACGATGCCGCTGCTCGAAGGTCTGGACGGCGTCGAGAAGATGTCCAAGAGCAAGGGCAACTACATCGCCATCACCGACCCTGCCAATGACATGTTCGCCAAGATCCTGTCGATCAGTGACATCTTGATGTGGAAGTACTTCAAGCTCCTGAGCTGGCGCGCGGAAGACGAGATCGCAAAGCTCAAGGCCGAGGTCGACGCCGGGCGCAATCCGAAGGAAGCCAAGGTGCTGCTCGCCAAGGAAATCACGGCACGCTTTCACAGTGTGTCGGCGGCGGACGCGGCCGAGGCGGACTTCAACAATCGGGCCAAGGGCGGCGTGCCTGACGAGATTCCGTCGGTCGACCTCGGCGGAGCGCCACTGGGTATCGGCTCGTTGCTCAAGCAAGCCAATCTTGCTCCTTCCACGAGCGAAGCCATGCGTCTGGTCGATGGCGGGGGGGTACGGATCGACGGCAGCGTGGTCAGCGATCGCGGGCTCAAGCTCGATGCGGGCACCTATGTCGTGCAGGTCGGCAAGCGCAAGTTCGCACGCGTGACGGTGGCCGCATGATGCCTCTTGTGGACGCCGGGAAGTGAGCGGGGTCGTGGCGACATCTTCTTCGACCGGCGTGGGCGGCGGGTACTCGGTCCGCACTTTTCTCAAGCTCTCGGTGCTCGCAGCCATTGCGACCATCAGTTTGAAGACCGCGGCCTGGTGGGTCACCGATTCGGTAGGTCTGCTGTCGGACGCGATGGAGTCCTTTGTCAATCTCGCCGCGGCGCTCTTCGCGCTCGCAATGGTGACCATCGCCCAGGCGCCGGCTGACGACGGCCATCCCTATGGGCACAACAAGGCCGAGTATTTTTCCAGCGGCTTCGAGGCGATGATGATCCTCGTCGCCTCCCTCGCGATCATCTGGACGGCGGTGCCTCGGTGGTTCTCGCCGCAGCCGATCGAAAGCCTGGGCTGGGGCGTGGCCTTGTCGATCGGCAGTTCGGTGATCAACGGGGTGCTCGCCACCGCGATGCTTCGCGCAGCAAGGCGTCATGACTCGATCGCGCTGGAGGCCGATGCGCGGCATCTGATGACTGACGTGTGGACGTCCGTGGGCGTGGCGGGTGGCCTGTTGCTCGTGCCGCTCACGGGCCTGTTGTGGCTGGATCCGTTGCTCGCGGTCCTGGTCGCGCTCAACATTCTTCGCGAGGCTTTCAGCCTTCTCAGGCGATCGGTGGATGGACTGATGGACCGTGCGCTCTCCGACGAAGACCGTGGCCGCATCGACGCGGCCCTGCAGGCGCTGATGACGGACGACGTCCGCTTCGACCACCTTCGTACGCGCCGGGCGGCCGGTGCCAAGTTCTGTCAGTTGCACATGCACGTTCCCGCGCACTGGACGCTGGCTCGCGCCGCACGCGAGCGGGACCAGGCGGAGCGTCGTCTCATTCGCGCGGTGCGTGGCCTGCGCGTGACCATCGAGCTGCTCCCGGCGGGCGAAGAGCCGGTGGGTATGGTGGCGGACTGAAGAGGATGCTCGCGCTCGTTCAACGTGTCGCGCAAGCGCGTGTCGAAGTCGACAAGCGCGTCACCGGTGAAATCGGTCGCGGCCTTTTGGTCTTCGTTTGTGCCGAGCCCGATGACACGGAGTCCATCGCTGACAAGTTCGTCGCCAAGCTCTTGAAGCTGCGCATCTTCAGCGACGATGCCGGCAAGATGAACCGCAGCGTGGTCGACGTCAACGGCGGGCTCCTCATTGTCAGCCAGTTCACGCTGGCAGCCGATGTGTCCGGGGGCAATCGGCCGAGCTTCACGGGCGCCGCGCCTCACGCGCTTGGCAGGGCCTTGTACGAAGAGTTGTCGCTACTGCAGCTTCGCAGCACGCGTTCGTCGCCAGCGGCGAGTTCGGCGCTGACATGCAGGTGTATCTCGTCAACGACGGACCGGTGACCATTCCGATCACGCTGCGCTGATAGAGCAAAAAAGGCCGCCCGACGGCGGCCTTTCGGACCCGGGCAGCAGAACTTAGCTTAGTCAGCGTACTGCCCCGCGGCCTTGATCAGCGGGCCCCACTTGCTGATTTCGCTCTCGACAAACTTCTTGTGCTCCGGGCCATTGACGCGCGAATCGGTGATGATCATCGCGCCAAGCGCTTCTTCACGCTTGATGAAGTCGGCATCTTTCAAAGCCTGCTTCAAAGCGCCGTTGATCTTGTCGACCACGGCCTTGGGTGTGCCCTTCGGGGCATACATCGCGTGCCAGATCGTGACGTTGAAGTCCTTTAGTCCTGCCTCGTCCAAGGTCGGCAGGTTGACCAGGATCGGCGTCTTCAGGCGCTGCTTGCTCGTGACGGCGTAAGCCTTGATCTTGCCGCTCTCGATCTGCCCCGTCGTGTTGGTGGTCTGGTCGCACATGATGTCGACCTGGCCACCGATGAGGTCCGTCATGGCGGGGCCAGTACCCTTGTACGGCACGGTTTGCATGTCGATCTTGATGCTGCTCTGGAACATGAGACCGCACAGGTGCGATGCCGATCCGATGCCGGCGTTGGCAAGGTTGATCTTGCCCTTGTTGGCCTCCAGCCATTTCACCAGTTCGCCATAGTTCTTCGCGGGCATGGTCGGCTTGGCCACGATCGTCATGGGCACCTCGTTGATCATTCCAAGGTACTCGAAGTCCTCGAGCGTCTTGTACTGGAGGTTGCGATACAGGGCCGGTGCCGTCGAAATGCCTGCGTGGGCCAGCAGCAGCGTGTAGCCGTCGGGTGCGGACTTGGCGACTTTGGTCGCGCCGAGCGTGCCGCCCGCGCCGCCCACGTTCTCGATGATGATCGTTCCGCCCAGCGGCTTGCGCAGCGCCTCGGCCATGTCGCGCGCCACCTTGTCAGTCGGGCCGCCGGCAGCGAAGGGTACGACGATGGTGATCGGCTTGTCGGGGTATTCGGCGAATGCGGTGGTGGCGAAGAAGGCGGCCACGGTGGTGAGGAGCAAACGTTTCATGACGGACGGATCCTGGTTGTCGGTGCAGAAACAAATTGTCTGCGGCCCCCATGCGAGCGACATGCGGAAACTACGTAACACCGGGAAAGCACGAGGTCCGAACTACTCGTAGCTGCGCGCGTCCTCGATCACCTTTCCGTCATTGGGCAAGGAACCCGGTTCGCTGAACACCACCTCGGCGCGCAGCTTGGTCACGTCGCGAATGCTTTGCGCGATGCGCGCGTCGAGCCCGTCGGGCCGCTGCGCCACTTCGACATGCAGCGTCAGCTGGTCGTTGGCCATTTCGCCGCTCACGACCAGGCGGGCGCGACTGACTTCGGGGTGGCGCCGAGCGATGGCAGCAACCTGCGACGGATGGACGAACATGCCGCGCACCTTGGCTGTCTGATCGGCTCGGCCCATCCAGCCGCGGATGCGGGTGTTGGTGCGGCCTGTGAGGCACGTCCCCGGCATCACGGCGGATAGGTCGCCTGTGCCGAAACGGATCAGCGGGTAGTCGCGGTTGAGCGTGGTCACCACGATCTCGCCGACCTCGCCCGACGGCACCGGGTCGTTGGTGCCGGGTCGGACGATTTCGACGATGACATGCTCGTCGAGCACGAGCCCTTCGCGCGCTTCGGTTTCGTACGCGATGAGGCCGAGGTCTGCTGTCGCGTAGCATTGGTAACCCGCGATGCCCCGCGCCGCGAACCAGTCGCGCAGGCTGGGCGGAAATGCCTCGCCGGACAGCAATGCCTTGCGCAACGAGGACAGAGCGATGCCTTGCTCGCATGCCTTGTCCACCATGATCTTCAAGAAACTCGGCGTGCCGACATAGCCGTGCGGTTGCAATTCGGACGCCGCCTGCAGCTGCAGTTCAGTGTTGCCCACGCCGCCCGGGAAGACCGTGCAGCCCAGTGCATGCGCGGCGGTTTCCATCATCGAACCTGCAGGGGTCAGGTGATAGCTGAAGCTGTTGTGCACGAGGTCACCCGCACGAAATCCCGCGGCGAAGAGTGCACGCGCGCCCCGCCAGTAGTCGAGCTCCGAGCCCTCGGGTTCGTAGATCGGGCCGGGGGACGCGAAAACGCGGATTGCCCCGCTTCGCGGACGCCAGCCGATGGTGGAAAAGCCGCCGAATGGGTCTCCGTGCGCGCGCGCCGCCCTCTGCCGCTCGATGAGTTCGCTCTTGCGCGTGACCGGCAATGTCGCCAGCGCCGCGCGGGAGTCGATCTTGTTCGGCGTTACATCCTGCAGGATGGTCGCGTAGGCGGGCGCATTCGCGCGGGCATGCGCGATAAGCTCGGGCAGCGAGGCCATCAGTGCCTGCTCGCGCTGCTGCGGCAATCGCGACTCCAGGGCGTCATAGTGTGCGGCAGACATGGCGCTCATCCAGGTCATTCCTCCGTCCAGCGCACGAGGCGCTTCTTCGCCTCGTCGACGCACTTGCGCACATCGGCACTGTTCTTCAACACGAGCTTGTCCCACTGCGGCGTCTGCGACTGCCGCTGCGCGAGCCTGGCGATGATGGTCTGCCCTTCGACCAGCAGCTCGATCACGCGCTTGCCCTGCAATTCGAAGCCGTCGCCGCGCTCGGCGAGCGGTCGCAAGTCGCGCAGGCTGCGCTTGAGCTGGATCAAGGCCTCTGCGGGCTTGAAGGCGGGCGGTGCAAAGAAGTCATCACTCATGGTCATCAACTCCTGGTCCCGCCTCAAGACAACCAGCGCTTGCGGCGCTTGTAGCTCTTCACGTCGCGGAAGCTCTTGCGGTCGCTGCCGCCCATGCCCAGGTAAAACTCCTTCACGTCCTCGTTCTCGGCCAGATCCTTGGCAGCCCCATCCATCACGATGCGTCCGTTCTCGAGGATGTAGCCGTAGTCGGCATAGCGCAGCGCCATGTTGGTGTTCTGCTCGGCAAGCAAGAAGGTCACGCGCTCCTTGGAGTTCAAGTCCTTCACGATTTCGAACACCTCCTCGACGATCTGCGGCGCGAGGCCCATCGAGGGTTCGTCGAGCAGCACCATCTTCGGATTTGCCATCAGCGCACGCCCAATGGCGCACATCTGCTGCTCGCCGCCCGAGGTGTAGGCGGACTGTGAACCGCGCCGCGTCTTGAGGCGAGGAAAGTAGTTGTAGACCTTCTCAAGCGTCGCATCGATTGCGGCCTTGCCGTCGCGCCGCGTGTAGGCGCCGGTCATCAGGTTCTCTTCGATGGTCAGGTGGGCGAAGCAGTGCCGTCCTTCCATCACCTGGATCACCCCCCGATTGACCATGTCCGAGGTGCTGAGCGCCTCGATGCGTTCGCCGCGCAATTCAATGGAGCCCTTGGTCACTTCGCCGCGCTCGCCGGCAAGCAGATTGCTCACTGCCCGCAGGGTGGTCGTCTTGCCCGCACCGTTGCCGCCCAGCAGCGTGACGATGCTGCCCTCGGGTACCTGCAGCGACACGCCCTTGAGCACGAGGATCACGTGGTTGTAGATCACCTCAATGCCATTGACGTTGAGGACGATCGTTTGTTCGGTGGACATCAGTTTTCCTGTCTATTGGCAATGCCTTGCTTGGCCTCACGACTGGCAATCTTCACCAGTGCGCGGGATGAGCTTCTTTTCAGCCGCGTACTTCGCCGCCGTGGCCTTCACCAGCGGCTTGATGATCTGCTCGTCAGCCTGCATCCAGTCGGAGCTGAACTTCCATTGCTTGCCGTCCCAGGTGTGTATGCGTGCCCAGGCTGATCCCATGTGGTCCGAGCACGAGGTGCTGATGGGGCGCATCACGCCGGCAAAGCCGAGCGCATCGAGCTTGGGTTGCGTGAGGTTCAGGTTTTCCAGACCCCAGCGCACTTGTTCGCCGGTCATGACCTTGCCCTTGCCGAAGCGTCCCTGTGCCGAGCGGATGCCTTCGACGCCGAGCATCGCGCTCATCGCCCCGCGCATGTAGAGCACCTGGCCGACTTCTTCCTTCGGTCCCGTGCCCTGGCCCTTGGCGTGGATCATGTCGAGGATGTCCTTGACCACCTTCGACTGCGGTTCCGCACCGTGCTGCATGGTCACGGCGTTGTAGCCCTTGGCTCCGTCGGCAACGTCCTTCACGTCCGGCTCGGCGCCGGCCCACCATACGCCGTACATCTTTTCGCGCGGATAACCGGTGGCCTGAGCTTCCTTGATGGCGGTGGTGTTCATGATGCCCCAGCCCCACAGCGTCACATAGTCGGGACGCAATTGGCGAATCTGCAGCCAGGTGGATTTCTGATCGACGCCCGGCGCCGTGACCGGCAGCAGTATCAGCTCGAAGCCGTGCAGTGCGGCACGCTCCCTCATCAGCGCGATCGGCTCCTTGCCGAAGGGGCTGTCGTGATAGACCAGGGCGATCTTCTTGCCCTTGAGCTTCGCCCAGCCGCCTTCCTTCTTCGCGATGGCCTGCAAGATGGTGTCGCTCGCGACCCAGTAGGTGCCGGCCAGCGGGAAGTTCCACTTGAAGACGGTGCCGTCGGCGGCTTCGCTGCGGCCGTAGCCCACCGTCACGAGCGGAATCTTGTCCGTGGGCGCCTTTTCCGTGATGGCGAAGGTGCCGCCGGTGGACAGCGGCTGCACGAACGATGCGCCACCGTTCTTTCCCTTGAGGCGCTCATAGCACTCGACGGTGCGGGCGGTGTCGTAACCGGTCTCGCATTCTTCCCAGACGAGCTTGACGCCGTTCACGCCACCACGGGCATTCACGAGCTTCAGGTAGTCCACGAAGCCGTTGGCCCAGGGCACGCCATTGGGGGCATAGGGCCCGGTGCGGTAGGACAGCACAGGGATGAACTGTTCTTTGGTCTGCGCGACAGCGCCGAAGCACATCACCGACGATGCGGCGGCCAGTGCCAGAACGAGGGGTAGAAGCCTTTTCATTGAATGTCTCCTGTCATGAGAATCGAACCGCAGCGCAACGAGTGAGAGGCTGGGAGTATTTCGAACGTGTCCGAGCAGCACGTCAAAAGGCGCCGGATCTAGGCGCAAAGCGCAGCCATAGCTTGGAGATCAATGCGGGAAGGGCCACAGCCGCAGCTTCTGTTTGCCTGTCGACCAGAGTTTGGCCAGGCCGTGTGGTTCAACGATCAGGAACCACACGATCAAGCCGCCGAAAATCATCAGCTCGGCATGCGAGATGCCAGCGGTTGAGATGGTGATGCCGAACGCGCCGAGCAGGGCGGGCAGGAACTGATTCAGGGCAATCGGCAGCACGACGATGAAGGCCGCGCCGAAGAAGCTGCCCATGATCGAGCCCAGCCCGCCGATGATCACCATGAAGAGCAGGCGAAATGATTGGTCCACGGAGAAGGCCGCCGGCTCCCAGGCGCCGAGATACACAAAGGCCCACAGGCCGCCGGCCACGCCGATGACGAAAGAACTCACGGCGAAGGCACTGAGCTTGGCGTACATCGGCCGAATGCCCAGCACCGACGCGGCCACATCCATGTCGCGAATGGCCATCCATTCGCGGCCAATGGCGCTGCGCACCAGGTTCTTGGCAAGCAGTGCGATGACGACGAGCATTGCCAGGCAGAAGATATATTTGCTTGCGGCGCTTTCGATCGGAACGCCGAACACCTGCAGGTTGGACACCGATACCGAGCCCGAGGGCGTGTCGAGCGTGAACCACTTGATGCGCAGGAACATCCAGTCGGCGAAGAACTGTGCCGCGAGTGTTGCGACTGCAAGGTACAGGCCCTTGACGCGCAAACTGGGAAGCCCGAAGAAGATGCCGAAGAGGGTTGCGCACAGCCCGCCGAGGACTAGCGCGGGGATCAGCGGCAGGCCCGGCATGCGCAAGAAGAAGTTGTAGGCACCGTAGGCGCCCACCGCCATGAAGGCGCCCGAGCCCAACGAGATCTGGCCGCAGTAGCCCACGAGAATGTTCACGCCCAGCGCCGCCAGCGACATGATGAGGAACGGGATCAGGATCGCGCGGATCAGGTAGTCGCTGGCCAGCCCCGGCACGACCACGAAGGCCACGATGAGAAGCAGGGCGATGAAGAGGCGGTCCTGCGAGATTGGGAAGATCTGCTGGTCGGCGCGGTAGCTCGTCTTGAACTGGCCGTTTTCGCGATAGATCATGATGAGGCCGTCCTTCAGACGCGGTCGATGATCTTCTCGCCGAACAGGCCTTGTGGCCGCACGAGAAGGAAGCCGAGGGCGAGCACGTAGGCGAACCAGATCTCGATGCCACCGCCGAGCATGGGTCCGACGAAGACCTCGGCGAGTTTTTCGCCGACGCCCAGGATCAACCCGCCCACGATCGCGCCGGGGACCGAGGTGAGCCCGCCGAGGATCACGAGCGGCAGCGACTTGAGCGCCAGCACCGATAGCGAAAACTGCACGCCCAGCTTGCTGCCCCAGATGATTCCAGCCACGAGCGCGACGAAGCCGGCCACGCTCCACACGATGACCCAGATGCGGCGCAGCGGAATGCCGATGGATTGAGCAGCTTGGTGGTCGTCGGCCACGGCGCGAAGTGCGCGGCCGGTGCCCGTGTACTGAAAGAAGGCAGCAAGGGCAGCAACCAATGCCGCGGCTATTCCCGCGGCCATCAGGTCTTCCTTGTTGAGCAGCAACCCGCCCTGGAAAGTGTTCTCGAACAGGAAGATCGGGTCCTTGGGCATGCCCACGTCGATCTTGTAAATGCTGGAGCCAAAGATCGTCTGGCCGAAACCGTCGAGAAAATACGAGACGCCTAGCGTCGCCATCAAAAGCGTGATGCCCTCCTGATTGACGAGCTTGCCCAGCACGAAGCGCTCGATCAACCAGGCAACGACGATCATGAGCCCCATGGTGACTATGAAGGCGAGTGCATTGGCGAACAGCTTGTCCTCGATGGCGGTCCACTGCGGAATCCATTCGGACAGGCGTGCCATGGCCAGCGCGGCGAAGAGCACCATCGCGCCCTGCGCGAAGTTGAAAACGCCCGAGGCCTTGAAGATCAGCACGAAGCCGAGTGCGACGAGCGAATACAGCATGCCTGTCATCAGGCCGCCGAAGATGGTTTCGAGAACTGGACCCATCGCGTGTGCCTTAATGGCTCGTGCCGAGATAGGCCTTGATGACCTCTGGATTGCTTCTCACCTTGTCGGGCGTGCCGTCGCCGATCTTCTTGCCGTAGTCGAGCACCACGACGCGGTCGGAGATATCCATCACCACGCCCATGTCGTGTTCGATCAGAACGATGGTCGTGCCGAACTCGTCATTCACGTCGAGGATGAACCGGCACATGTCCTGCTTCTCTTCCAAGTTCATCCCGGCCATGGGTTCGTCGAGCAGCAGCACCTTGGGTTCCATCGCGAGGGCGCGGCCCAGGTCGACGCGTTTTTGCAAGCCGTAGGGCATGCGGCCGACCGGTGTCTTGCGATAGGGCTGGATCTCGAGAAAGTCGATGATGCGTTCGACGAATTCCCGGTTTCTGATTTCTTCTTTTTCAGCCGGACCGATGCGCAGCGCCTGCAGCAGGATGTTGCTCTTCATGTGCAAGTTGCGACCCGTCATGATGTTGTCGAGCACGCTCATGCCCTTGAAGAGCGCAAGGTTCTGAAACGTGCGCGCGACGCCCATTTCCGCGACCTGCCGCGAGTTCATGTGCTTGAAGGTCTTGCCGCGGAAGGTGATCGATCCTTGTTGCGGCCGGTAGACGCCGTTGATGCAATTGAGCATCGAACTCTTGCCCGCACCGTTCGGTCCGATGATGGCGCGGATCTCATGTTCGCGAACGTTGAAGCTGATGTCGGTAAGCGCCTTCACGCCGCCGAAGGACAGGCTGATGTTCTGCACGTCGAGGATGACTTCACCAGTGCGGCATTTGGTTATCGTCGGCGGTGCAGAGATGATCTCGTCGTTCGACGCATCCACCACGATGCGTGTGGACTTGAGGGTGTTGATGGTGGCGGCAGTCATGCGGCGCTCCGGACAGGAGTGAAGCCCTTCGCATCGACGATACGCAGCTCGGCGGACACCAGCCCCACGCGACCGTCTTCGAACATCACCTGGGTTTCGATGTACTGCGATGAGCGGCCAGCGTAGAGTGCGTTGACGAGCACGCCGTACTTGTCGGCAATGGCACCGCGGCGAACCTTGCGTGTGCGCGTGAGTTCGCCGTCGTCGGCATCGAGTTCCTTGTGCAGCACGAGGAAACGGCTGATCTGGCTGCCGGCCAGTCGTTCGTCTTGCGCGAGGTCGGCGTTGACTTTCTCCACGCATTCGCGAACGAGTTCGAGCACTTCAGGCTTTGCCGCGAGATCGGTGTAGCCCGCATACGGCAGGTTGCGCCGCTCGGCCCAGTTGCCCACCGCCGCGAAATCGATATTGATGAATGCGCAGACCTTCTCCTTCTTGTCGCCGAAGGCCACCGCTTCCTTGATGAAGGGGAAGAACTTCAGCTTGTTCTCGACGTACTTGGGGGCAAACATGGCACCGTCGTTCGCGCCGCCCGATAAGCGTCCCACGTCTTTTGCGCGGTCGATGATCTTGAGGTGCCCGCCAGCATCGAGAAAGCCAGCGTCGCCGGTGCGATACCAACCGTCTGCCGTCAGCACCTCGGCAGTCGCTTCCGGATTCTTGTAGTAGCCCTTGAGCAGGCCCGGCGATCGAACGAGGATCTCGCCCGAGTCGAGCACGCGCAGTTCCACCCCATGGATCGGCACGCCGACCGTGTCGGACTTGGCTTCGTTGTCGGGCTGCAGGCAGACGAACACGGCGGTTTCGGTCGAGCCGTAGAGTTGCTTCAGGTTGATGCCGATGGCGCGATAGAACACGAAAAGATCGGGTCCGATCGCCTCGCCCGCGGTGTAGGCCACGCGCACGCGGCTCATTCCCAGCGTGTTGCGCAGCGGGCCGTAGATCAGCACATTGCCGAGGGCATATGACAAGCGATCACTGAAGCCGAGCGGCTTGCGGTCCATGCGTGCGGGTCCGACGCGACGCGCCACGTCCATGAAGCGCTTGAAGAGCCAGCGCTTGATCGCGCCCGCGTCTTCCATGCGGATCATCACCGAGGTGAACATGCCTTCGAATACGCGCGGCGGTGCGAAGTAGTAGGTCGGGCCGATCTCTTTCAGGTCAATGCTGACCGTCTCTGCCGATTCCGGGCAGTTGACGACGTAGCCGCAAGCGAGCCATTGCGCATACGAGAAGATGTTCTGGCCGATCCATGCAGGTGGCAGGTAGGCCAGCACTTCTTCATCGCTCGTGAGCTTGTCGAAGGCGGCGCCTGCCAGTGCACGGTCGATGAGCGTGAAGTGCGTGTGCACCACGCCTTTGGGATGGCCCGTGGTGCCGGACGTGAAGAACATCGCGGCCACATCACTCGGCTTGACGATGGACACCCATCCCGAAAATCGGGCCGGATGTTTCTTATCGAGGTCGGCGCCTTGTTCCATCAGCGAATCGAGCGATGCAAGGCCCGGCTCGCTGTAGTTGCGCAATCCGCGCGGATTGTCGTACCAGATGCGCGCGAGTTGAGGGCATTCGGGGCGCAACTCGATCAACTTGTCGACCTGCTCCTGGTCTTCGGCGATGGCGAATGAGACCTCGGCGTTGTTGATCGGAAAGACGAACTCCGCGCTCACCGCGTCCTGGTACAGCGGAACCGGAATCGCACCCAGCACCTGCGCCGCAATCATCGATGCGGACAATCGCGGCCGGTTGTCGCCGATCACCACGACGTGCTGGCCTCGCTTCAATCCGGCAGCAGACAGGCCGGCGGCCAAGAAGCGCACCCTTTGCAGCAGAACCGCCCAGGTGGTGGTCTGCCAGATGCCGTATTCCTTTTCGCGCAGTGCCGCTGCATGCGGACGCTTTTCGGCGTGGTCGAGCAAGAGCCGTGGAAATGTCGTGGACAACGGGACCTCCTGACTGGACACCTCGCACTGGAAGAGCGTGCAAGTTGTCACGTTGAGGTCGATGGTAGAGAAGAGTTTGACGCTATGTTGTCGTTCTGACGACAATCCACGGGTCACCCCGCTGAGGACTTTCCCGAGGGTCCGATGACTGCATCAAACATGTCCGTGCCCTTGTGGCAGCGCGCTCGCCCGCTGTCGGAAGCGGAGCTGTCGGACATTCCCTGGCTCGCTTCCCTTAGTTCGCAAGAGAAAGGCCAGGCGGTGTCGTCGATGCGCGCGGCGACGGCACAAGCCGGTGACGTTCTGTGCCGGATCGGCAAGCCGCCGACATATTGGTTCGGTGTGATCGACGGGCTGCTCAAGATGAGCAACGACAACTCCGCCGGCCCTCCGATCACCTTCACCGGCGTGCCGCCCGGTGCGTGGTTTGGCGAAGGCACCTTGCTCAAGCGCGAGCCGTATCGCTACAACATCCAGGCGCTGAGACGAAGCACGGTGGTGGGTCTGCCTATCGACACCTTCCACGAGTTGCTTGACACGAGCCTGGCCTTCAACCGCTTTGTGTTGCGGCAATTGAACGAGCGGCTGGGGCAGTTTATTGCGGCGGTGGAAATCGACCGCTTGAACGATACCGATTCACGCGTGGCACGCGGGCTGGCGGCGATGTTTCATCCGGAGCTGTATCCGGGGGTGGGGCAGGTGCTGCGGATCACGCAGCAGGAGCTGGGGTATGTCGTCGGTTTGTCGCGACAGCGGGTGAACGAGGCGCTGAAGGGGCTGCAGGACATCGGCCTGATTCGGATCGAATATGGCGGTGTGCGTGTGCTGGATCTTGAAATGTTGCGAAACCACCGGGTCGGGTAGTCGGATATGTGTCCTGCTACGTCAAGATGTTGCCGGACTCCGGGCACAGCACTCCGGGCACAGCACAAATAGACGGGTGATTTAGCTTTAGTCGCTCGGACGGACTACGAACTCAGAATCACTCTGCGATCACATTGCTGACGCCTGCCGCCACATGCCCCGCAGGCACATGTGCCATTGCGTTCTCGACGTGCCCTGTCTGGTCATCGAAGAAGAAGTCCGGTTCGAACTCGCGCAGGAACTCACCTTTCGGCAAGCCGCCGAGGAACATCGCCTCATCCACATCGATGTGCCAATCCATCAGCGTTCGAATTGCACGCTCATGCGCCGGCGCACTGCGGGCCGTGACGAGAGCGGTGCGGATGCGCATCGTGCCCGACGGGTCACGCTGCAGGCGATGCAGGGCTTCCAGCAGAGGCTTGAACGGGCCGGCAGCCAGCGGCGTCTGAGCCTGATCCATCTCGTGCGACTGAAACGCATCCAGCCCGTCGCGTCGGAACACACGTTCGGCCTCGTCGGAGAACAGCACAGCGTCGCCGTCGAAGGCGATGCGAACTTCATTCGGATGCGCATCCGAAGCCCGGGCCGAATGCGGGTACACGCGCGCCGCAGGCACTCCCGCCGTCAGCGCGGATCTCACGTCGGGCTCGTTGGTCGACAGAAACAAGTTAGCACTCAGCGGTCGTAAATATCGCCACGGCGACTGGCCTCGCGTGAACACGCCGCGCTGAACTGGGAGGCCGTAGTGCTTGGCCGAGCGGAAGACGCGCATGCCCGAGACGGGATCGTTGCGCGAGAGGATCACCACCTCCACGCGCGGCACATCGCCGACGTTGAACGCCAGCAGCTTGTTGACCAGAGAGAATGCGACGCCCGGCTTGGCGGGGCTGTCGACGCGCGCCAGTTGGAGCTGCATGTAGGCGCGATCGTCAGAGGCTTCGAAGACTTCGTTTTCCTCTTCGAAATCGAACAGGGCGCGCGATGAAATCGCGACGACAAGTTGGCCGTCGAGTGAGATGGGCATCGGGTCATCATACGAGGACGCCCGCGGTCGATCCTCACAGGCTTGACTCCTGTGCATGGGTGGCCACTTGAGCGGGGCATCTCCCGTGAACACAGGATCGCCCATGGGTCGCCCCCCCAAACTAGGGATACGACGCAAGCCCCGCGTCGATACAGTGGCGCTCGCGTCGCGGAGGCGCGATTCCAAAAAACTTCACTAAATCCGAAGACTTTTCATGAAACTAAAAACTATCGTTCTGGCATCTGCCTTGTGCCTTTCCTTTGCGCAAGCCCAGGCTGCCGACGTCGAGGGGAGCACGTCAGGCAAATGGGTCAACCCCGTGCCAGGCACCGCCACCATGACTGGCGTGGGCACATCCGCCTTCACCTGGGGCGATAGCAGCGCCTTCGGCGGACCACCCAACAAGCTCAGCTTCACCGGCGACGCCTTCTCGAGCGCCTTCGAAACCAAGTTCAAGGTTGGCACCCTCAGCTACTTCAACGGCACGACGACGAACGGCACCACCGCCGACACCGTCGATCTGGCCTTGGCGCTCAACTTCACGGCGCCGGCATTGGGCAATGTGTCGGGCAACTACGGCTTCCTCCTCAACAGCACGCCCAACTCCGGCACGCCCGACCAGAATGCCGACTTCGTGTCGCTCCCCAGCCTTTTCAGCGCCACGTCCTTCCTGATCGGCAGCACCGAGTACCGCGTGAAGCTGACGGGCTTTGAGAACGTGGTGGGCGACGGATTCCTCGCATCCACCGCCACCGAATTCCATGTGCGTGAGGGCGGGACTGCCACTGCCGATCTGTACGCGGTCGTCACGACGGCGCCGGTTCCCGAGCCCGAAACCTATGCGCTGATGCTCGCGGGCCTCGGCGTGGTGGGCATGATGGCTCGTCGTCGTCGCCAGCAGGCTTGATCGAAGCTTCGCTGCGAACATGAAGAAGGGGCGCCCAGGCGCCCCTTCTTCATCGAGCATGCAACGCTCTATTGCATGAACCCGATGCTCGTCTTGCGCAGCCCCGGGTCCGGCAGGTCCCCCGGGATCACGCGCTCGCGGTGGTCGAGTTTCGCGTTTCCGAAAGCCGTCATCCACGCACGTCGCATTTCCCGCGGTGCCAGTTCGCACATGCGATCGAGTACGTCCGCACAGGGCTCCTCTTCGAAGCGTGAACCCCAGTCGTGATCGGCACGGATGCCGCGATAGAGCTTCGCTGCAATTTGCCTCGCCGCTTCGCGATCCGGCGCCTGAACTTCGTAGACGTTCATCCGGTTGAGGATGGGGTCGGGAATGTTGCGCGCGTCGTTGGCGGTCGCGACCCAGATCACTTGGCTCGCATCGATCGGCACCTCGGCGAATTCGTCGGTGAAGGCGCCCGCAGTGTCGTGCTCCAGCAGGCTGTAAAGTGCCCCCAACGGGTCATAGGCGTGCTCGCCGCCCGCCTTGTCGATCTCGTCGACCACCATCACTGGGTTGGCGTATTGGCCGTCGACCAGCGTCTCGAATACTTTGCCGGGGCGCGCGCCCTTCCATTGGCTGGACGCGCCACTCAGCACCCATCCGGCTGTCATCGAACTCATCGAGACGAAGCCCATGCCGGTGCCGAGCAGCAAGGACAGTTCACGGGCGAAGCGTGTCTTTCCGACGCCGGGAGGGCCGAGGAGAAGCAGCGGGGTGATCTCGAGCGCATCGCGGCTGTCTTCGCACAGTGCGAGCTGGCGGCGAACGTCGTCGAGAACTTCGGAGAAATTGGGCAAGTCGTCGTAGAGGTGGTCCATGACCGGCAGGCCCGACGGCTTCACCTGGAAGCGTTCGGAACCTTTTTCGAGCATGCGCTCGTAAGTGGCGCGCAAGCTTTCATGTTCCTTGGGAAGCAGCTTGTCCAGCTTGCGGCCGACCTCGTCGACTCGATACACATGCCGCATGCGGGCGATGGGGATGCCCTTGCGTGCGAGGGGGACCAGCTCTTTGGAATCGCCCATGTGAAACTCCGAACATCAGTTCTGACTTGATTGAATCAGAAGAATTGCCCGAACAACAAGTGAATTTGCCCGGCAATCGACGCCAATTACTATGCAGATTGCGTGCCCGCGGTGTCAGAGGCTGTGTCAGGGGCTGAGAGTTTTTCGATCCATGCCCGCTCGTCACGCCAAAAGCCCCCTGCTCGGACATGATCGAAATACTCTCAGCCTCTTCAGTTCCGTGGCGTAAGGGCGTCCGGAGGAAATTCGTGGCCTTCATTTCAGTGCTGTCGTAGCCGGGTGAAACCGGGGGGCCTTGATCCACAGGCCCATTGCGGAATTCACCCGGACTACATAGTCAACGCACCCAGGTGTTGAGCTGGATGATTGGCAGCAACACCGCCAGCACGATCAACATCACCACCCCACCCATCGCCACGATGAGCAGGGGTTCGAGGATGGTGGCCAGTTGCATGGCCCGGCGCTGCACTTCTGCCGATAGCTGCTTGGCTGCCCGATCGAGCATGCGTGGCAACTGGCCCGTTTGCTCGCCCAGGCGGCAAAACATGGCAAGCAGGCCCGGAAAGCGCTTTTTGCCGGCAAGCGCCGAGGCAAGAGGGGCGCCTTCACGCACCTGCACCAGCGCCTCGAGTGCATCAGCCCGCATGGCGCGGTTGGACAGGGTCTCCGCTGCTGCCTGAAGGGCTTTCAGGATCGGCACCCCCGCACCTGCCAGCATGGCCAAGGTTCCGGAAAAACGGGCCGCGTTATAGCCGCGTGAAAGCCGGCCAACGAGCGGCAGGCCGAGCCATCCGGCGTCGAAGCGTTCTCGGAAAGCCTCGTTGCGCAACATCATCCCGAGCGTCACACCCCCGGCGATCAGCAAGATCAGCAGCAGCCAGCCGTAGTGACGCAGAAAGCCGCTGATGGCGAGCATCGCGACCGTGAGGCCGGGCAATGCGCGTTTGGAGCTCGCGAATACCGACGCCACTTGCGGCACGACGTAGGTCACCAGAAAGATCACGATGACAACCGCAATCAACGAAACAATGGCTGGGTAGAGCGTGGCCCCGATCAGCTTCGAGCGAAGCGCCTGGCGCTCCTCGAGGTCGTCTGCCAAGCGTTCGAGCACCTGGCCCAGAGCGCCACTTTGCTCGCCGGCGGCCACCACGCCGCGGTACACGTCGTCGAATTCGCGTGGCGCACCTGCCAGGGCTCGGGCGAAGGGCGAACCTGCATTCACTTCGGAGCGCAGGTGGGCGATGAGTTCACGGTGTTTCGGGTCTTCGGCCTCATCGCTCAGGGCGGTGAGCGCGCGCTCCAGCGGCAACCCGCTGCCGACGAGACCGGCGATCTGGCGTGTCCATACGGCGAGGCCTGTCGACGAGAACACGCGACGCTGAAAACGGGAGGGCGAGCCGACGCGGTTGCCGGCTGCGACCTGAGCCACGTCCAGCGGCACCAGCGATTGCGCACGCAACTGCGCACGCGCTGCACGCACGTTGTCGGCTTCCAGCAGGCCGGTGGTGGCCTTGCCGGCGGCATTGAGTGCTTCGAATTTGTAGGCAGGCATAGAGCGCGCGTAGCGAGGGGCCGGGTGCCCGGTTTACGGAGATCGACCAGCGAAGCGATCGGCAAGTGGTTCGGGATCAATGCCCGAATCACGAGGCTGCGATGGTTGCAGATGGCGTCTCATGATCATTCGCGGGTCACGCGCATCACTTCTTCGGGCGATGTGATTCCCTCGGTCACGAGCCGCTCGCCGTCCTCGCGCATCGAGCGCAGGCCGCCCTGTTCGGCAGCCACGAAGAGCTGCGATTCCGCAGCGCGGCTGTGGATCAGCGAACGCACGCGGTCGTCGGCCACCATCAGTTCGTAGACGCCTGTGCGACCCTTGTAGCCGCTTTGTGCGCAGGCGTCGCAGCCGACAGGGTGGTAGCGGCCGCGCGCATCAGGCTTCTTGCAGACCGGGCACAGCTTGCGCACCAGCCGTTGCGCAAGGACGCCCAGCAAGCTCGAACTGAGCAGGAAGGGTTCCACGCCCATGTCGGTGAGGCGCGTGACGGCCGATGGCGCGTCGTTGGTGTGCAGCGTGGCGAGTACCAAGTGACCGGTCAATGAGGCCTGGATGGCGATCTGCGCGGTTTCGAAATCGCGGATTTCACCGATCATGATGACGTCCGGATCCTGGCGAAGAATCGCGCGCAACGCCTTCGCAAAGGTGAGATCAATCTTCGGATTGACCTGCGTCTGCCCGATGCCGGCGAGTTCGTATTCGACCGGGTCTTCCACCGTCAGCACGTTGGTGGTCGCGGTGTCCACGCGGCTGAGCGAGGCATACAGCGTTGTCGTCTTGCCAGAGCCCGTCGGCCCGGTCACGAGAACGATGCCGTGCGGCTGCTGGACCAACCTGTCGAACTTGTTCAGCACATCGCCGTCCATGCCCAGCGATTCGAGGGTGAACTTGGATTCGCCCTTGTCCAGGAGACGCAGCACGGCGCGCTCACCGTGTGCTGACGGCAGCGTGGAGACCCGAACGTCCACCGCCCGCCCGCCGATTCGCAGCGAGATGCGGCCGTCTTGCGGAAGCCGCTTCTCGGCGATGTCCAGCTCGGCCATGATTTTCAAGCGCGAGATCAAGGCCGCGTGCAGTGCCTTGTTGGGCTGCACAACTTCGCGCAGCGTGCCGTCCACGCGGAAGCGCACTGAACTCGAGCGCTCATACGGCTCGATGTGGATGTCCGACGCACCGTCCTTTGCCGCCTGAGTCAACAGAGCGTTGAGCATGCGGATGATTGGCGCGTCGTTGGCGGCTTCCAGCAAGTCTTCGACCGCAGGAATCTCCTGCATCATGCGGCTCAGGTCCACCGCACTTTCGACCTCGCCGATGACGGTGGCCGCGCTTGATTCTCCGCCCGCATAGGCCGCGGCGATCCGTTTCGTGAGCGTGCTCGCCGATTCGCGTTCGAGCGAGTCCACGTCGTAGATGCGCAGCACTTCACTCAGCGCCGGCAAGCCCACCGTTTCAGGCGCCCACAGGACGAGCTGCGAGCCGTCGTCTTCGAGCAGCAGGGTGTGCGCCTTCGCGAAGGCGTAGGGAAGGGGATGACGGGCGCCCATGGTATGCAGAGCCCTAGTTCTTCGGAGTCGTGGCCGGGGCGGAACCCGGCGCAGAGGCTGGCGCCGTTGGCGGCAGCAAGGTCTGCAACGGTGGCACCACCGGCGCTTCGTTGATGGGCACGACCACGCTCTTCGATGGCTGGGTATTCTGCTGCAGCGCGCGGATCGCGTCGTAGCGGTCGAGCGTGAGCGTGTTCGACGCATCCTGCGTGCGAACGATGATCGGCCGCAGGAAGACCATCAGGTTGCTCTTGGTGCGCGAACGGGTGTCGGTCTTGAACAGGTTGCCGACCACGGGAATGTCGCCGAGGAAGGGCACCTTGCTGACGCCGCCGCTGTATTCGTCTTTGAGCAGGCCGCCGAGCACCATGATCTGGCCATCGTCCACGACAACGTTGGTCTCGATGTAGCTCTTGTCGGTGGTGAGGCCTTGCGGCGAAGACTTGCTGGACGCGTCGACCGAGGAGTTTTCCTGGTAGATCGTCATGCGCACCGTGCCGGCTTCGCCCACCTGTGGCTTGATGCGCAGCGTGAGACCCACGTCCTTGCGCTCGATGGTCTGGAAGGGGTTGGCTGCGCTGCCGCTCGCGCCGGTGTTGGTGAACGAGCCGGTAATGAACGGCACGTTCTGGCCGATGACGATCTTCGCTTCCTCGTTGTCCAGTGTGACGAGGTTCGGCGTGGACAGCACGTTGCCATCGGTCTTGGTTTCGAGGAAGTGAGCCAGCGCCGCCAGTGTGTAGACGCCGCCGAACTGTCGCACGATGCCTACGTTCAGTCCGTTGGACGGCGCAGAGGTGAGGTTGCCTGTGCCGATCTGCGTGGCCAGCCCGATGATGTTATTGCCGCTCTCTGACGCGCCGAAGTTGGTGCCTCCGATGCCAACGGTCTTGCCGCCCGTGCTGTTGAACGGGCCTTGCCACTGGAAGCCGAACTCCGCAGCCTTGGTCGCGTCGACCTTGATGATCATCGACTCGATATAGACCTGTGCACGGCGCGAATCGAGCTGGTCGATCACGGCACGAAGCTGCCGGTACATCGGCTCAGCCGCGGTGATGATGAGGGAGTTGGTCGACGGATCCGCCTGCACGAAGCCGCCAGTGGAAGGGCCCGCCGACGCGGTGATCGGTGCCGTGGCCTGAGGCGAGCCGCCCATGCCGGACTGCGTGGTCTGCGTGGTCTGGAGTGTGTTGCCTGCCGGCGTGGTCGACGTGGTCGAACTCACGCTCGACGAGCCGCCACCGCCGCTGCTGTAGGCAGCGCGCAGCACTGCAGCGAGCTTCACGGCGTCGGCATTCTTCAGGTACACGACCCAGATGTTGCCCAGCGGGTTGTTCCCCGCGATCGGTCGATCGAGCTTGTCTACCAGGGCACGAATGGCCGACAAGCGCGCCGGATTCGGGGCTCGCACCAGCAGCGAATTGCTGCGCGGATCGACGAGGATTGACGCAGCGCCAGCCCCTGCAACGCCTGGCACATTGGGGCCGCCCGCCGACGGGTCGGTGAGCCGCTGCACCAGTACCGCGATGTCTGAGGCCACCGCGTGCTGCAGCGGAATCACCTCTACGTCGCCGGACACTGGCGTGTCCATGGCCGCAATGATCTTCGCAATGCGCAGCAGGTTGTCCGCGTAGTCGGTGATGACCAGCGAGTTGTTGCCCGGGTTCGCGTTGATCGTGTTGTTGGGGCTGATGAGCGGGCGCAGCACCGGCACGAGGTTGTTCGCGTTCTCGTGGTTGAGCTTGAAGATCTGCGTAATGACCTGGTCGCCGCGGCGTGCCACGTCGCCGATGGATACCGTGCTCGCCTGAAGCTTCGCATCGGCTTCCGGCACGACCTTGTAAATGCCGCCCGACTCCACGACGGTGAAGCCGAGGCCACGCAGCGCGGCGAGGAAGTTGAGGTAGGCCTCGCGCGGCGTCAGCGGCTCTTCGCTGTAGAGCGTGATAGTGCCCTTGACGCGCGGATCGACCACGAACTGCTGCTTCAGGATGGCTGCCATCGCGCGAGTGACGCCTTCAATGTCGGCATTCACGAAGTTGAGCGTGACGGGTTCCCCCTTGAACTTGCTGTTCGCCGACTGCGCGTAGACAACGGGCGTGACGGCCATCGACAGGCACAGTAGTGCGGCAAGGCTGCGCGTCCCAAGCCGTCGCGGCAGCGTCTGCCAGTAGGTCGATGGTTTGCGATGCTTCATGGTCATCCGATCGAAATGACGGACCGCGCGCCTTCGCGCCGTCCGATGATGTTCAAGAGATTCGAGAGTGCGGCATCGTCGCCGGTGGCTGCGCGCGCTTCGCCGCGGAAGCGCACCTTGCCGGCGGTCCAGGTGCCGTTACCCGAGAGTTGCAGCGCACCTTCAAGCGTCGAAAGGGTCATGGTCGGCGCGCCGGAGGCGCCATCGCCCGCGAGGTGCAGCCGGTAGCTGCCCAGGGAGTCGAGCGTGGAGACGCGCGAAGATGCATTGATGAATTCGATGTCCGTGCTGCCCTTCATGCTCGATCGGCCCTGCGCCGTTTCGATCGTGAAGCCGGGCGAGGTGAGCCGCACCGAGCCCCCTAGCTGCAAGGTGTTGAACGGCGTGCCAAATCCAGCGAGCCACGCGCTCGGCCACTGCCCGATCCAGTTCCCTGGCGGCGGGTCCATTTTGATCGTCGTGCTCCCGATGCCTGGACGAAACTGCAGTGCGACAGTGCCATTGAGACAACAGTCATGCCGGGCGCGAAGTTCGAACGCCAGGCCCTTCATGCCCATGGTCCATTCGAGCCGGCCGGGCAGGGCGCTGGCGTCACGGCTTTCCATTCCGCCGCTGAGCACCGGCACGGCACTGCCGGACCAGACCGTGCCGCGCGCTTCGGCGAGCAGCAGTCGCTGGTTCGTGGCCGAGGCAACGGCACTCGCAAGCCATGCCGCAGGTGCAAACGCAACAAGTCCCACGACCGTGCCGACCATGCCGCCGAAGATGCCCCAGCGCAGTGCCGCGCTGCGCGACTTGTCCCATGCAATTTCAGCGAATGTGGATTCACCCCATCCCGTGGCGGCGACGGTATTACTCCAGCCGCGGCGCGAGCCTTTGCGGCGCAAGATGGAACGAATCACGAGCCGGCTCCTATCGTCACGATCACCGTTCCGGCGTAGCCCTGCGGATTTCGCGTGAGCGTTACCTCGACCGGTCGTGCGCGCGATGCGCTTCGCGCCTCGCTCAACCAGTCACGCAAGGCATCTCCCGACACCCCGGCAAGCGTGAGCGTTGCGCGATCGCCCTGGACGCTGATGCTTGCACCGGCCCCAAGTCGCCCCGTCGCCGCCTTGAGCGGCTCGACGGCTTGCGCGACAGACACCTCGGGTGCGCCGCGAAGCGTCTTGGACTCGATCGCGAGTCTCTGCATGTTCTGCAACTGTCCCTCGAGGCGGTCGAGCGCAGCGGGCGCCTCCCGCGCGGTGCGCCATGCGGGCGCTACGAAGATGAGCCAGACGATGAAAGCCACCAGCACTGTCACGCCAAGGCCGACCGCCAGGCGTTCACGCTGGCCCATCCCGCGCCATTTGGCGGTGAGTTGAGTGTGCGCGGCGGCGATCGCCGGCGGCAGGGTCAGGGCACGCGTGTTCATGACGCCGCTCCGGTGGGGCTGCGGGACAAAGTCACGCGGCCGTCGTTGGTCGATTCGGCCTTCCACCCCAGCGGGCGCAGGCGGCTCTTGAACTGCTCCAGTTGCGGCTCCTTCCAACCCACGGTTGCAAGCGTCAGCTTGCCGTTTTCGTATTTCAAGTTCTCGACCGGCGGCTGATCGGCCGGCCACGCGGCGGCGGCGGCTTGCAGCATGGGTTCGAAATCGGTGTCGCCGGGTCTGCCTGCGCGCAGGCGCAGAAGGTCGGTTTCGCGTTGCATCACGAGTCCGGGATCCAGGCGGATAGAGTTTTCGGGTACGCGCGGGAAGGTCGACTTGACGATGCCGATCGCCGCTTCGCGCTTGGCATTGATGGCCGCCTTCAGGTTCCAGGACCAGAGGTTGAGTCCGACGATCTGCGCGATCACGAGGGCCGCCATGCCCACACGCACGGGCCGCCATGCCGGGCTCAGGAACTTCTTCCAGCTGTCGCGAAGTGCACGCGTGCCGCGATTGCGCCGGGCCAGGGTGAACTGACGCAGGTTCCACAGCGTACGAGCCGCCTGAAGCAGCCGCTGAGCCGGCGGCATGACATTGACGGGGGTACCGAGCCACCGCTCCGCGGCCGCTGCCGCGCCGGGCGTGGCGCTCCAGCGCGTACCGTGTGGCGTGGGGGCCGGGACGAGAGTTCGCGCCAGCCCGCCGTGCAGACTAAGGCAGGCCACGCCGTCAGGATGCGACCAAGTGAGCAAGATGCCATCCTCGCCGCCGCCGTTGTCATGCGAATCGGTTTCCGCGAAATGCCCGCCGGGCGGATCGTCCGGCCAGGCGTTGGGCACGACGCGGTCGACGAAGACGTTGGCCTTTTCGAGCGCGGCCAGCTCGGCGCGCAGCCAGCCGTGGTCCATCGCTGCAATCCAGGTTGGCTGCCCGGGTGCCGCTTCCGGGGCCACCGCGAAGTGCATCAGATCGGCGTCCTCAAGGACATGTTCTTCAAGTACGCCCACCAGGGCCGTGCGCATCCGCGCGGCAGGGGCTTTGGGCAGGGTGATGCGGTGCCAGCTCACATCAGCGTCGGCCAGCACTGCAACGATGGTCTCTGCCTTCGGCAGAAGCGATGCGGCGCACTGCCCCTGGGACTCCAGGAAAAGGCCGTCCGGACTGAGTGCGTAGACGAACTCTTCGGTCAGGCGCGTGCCTTCGCTGCTGCTGCCGAGCGAACCGCTCGCGCGCAACCTGCGGCGGGGAGAAATCTGAATGACGAGGATCGACATGGATGGTGCAGCCGGGCGGGGCGAAGACTACCGCAAATCAAGGACTTACGGCATGTTGTTGTAGCACGGTCGCAGCATTGTGACTTGTGTTACGCGGGGCGCTATTCCGAGGAATCCCGGCTATTTTCACGCTGACGAGACAAGACAGCGATGGTCGTACCCCGGCGCTCCATGAGAGAACTCTCTTCGAGCATGCGATCGGCCAAGCGCAGCCGGCCGCGGACTTCGAAGAATGCCGAGGAGACACTGACCTGGGATGGGAGCACGGCGTCGGCAATGCTCTTGGGCACGAGGGCCAGCATTTCCGCCGTGCTCTTGAAGTAGTTGCGCTGGCGAGTCTGGACAATTCTTTGAGCCGTTCCCCGGTCAAGGCCCGGGATGGCCGCGAGCAAGACTTCAGGCGATGCCGTGTTGACGTTGACCGGCGTGGGCATTGGCAGGATGGTGATATAGGGCTTCATGAGGTGAATGGAGTCGGCATCAACGCCCAGCCAGGCGAGTTGAGACACGTCGCGCGGCAAAAGTGGCGCGGTTTGCGAAGTATTGCCGCTTGCGGACGGGCTGATCGAGTCGTGCAGGCCGGCGGCAATGCGGTCGGCCACACCCGCCCCGACGTTGAGGGCTTGCAGGAGGTTCTTCAGCGCGTTGACCTCGGTGGCCGACACCTTACCCGTGCTGTCGACCAGATTGCGCAGGTTGTAGCGCGACTGCACGTCGGTGATGCTGCCCGACAGGAAGGCCTCGGGCCCGGTGTCGGTGTTGTTGTCCTTGTCTGCTGCGAGAAATGTGGACAGCCGGGCCTCGGCCAGAGGCACAGCCCAGGGTTCGCCGAGATGGTCCACGCCGCCGGTTTTGGCGTCTTCTGCCAGGATGAGCTTGGCCCAGTCGGCCGCCCCGGAGAGGATCCAGGACGATTGGAGGCGAGCACGTTCGGCCACCTCGACCTGAACGGCGCGCCACTGCTGCCACACCATGGATGCGGCGAGAGTGGTGATGAGCGTGACGATGATCATCGCGGTGAGCAAGGCCGCGCCGCGTTGATTGCGAGGGTGGATCGTGCGCATCATGGTCCGAGCGCCACGTCGCGCATGAGGCTGCCATTCATGTCGCCGCCCGAGAATTCGAGCACCAGGCGCACGCCGCTCGGCAAAGCCTGCCGTTGTGTGGGGGCGGGTGCGCTGGCGCTTCCCGCCGGTTGCCCCGCCTGCTGGTCGCCAGTAGATTGGCAGTTGCTCCAGGAGCCCCAGTAGCAGTACATCTGCCATTGGTTGATCCCCTTGAGCGTTTTTAACTGCCCGGTTTCCAGGCCCTGGAACTGCTGTGTGCGCATCCAGAGATCCTGCAACTCGCCGTTCGTGACGACGGCAGGGCTCGCCCAACGCAACCAGGTGCCGCCTCCGGATGTGCCTTCTGCGGCCGGCTTCAGCGACCAGGTGACGATCTGCAAGCCGCGTTCAGCGCGGCGCGTCATGCGTGCGGTGCTGCCATCGAAGGTGAGTCCGGGAACGGCAGTCGTCTCCTGGATCGCGGCGAGATCCTGCTCCCATTGGGCGATGACGGTGTTCAGCCGCAGGGTTTGTTCGAGCCGTGCCTGGCTGAATCCGCGTGCCTTCACGATGCCGTCGACGCCTTGCCACGCCATGACGGCAAGCATCGCCATGATCATCATTGCGACCATCACTTCTATGAGGGTGAAGCCGCTCGATGCGCTTGCCGTTGAGTGAGGCGTCGTGCTCATTTCCGCATCACCGTCGAGACAGTGAGAATTGGTTGCCCACCATCGGTGAACATCTGCGCGTCGACGCGGCGGAAGTTGATGTTCGGCGTCGGACGGATGATGAGTTTGCCCTTGTATGTGCGCCCCATCTGCTCACAGGTGAAGTCGCTGTCGCCAATGGACAGGCCCGGGTGCAGGAGCTTGAGGCTGATCAGCTGGTTGTCGGCGCACCATTGGCCGAAGCTTGCATCGGTCAGCCGCTCTGCGTTGTAGGCGAGCGAGCCGGCTGCCTTGATGCCGGCGCCGAGGGTGATCGCCACGATGGCGAGGGCAACCAGCACTTCGATGAGCGTGAAACCGCGCGAGGAGACGGGGTGACGGAGTTTCATTCGTTCACCACTTCGAATGGGCCGAGTCCATCAGTGACGAGCGTGAGGTGCCGATCTTCCAGGTTCAGCACGATGCGCTGTGCGCCGATCAGCGGCTCAGGGCCGAGCACCACCGCGCCCCCGCCGACGACTTCTGCCGAAATGCCGGGTGCGAGCCAGTTCTGCGGCATCTCGGCCGAAAGGGGCAGACCCAGGAAACGGAACTCGCTCGAACCAGCACTTCCATGCGGCTCCCATCGGACCAGGAGGCCCGAGGCGCGCGCTTCGGCGCGGGCCGATTCGAGCAGGGCGGCGAGCCGTGCGGCCTCTTGTTCCAGTGCGGTGGCGTTGGGATCGCGGATTGCCAGACTCACAAGGCCCGAGGCCACGGCGATCAACGCGAGGACAACGAGCAACTCGATGAGGGTGAAACCGCGGTGCCGTCGAGCGTTCACGTCAAGACCGTTTCGCGTGGGGCATGGCGACCATCGGCACGAATTGCTGCTACTGCCAGGAGCCGATGTCGGCGTTCTTGCCTTCGCCGCCCACCACGCCGTCTGCGCCCAGGCTATAGACGTCGATCTCCCCCTTGACGCCTGGATTTGCATATTGATATGCATGGCCCCAGGGATCGTTGGGTAGTTTGTCGAGGTAGGGCCGCCAATTCGACGGTACCGGGCCGGCAGTGGGCTTGGAGACCAGCGCCTGCAGACCTTGTTCGGCTGTCGGGAAGCGCTGGTTGTCGAGCTTGTACATCTTGAGCGACTGCACCAGTGTGTTGATGTCGCTCTTCGCCCCAGTGACCTTGCCTTCATCGAGACGATCGAGCACGCTGGGCACGATCAGCGCGGACAGCACGCCGATGATGAGCAGAACGACCATCAGTTCGATCAGAGTGAAACCGCACTGGCGGCGTTGAATTGCAGGCGTTGTTCTCATGGTGGCTCGTATCATGTATCGATTTCCGGGTGCGCATTGAGTTAGTTGAATCATAATCGTCGCATGCCGGCAAGACTGTCCGCTTTTGTCATCTGGGCCATTGTGGCCGCGAGCATCGCCTTTTGGGGCCTTCGGCTCTTTGTAAAGCCGCCCGTGGCGCCCGCCCACACGCAACTCGCGTCCGACTCCGGCCCCGCCCGCGTCGATCTCACACGGCTGCTCGGTGCGCCGCCGCCCGTGACAGTGGCTTCGGTTCAGGCGCCGGCCATCAGTTCCCGCTTTCAACTCACCGGTGTGATGGCGCCCAAGGAGGCCGGCCAGCAAGGCATCGCGCTCATTGCGGTGGACGGCAAGATGCCGCGTCCTTACCGCATCGGGGCGCCGATCGACGGCGAATTGGTGTTGCAGTCGGTCAGTTTGCGCACTGCATCCATCGGGCCGTCGCGCGGTTCGCCAGCTGTAGTGCTCGAATTGCCGGTGCTGCCGCCGCCTGCGACCGGGGCCTTGCCGCCTGTCGCATCGATGGTGCCGCCCACATCCGGGCCTGTTCCGCCTGTCGTCGCGGCACCCATGCCGGTGGCCCCTGTGGCTCCGGCGATGCCAGCAGTGGGCGCTCAGGGCCAGCAGCCTCCGCCTGACAGCAGATTTTCTCGAAGCGCACGTGGCATGCAGCAACAGCAGACGCAGCCGAGCTTGACCCGGTAAAACGTCACCCAGGCGTCTCGCGCCGATTTAAATGCTCGCCGGCTGAGACGGCCCCGGATCTTCGCCTTCCGCCACTTCGGTCAGCAAGGCGGCAGCGCTTTTCACAAGAGGCCAGGCGAGTGTGGCTCCTGTGCCGTCCATGCTTTCCATGCCAAGCTCGAGCAGGGCGGTCGTGTGGAACAGCGACAGTGCGATGTCCAGACCCTGGTGGCTGTGGCTGCGGCAGTAGATGCAGTAGTCGGTGACTGCGGGGGCGATGCGCGAGGCGACCATCAATGCGGCGCAAGCGGCCATGCCGTCCACGATGACGAGATGCCGCTTGCTGCCGGCAACCAGCATTACCCCGACCATCACCGCGACTTCGAAGCCGCCGAATGCAGCCAGCACCTCGACCGGGTCCGTGACGTCTTTGTGGCGGCCCTGAGCGCCGAAAAGCACAACCTGGAGATGAGCGAGGTCATCGGGCTTCATCGCCGGGCCGGCATTGACGAGGTCGCGTACGTTCGCACCGGTGAGTCGCGAGAGCACCAACGCTGAGCTTTCGTTCGACCCGATACCCAGGCCCGCGCAGGCGACCACGTTGCCGGGCAGCGCGTCGCCGATCTCCATGCCCGCGCGAATTGCGGCATGAGCCTGCTCGATGGACATGGCCGACACCACGCGCGAATTGCGCGTGCCGTGGGCGATCTTGCGAGCCAGAAGTCGGGCATGCGGGATCACCGGTTCCGACACGCCGCAGTCCACAACCGACAGCTCTAGACCCTGGATGCGCGCAAACACCGACACCGGCAACTGCGAAGTGAGCAGGCTGTGAACGATCTTGCCCGTGGACGCACGCCCCGGCGCGCTGATGCCGTCAACCGCGAGCCCGTGGTCGGCAGCGAACAATGCAAGCTGCGGTGCGCGAAAACGTGGCTTCAGCGTGTTCTGGATCAAGCCCAGCCGAATCGCAAGCGGCTCGAGTTCGCCCAGGGCGCCGGTCGTTTCACTGCGGCGCTTGAGCTTGTCCGCCAGCGCTTGCTCGAGCGTCGGGTTGGTCGTCGGGGCGATGAGCGAACGATTGACGGACATGGGTCGGGTGTTGATCGGGTGAAGCCAGTTGCGCAGCGCCGATTGTGGGGCCGGCGACTTGCTGGGCGCAAACCGCCTCCCCGCCGTCGGGAGGATATGCAGGGTGACATCAACGCAGGAACAGTCGATACACCGGGTTGTCGGTTTCGTCTTCGCACGGGTAAGCGAGCGTGTCCACGAACTCGCGGAATGCCTGTTTGTCCTGCTTCGGAACCTGGATGCCAACAAGGATTCGCCCGTAGTCGGCGCCCTGGTTGCGGTAATGGAAGAGGCTGATATTCCACTCGGGGTGCATGCTGGACAGGAAGCGCATCAGCGCGCCCGGCCGTTCCGGAAAGATAAAGCGGAACAGGCGCTCGTCGCGTGCCAGTTCGCTTCGACCACCGACCATGTGTCGCAAATGCTGCTTGGCAAGCTCATCGTGCGTGAGGTCGATGGCGGGGAAGCCATGGCGCTCGAAATTGCGGGCGATCTTGTTCGACTCGCCGCGGTTGGAGGTCGCAATGCCCACGAACACGTGCGCCTGCTTGTCGTCGGAGATGCGATAGTTGAATTCGGTGACCGATCGCGGGCCGATCAATTCGCAAAAGTGCCTGAAGCTGCCGCGCTCTTCGGGAATGGTGACTGCGAACAATGCTTCACGCTCTTCACCGACTTCGGCGCGTTCCGCGACGAACCTCAGCCGATCGAAGTTCATGTTCGCGCCGCAGGTGATGGCCACGAAGGTCTTTCCCTTGAGCTTGTGCTGCTCCACGTATTGTTTGATAGCGGCCACGCCGAGCGCGCCGGCGGGCTCGAGAATGCTCCGCGTGTCCTGGAAGACGTCCTTGATGGCGGCACAGACTGCGTCGGTGTCGACGACCACGAAGTCGTCAACGAGCTTGCGCGTGAGGCGAAAGGTCTCTTCACCGACCGTCTTCACTGCCGTCCCGTCGGAGAACAGTCCCACATCCGCGAGCGTGATGCGCTTGCCCGCCTTGACCGACCGAACCATGGCGTCCGAATCACTGGTCTGCACGCCGATGACCTTGATCTCCGGGCGCACCGCCTTGATGTAGGCCGCGACCCCCGAGATCAATCCGCCGCCGCCGATGGCCACGAAGACTGCATCCAGCGGGCCCTGGTGCTGGCGCAGGATTTCCATCGCGATCGTGCCCTGACCGGCGATCACGTCCGGGTCGTCGAAAGGGTGCACGAAGGTCAGGCCGTGCTCGTGCTCGAGTTCGAGAGCGTGGAGATATGCATCCGAGTAGCTGTCACCGTGAAGCACGACATCACCGCCGAAGGAGCGGACGGCATCGATCTTCAGTCGTGGGGTCGTCACTGGCATGACGATCATTGCCTTGCAGCCGAGGCGTTTCGCGCCCAGCGCCACGCCTTGGGCATGGTTGCCGGCAGAGGCGCAAATGACGCCGCGTGCGAGCTGCTCGGCCGACAGGTGGGCCATCTTGTTGTAGGCGCCGCGCAGCTTGAAGCTGAACACGGGTTGGCTGTCCTCGCGCTTGAGCAGCACGTGATTCGACACTCGCTTGGAGAGGCTGCGCGCGGGTTCCAGCGGGGTCTCGATGGCCACGTCGTAGACACGGGCGGTGAGAATCTTCTGAAGGTAGGCGCCCAGGGGGAGCGGCGTGGATATTCCGGCGTCCCTGCGCTTCTTCGCGCTCTTCGAGGCGCCTTTCGCGGCGATCATCTGTGTCTCCTGAGTTGCAATCCTCGCGAGCGCGGGATGATACGTGAGGGGGCTTTCCAAGCTGTCTTGTTCGCTTTTCCCCGCACCAAAGAAAAAAGCCCGAGGTCTTGCAACCTCGGGCTGAATCCACCAAGAGGAGGTGGAGGAGACAATCGGTTGGCCCTCAAAAACCGCCAATGAGAATCAGTGTAGTCGCTCATTTGCTGCACTGCAATATCAAATGCGGAAATCCAGTAGATACGCGACGTAAGTGTGACCCGTTGCACAATCCCGCCTGTCTCGGAATCGAGTCGCCCCGTCCTGCGCTTCGCGCATAAGAACGCCACAGGAATTACTCATGGAATGCACAGTCAATTGGTTGCCTGCCTCAGGCATGGGGTTGGTCGCCGAAACCGGCAGCGGTCACGTACTGATGATGGACGGCGCGCCCGATGGTGGTGGGCGAAATCTTGCGCCGCGTCCCATGGAGACCGTGCTCGCAGGGACGGCGGGGTGCACCGCCTATGACGTGGTGCTAATCCTCAAGCGTGGCCGTCACGAGGTTTCCGGGTGTCAGGTGAAGGTGACATCAGAACGGGCGACTGCCGATCCGAAGGTGTTTACGAGGATTCACATGCATTTCATCGTGAGCGGCAAGGCGCTCGCCGATGCAGCGGTGGCGCGGGCAATTCAAATGTCGCATGAGAAGTACTGCTCCGCGAGCATCATGCTCGGCAAGACCGCGGAGATCACGACGTCGTTCCAGATCGAGGCGGCTTGATCAGCGCTCGCGACGATTTCAGATGTGGTACGCAGTCGTAGTCATTACTTTCGCGGCGGCGCGCATCACCCATTTCACAGGCGCTGGCAACTCGACAGCGCCCGCTTGTTCTGCGCTCAGCGCGTGGCGTGCCTCGTCTTCTTTCATCTGCCGCACGATGGCTTGTGATCTCAGATCGGCTGCAGGCAGCGCGTCGAGGTGGCTCTCCAGGTGTTGTTCGACTTGGCGTTCCGTCTCGACGACGAAACCTAGGCTCATCGCGTCGCCTACGCGACCGGCAATGAGGCCGATGCCGAATGCGCTCGCGTACCACAGCGGATTCAATGCACTCACACGCGAGCCGAGTTCATCGAGGCGCTGTTGTGTCCATGCAAGGTGGTCGGTCTCTTCGCACGCTGCATGTTCGAAATGCTTCCGAAGCTTCGGATCGCGCGTGCTGAGCGCTTGCGCCTGATAGAGCGCCTGGGCGCAAACTTCGCCGACGTGATTGACGCGCATCAGGCCAGCTGCGCGCTTGCGATCTGCGTCTGCCAGTGATTCGCTCTGCAGGCACGCTTCCGCAGGATTTGGTCGAGACGCGTGACGCGTCCCCGCGAGTGTTCGCAATGCGTTGTCCGCGGCGACGAGCATGTGATCAAGCATGTTTTCGAATAGTCCGATGATGGATTGTCAGGATAGCGCAGCAAGCCTTTTCAACCTCTCGATTGAATGGGGTCTGCATGCTCGATCCGATCGCAACTGTCGCGATAAAGCTCGCTTCAATGCTCGTTGTGCACAGACAACATAAAGGCCTTATTCAAAGGCCGAATCCTTTGCAATGGGAAGGTCGTCTGTTGCAATACGCCCAACTTCCGCTGAGGGGGTTTGGCCTGATCAGCCCTCGAGGCAGGGTGCACGCATCGGGACCTCTTGTTTAACCTAGGAGATAGTCGCAATGAAAAAATCTCTGCTCGCTCTCGCAGTTCTGGGCGCGTTCGCTGGTGCCGCATCGGCCCAATCGTCGGTCACCATTTACGGTTCGCTGGATTTGGCCGTGCAGAAGGGCAACGGCGGCACGGCTGCCAACAATGGTGCCCTGGGCACATCCAAGGCTTGGCAGGAGAGGCAGTCGAACGCCTCGCGCCTCGGCTTCCGCGGCAATGAAGATTTGGGCGGCGGTCTTTCGGCTCAATTCCAAATTGAACATCGCTTCACTCCGGACGACGGCGCTGCGGCCACGAATGCACCGTTCTGGCAGGGTCGTTCGTACGTCCAACTGTCAAGCGCTACGCTGGGTCGCGTCTACCTGGGCCGTGAATACACGCCTGCCTTCTGGGTCCAGAACAAGTCCGATCCGTTCGGCAATGACGGTGTGGCTCAATTCGGCGCTTCGTTTAGCTGGGCTGGTTTCGCCACTCCGTCGACTGTCGTTACCAACAGCGCGACCACCTCGAACACTCGCGCCTCAAACACCGTGGGCTACAAGTCGCCCAACCTCAGCGGATTGACCGTTAATGCAGCGGTGGGCCTCGGCGAAGCCGCTGTTGCACGTGACACCGGCTTCAATGTCGAATATGCCGCGGGCCCGATCTACGCTGCGATGGCTTACGAAAAGCTCAACGGCGGCTCCGCAGAAGATGGCAACTCTTTGATCAACCTTGCGTTGCACTACGACCTCGGCATGGTCAAGCCGATGCTGTACTACGCACGAGCCAAGCTGAACGTCGGCACGGCAACCCCGACAACCAACAAGATGCTCATGATCGGTGCTCTGGCTCCCATCGGTAGCGGGAAATTGAAGGTCGCTTACGGTCGCGAGACGATTGGTGCGGTTGCCCCTGACACCAAGGGCAACATTTCGAAGTTTGGCCTTGGTTACGACTATCCTCTGAGCAAGCGGACCAATGTTTACGCCGACGTCGGGTTTGGTCGTCAAGGCGACGATGTGACGGCGGGTGTCGTCAAAAGCTACACCAATAACACTGCTTACGCCGTCGGCCTCAAGCACACGTTCTAATTCAAGACTCAATCAACGGTTAGCGAAGAGAGGTCGCCTTTGGGGCGGCCTCTTCTTTTTGGGGGCGCGTCGGTGCGCTGCGTGAGGGAATTGAGCTGGCCACCTCGCGCGCGAGCAACCGACAGGATTGCCCCATATCACTAAAAGAATCGGAGGGACATCAATGAAGGAAATGATCGCAGTAGCCGCCCTGGTGGTGGCTTCTCCCGCAGCGCTGGCGCAAAGCAGCGCCCAGGTCTATGGCATCGTCGACGCTGGTGTCAGCCGGACAACAGGCATATCCGGTGGAACCAAAACTCTTCTCGTCAGCGGCATCATGGAAGGTTCGCGTCTGGGCTTCAAAGGCAACGAAGACCTCGGTGGTGGTTACCGCGCTTTGTTTACGATGGAGCATCGCTTCGAGGCCGACACGGGTGGCATTTCTAACCGTCCGGAATCCGGCACACAGATGCCCGACAGGCTCTCCCAGGCAACGCTGTTGGGTCTGCCCGGTGCGTTGCAGCCCGTCGTCAACAGCGTTTCCGCGACGCTTGGCAACTCGATCGGCGTCAACCTGGCCGGGAACATGTGGGACCGTCAGGTGTACGTCGGGCTCGTGACGCCGTTCGGCGGCGTGCTTGCGGGGCGGCAGTACACGCCAGCCTATGAAATGGCAGCCACGTTCGACACCCTCGGTGCCCAGTCGAGCCTGTCGACCGGCCAAGTCTCATCATTTCCGCCTTCCATTGACATCCGCGTGAGCAATGCACTGGTCTACCGGATTCAGCAGGGTCCGGTGTCGGGCGCGTTGATGTACGCGCTTGGCGAAGGCAGCGCTACGACAGGCAGTCTGATCGGTGTCAACGGCATGTACAAGACCGATGCGTTTTCATTTGGAGTGGGCTACAACACGCGCAACAACGAGCTGGCCAAGAAGTCGCTGACGTCATTGGTCATCGGCGCGTCGGCGAGCGTCGGGCCGGGCACTGTTGTCGCGGAAGTTGCGTCCGTGAAGGACGACAATCCGACAGGCCTGTCTTCCATCGCCGCCGCATTGACGCCGGTGGTTGGGGCGCCCACGGCGGGTGTTGTGCAGAACGCCTATGTGGAGGGTCTCAAGCAGGACGCCCGGCTCATGCACATAGGCTACCGGCTCACCACCGGACCGAATACGTTCTATGTCGCCTACACCGCCTGGAACGATCGTCGTCCGAACAATGCGGATGTCGCGACTTATGGCGGCGTCTACACCTACTCGTTGTCGAAGCGGACGGACCTGAACCTCGTCATGACGCATTTCAACAACAAGAACCTCGCGCAGTCGGCCCCAGGTCAGGCGGGCTTCCTCGGCGGCGTGACGGCAAGTGCAGGGACCGATTCCAACAACGTGGCAGTCGGCATTCGTCACCGCTTTTGAGCGGCATCGAGCGCAGTCCAAATTCACGACTTCTCCGAGTTTTGCTTCAAGGCCGCCTTCGGGTGGCCTTTTTCTTGGGGCTCGAGCAGAAGCGTGCTCCGCGTCTTCGATTTGCGCCGATGACCCTGTTCTGGCATTTCCCTTTGACGGGTGGTGCCCGTTTTTCTCAGATAGTTGCCACTCTATCTGACCCATCCCTCGTTTGAATTCAGTCGTCGGCAGCCCGATGGCTGCCATGCACCAGCCTCTACCCATGCCTCGTTTTAGTCCTGCGTCGTTTCGTCCAAGCCGCCATCGTGATGCTCGCGGTCGCGTTCATGATGGGGCTGCTGTTCATCCAGCCAGTGCAGTTTGCCGACACCCCTGTCATGGCCGCTTATCTTTGCCTGATCGCACTGATCTTCGTGTGGATCAATCTCGTGGTGGACTTGCTGTATTTCGCCGTCGATCCATGGCTTCGAATCGAACGTCGCGTAGGAGCACACTGAAGTGTTGCTAGCGGTGGATCCAGCCAAGTCGGGTGCGTACCGGCGCTTGGCCAGCTGGCATGCTGAGCTGACCGCCTTCCGACGGGACCTGCATGCACATCCGGAATTGGGATACGAAGAAGTTCGCACCGCGGGACGTGTCGCGGAAGCATTGAAGCTCTTCGGTGTCGACGAGGTCCACGTCGGCATTGGCAAGACCGGCGTGGTCGGCGTGATCCGCGGTGCCGCGCCAGCCATATTGAACACCGATGACGGCTTGCAGCGTGTGCGAAGCATCGGCTTGCGTGCAGACATGGACGCCCTGCCCATGCGCGAGGAGAACGACTTCGCGTGGCGCTCGTCATCGCAGGGGTTGATGCACGGCTGCGGTCACGACGGGCACACTGCCATGCTGCTCGGAGCGGCGCGCTACCTCGCCCAAACGCGGCATTTCAGAGGCACTGTCGTACTCATCTTTCAACCCGGGGAAGAAGGCTTCGCAGGTGCAAAGGCCATGATCGATGACGGCCTCTTCGATCGCTTTCCTGTCGATGCTGTTTACGCGATGCACAATTGGCCGAGCCTCCCGCCCGGGACCATTGGACTCAATAGCTGGCCGATGATGGCCGCCGCGGATCGATTCGAGATCACGGTGCAGGGTCGCGGTGGACACGGTGCGCATCCCTACATGGCCATCGACCCGATTCTCGTCGCGGGCCATATCGTTATCGCGGCACAAAGCCTTGTTGCTCGCAACATCAATCCACTCGACAGCGCGGTGGTGAGCATCTGTGCCATGCATGCCGGCGAACTCGGCGCCTTCAGTGTGATACCGCGCCAGGCGCAGTTGATCGGCACCGCCCGCAGCTTCAAGCGCGAAGTGCAGGACATGATCGAGGAGCGCCTGGGCCGTCTCGCGGAATCGATCGCGCTCGGGTTCGGTGCCACCGCGCGACTCGACTATCACCGCATGTATCCGGCCACCGTCAACACGCCCGACGAAGCGGCGTTCGCTGGTGACGTTGCGGCATTGCTCGTCGGCGAAGACAAGGTGATCCGCGACCTCACGCCGAGCATGGGCGCGGAAGACTTCTCGTTCATGTTGCAGTCCAGGCCAGGCGCGTACCTGCGAATCGGCCAGGGAGGCGAAGGCGGGTGTTTTCTGCACAGTCCGCGCTACGACTTCAACGACGACATCCTTCCGCTCGGAGGCGCGTTGATGGCGGAGCTTGCAGAACAAGCCATGCCGCTGTGACAGACCCAAGTACTCGGAGGTTCGCGCAGGAGAAAAATGAAACTGAAATCGACGACCACACCGTCGAGATCGAGGAGACCGCCATGCCCACCCCATCCTGCCGGACACGCTGTCCATCGTTTACATGATGGGCAAGAAGTGGTCCGTTTGCTGCGCGGCAGAGCGGCCGGCTCAGCGTGAGCGAGGCGGCAACAGGTGTTCGCCGCGGAACAGATCTGAAGGCGTCTCGCGGTCGCGAATCAGCCACGATTCGCTGCCCGACACCATGACCTCGGCGGCCCGGCCGCGGGTGTTGTAGTTGCTGGCCATGGACATCGAATAGGCGCCCGCCGACAGCACGGCCACCATGTCTCCCGTCTTGACGTCGAGCATGCGGTCATGGCCCAGCCAGTCGCCCGATTCGCACACCGGCCCAACGACGTCGTACTGCACCGGGGAGCCGCCGTGAATTGCGCATGGCACGATGCTCATCCAAGCTTGATACATCGAGGGCCGCATCAGGTCGTTCATGCCAGCGTCGACGATGCAGAAGTTTTTCGCCTCGCCGGGCTTCAGGTAAAGCACTTCGCTCACCAGCACGCCAGCATTGCCGACGAGTGAGCGACCCGGCTCGAAAAGAATCTTGCGATGACCATGGCCGCGTGCATCGATGCGTTCGAGAAGTGCTGCGACGAGTGCATCCGCGGCCGGCGGCTTCTCGTCGGTGTAAGTGATGCCGAGCCCGCCGCCGAGGTCGAGGTGATGCAGTTTGATGCCATGAGATTCGACCGCTTCAATCAAGTCGAGCACGCGATCGAGGGCGTCGACGTAGGGCCTGACCTCGGTGATCTGCGAACCGATGTGACAGTCGATGCCCGCCACATCGATGCCTCGGAGAGAGACCGCGTGCAGGTACACCTTGACGGCACTCAGGTGCGCAACGCCGAACTTGTTGCCCTTGAGTCCCGTCGAGATGTAGGGGTGCGTTCCCGCGTCGACGTCGGGGTTCACGCGCAGGCTGACGCGCGCAGTGCGACCGGCTTGCGTGGCGACGGCCGAGAGCACATCCAGCTCGGCTTCGCTCTCGATGTTGAAGCACATCACGCCAGCGTCGAGCGCTTGGCGCATTTCTGCCCGCGTCTTGCCCACGCCCGAGAAGACGATCTTGGCCGGATCGGCGCCGGCAGCAAGCGCGCGATCGAGTTCGCCGCCTGACACGATGTCAATACCGCAACCTGCCTCGACGAAAGTCTGCAGTACTGCGAGGCTCGAATTGGCCTTCATTGCGTAGCAAATGAGGTGATCTCGTCCACGCAGTGCGCGCTGATACGCGTCAATCGCCTCGAGCATCGACGCCTGCGAATACACATACAAGGGCGTCCCGTGGCGCGTGGCCAGGTCGGAAAGGGCACAGTCTTCGAGATGCAGCGTGTCGCCGCGATAGGCGACATGCGGCGAACCAGGCAGCATCATTTTGAGGGGGAAGGTGAGGAAGCGGAGGAGGGTGGCTCGACTGCGGTCGAAGCCGAGGCGCGAACCGGCTGGATACCGGTGGAGACGGGTTGAGCAAGTGTCAGTGGGCCCTTTTGCCCGCAGGCACCAAGCACCAGGATAGCGGCGAAAGAGCCTGCTGCCGTCATCGTGACAACCCTGGGGGATAAACTGCGACGGCATTTCAACATCCCGCAATTTTACCGACCATGCCTGCCCAGATTGCCCCGACTCCGCTGACGGACAGCGAATACCACGTCAAGACTGCCGCTGTGCTCGCGTGCATCGAGGTGGCGGTGGATAGCTTTCTGCAGAACGACGTGGTCGATATCGACGCGAATCGGGCTGGTGGGCTTCTGGAGCTGGGATTTCCGAATGGCAGCAAGATCGTGCTCAATACGCAGCCGCCCCTGCATGAGCTGTGGATGGCAGCGCGCTCCGGCGGCTACCACTACAAGCATGCGAACGGCCAATGGCTCGATCGCGAGGGCCGAGAGTTCTTCGAGGCGCTGTCGACTTGCGCGAGCGAACAGGCCGGAGTCTCGTTGAGGTTCGCGCCACCGGCTTGATGCGTTGCGAAGGCGCCGCTCGGTTGTCGATCAGCGCTTGAACAAATCGAGGATGCTCTTGCGCTCCTCCTCGGTCGGCATCGTCGGCAGTTT
The DNA here is from genome assembly GCA_021153565.1 of Rhizobacter sp. GTDB lineage: Bacteria > Pseudomonadota > Gammaproteobacteria > Burkholderiales > Burkholderiaceae_C > Albitalea. The sequence continues at coordinate 56,213 of JAJKJU010000006.1, forward strand.
GTCTTCGAGACCCACGCTGCTCACCCCGGTGCCGTGGGTGTATTCCTCGTAGTACCACTCGCCATTGATATTGACGACGCCTTCGGGCGCGGGTGGTTCTTCGATGGGAATGCCTTTCAAGGCATAGCGCATGTAGTCGATCCAGATCGGCAGCGCAAGTCCGCCCCCCGTTTCGCGGTCGCCCAGCTTGTGCGGGTTGTCGTAGCCGATCCAGACAATCGCGGCCAGATGCGGCTGGTAGCCCGCAAACCAGGCGTCCATCGAATCGTTGGTCGTGCCGGTCTTGCCATACACGTCGGGTCGCTTCAGCTTCTCCTGCGTGCCGGCAGCGGTGCCGGAACGGGTCACCTCCTGCAGAAGGCTCGTCATGACGAATGCATTGCGCGCGTCGAGCGTGCGCATCGATTCATCCAGGGCCGGCGGTTTAACCTCGGTCAGCACCTTGCCCTTGTGATCGGTCAGCTTGCCGATAAGGTATGGGTTGAGTCGATAGCCACCGTTGGCGAAAACCGAATACGCACTTGCCACTTGCAAAGGTGTGACTGAGCCAGCACCCAATGCCATCGTGAGATAGGCCGGGTGCTTATCTGCTTCGAAGCCGAATCGTGTTATCCACTCTTGCGCGTAGGGCGCGCCGATCGACTTGAGAATGCGGATCGACACCATGTTCTTCGACTTCTTGAGAGCCGTGCGGAGCGACATCGGGCCTTCGAACTTGCCGTCATAGTTCTTCGGCTCCCACGGCTGGCTGCCGGTGGTGCCAGCGTCGAAGAACAAGGGCGCGTCGTTGACGACAGTCGCCGGCGTGAAGCCTTTTTCGAGGGAAGCCGAGTAGATGAAGGGCTTGAAGCTTGATCCGGGCTGTCGCCAAGCCTGCGTCACGTGATTGAACTTGTTCTTCGCGTAGTCGAAGCCGCCGACCAGGGCATGGACGGCACCGGTGCGTGGATCGACCGAGACGAAAGCACCCTCGACTTCAGGCAGCTGGGTGATGAACCAGTCGTTCTTCGGTCCACCCTTCACGAGTCGAATCACCGCGCCTGGGCGAATCTGAGTCTTCGGATTGGCCTTGTTCGACAGCCCAGAGGCTGCAGGCTTCAGGCCTTCGCCGACGATCGTCGCCGACTCGCCGTTTTGCAGCACGGCCACGACCTTTTTCGGACCCGCTTCGATGGCCACCGCAGCCTTGATCTCGTCGTTGTCCGGATGATCGACGAGGGCTTCTGCAATCCGCGCATCGAGCTCCTTCGAGTTTCCCGGAAGATCGATGTAGGCCTCGGGGCCCCGATATACCTGGCGGCGCTCGAAGTCCATGATCCCGTTTCGCAGCGCCCGGTAAGCGACCATCTGCTCGCCGGAATCGATGGTCAGGTACACGTTCAGCCCACGTGTATAGGCTTCTTCACCGTACTGCGCGAAGATCAGTTGCCGCGCCGCTTCGGCCACGTATTCGGCATGAACTGGCACGTCGGCTGGCGCACGATAGCGAAGCTTTTCCAGGCGTGCGAGGTCGTGCTGTTCCGGCGTGATGAACCCGTTCTCCAGCATGCGGTCGATGATGTATAGCTGTCGCACCGTAGCGCGCCGAGGGTTGGTGATGGGGTTGTAGGCTGAAGGCGCCTTGGGCAGCCCCGCAAGCATCGCCGCTTCGGCAATGGTGATGTCCTTGAGCGGCTTGCCGAAGTAGATCTCACTCGCCGACGAGAAGCCGTAGGCCCGCTGGCCGAGGAAGATCTGGTTCATGTAGACCTCCAGAATCTGCGGCTTCGTGAGCTGGCTCTCGATCTTGAGCGCGAGAAGAATCTCGTAGATCTTGCGGGTGAAGGTCTTCTCCGTCGACAGATAGAAGTTGCGAGCAACCTGCATGGTGATGGTGGAGGCGCCCTGGCTGCGAGCTTCGCCGAACTGCGCGAAGGCGGCGCGCACCACGCCCTTGTAGTCCACGCCGCTGTGTTCGTAAAAGCGCGAGTCTTCGATGGCGAGCACGGCCTGCTGCATTACCTTCGGGATTTCGCCGATGGGCGTGAAATTGCGTCGCTCCTCGCCAAACTCACCGACCAGAACGCCGTCCGCGGAGAAGATGCGCATCGGAAGCTTCGGGCGGTAGTCAGTGAGGCTCGCAGTTTCGGGCAGGTTCGGATAGGCCACCGCCAGCGCTATGGCGGCAAGCATCAATATCGACAAGATGGCCGCGAGGCCCAGGCCAGCCAGCCAGGTGAGGGTTCGGGCAATCCACTGCCCCCAAAGTGGCAGAGATGAATGAGACTTGCGCGGGGGCCGTTTGGCTTCGTGCTCGGATGAGCTCATGGGACTCCAATGATGCTGCCAGGAATTATAGGAACTCGGTTACAGCTGATTCGGGGGTAGCGTGAATTGGTTCGCAACCAAGCGTGAGTCGACTGCAAAACTTCTCAGGGTTCTCCTTGAAAATAGCGGCTTAATCGGTGCGAACCCGTCTTGGTTTTGCAACGGGACGGGGGTCCTGGAAGCGGAAATCTCGTTGTGGGGCAAAGACTTTACTGCTAGCATTGAAGTAACTTATTAACAGTCCAGTGCAGCCTTTCGAGGCTGCCTGGGAGAGGGCGTTGTGAGCTTTCTGGACACGTTGTTGGGTCGCAAACATCCACCGATGATCGGGTTGGACGTTAGCTCGTCCAGCGTCAAATTGGTGGAGCTATCTCAAAATCCTTCCGGTGAATATGTCCTGGAGCGATTTGCCGCCGAAAGCTTCGAAAAAGGCTGGATTCAAGACGGCCAAATCGAGAAATTCGACGAAGTGGCGGACGCCGTCAAACGGGTCGTCTCCAAGAGTGGCACCAAGACCAAGAACGTCGTCATGGCCATGCCCCAGTCGGCGGTCATTACGAAGAAGATCATGCTTCCCGCAGGACTGCGCGAGGAAGAACTCGAGCTTCAGGTCGAATCCGAAGCCAACCAGTACATCCCCTTTTCGCTCGACGAAGTGAGCCTCGACTTTTGCGTCATTGGTCCGAGCCCCACCTCGGTCGGCGACGTCGAGGTCCTGATCGCCGCGTCTCGCAAGGACCGCGTGCAGGATCGCCAGGGCCTCGCCGAAGCAGCGGGGCTGAAGCCAATGGTGCTCGACATCGAGTCGCATGCGTCCCGTCTCGCGATGAGTCGCGTCGTGGCGACTTTGCCGAATGAAGGCCGCGACGCCCTGGTTGCCCTCTTCGAAATTGGAGCCGACACGACCAGTCTCAAAGTCCTGCGCGACGACGAGATGCTCTACGACCGTGACCAAGCCTTTGGCGGATCGCAGCTCACGCAGCTCATCTCGCGCCAATATGGGTTTTCGTTCGAGGAGGCCGAGCAGAAGAAGCTGGCCGCCGACCTGCCCGACGACTACGAGACATCCATCCTCGCGCCATTCGTCGACAGCCTTTCGCAGGAAATCGGGCGCGCGCTGCAGTACTTCTTTACCAGTACGCCACATCACAAGGTCCACTACGTGATGCTCGCCGGTGGAACGGCCACGCTGCCGGGTCTCAAGGACCGCGTGACCGAGCTCACCGGTTTTGCATCGATGGTGGTCAACCCATTCGACAATATGAAGCTTGGCAGCGCCGTGCGTGAGAGCAAGCTGCGCCGTGAGGCACCGTCATACCTGACGGCCTGCGGCCTGGCGATGCGGAGGTTCCTGCAGTGATCCTCATTAACCTACTCCCGCACAGGGAGGAAAGGCGCAAGCGGCGCAAGGCAGCGTATTTCATCGGTTTGGGCGTGTCTGCGGCCGTCGGCTTGGCGGTCGTCGGAATCTGGTTCCTCGTCTTGCAGCAGCTCACGTCATCGCAACGCGATCGCAATGCCTACCTGGGCGGCGAAATCAAGAAGCTCGAAGTCCAGATCAAGGACATCGCGACCCTGCGTGCCGAAATCGAATCGCTAAAGGCGCGCCAGAAGGCGGTCGAAGATTTGCAGATCGATCGCAATGTGCCGGTTCACGTGCTTAATGAGCTGGTGAAGCAGACTCCGGAAGGGGTGTATTTCACTTCGGTGAAGCAGGACGGTCAGACCCTGAACGTCAACGGCGTTGCCCAGACTAACGAGCGCGTCTCGGAGTTCCTGCGCAATACCGCCAACAACTCTGAATGGCTCGTCAAGCCCGAACTCGTCGAGATCAAGGCATCGACGACGAGCGCTGGACGGGACCAGAAGCGGCTCTTTGACTTCGGGGTGCGTCTGACGGTGAAGCGTCCGCAGGACAAGGCGACGGCCGATGCAATACCGGCCGCGAAGCCGGCAAGTTCGGCTGCGGTCGCAGCGAAGAAAGCCTGAGTCCGACATGGCAAACAAGAATGTGAATGTCGATCTGAACTCGGTCTTCGAGGGGGCGGCCGCGCAGTTTCGCGGGCTGAATCCCAATGAACCCGGTCAGTGGCCCGCGCTGCCCAAGGCGGTGACCTGGTCGATTCTTTGTATTGCTGTGGTGGTCGTTGGCTGGTTTTTTCTGTTGTCGAGTGCCAACGACGAACTCGAGGCAGAGCGGGCCAAGGAGCCTGCGCTCAAGACCGACTATCGCAACAAGCTCGCGCAGGCTGTGAACCTGCCTGAACTCCGCAAGCAGAAGCTGCAGGTCGAAGAGTACGTGACCCAACTTGAGAAGCAATTGCCTGGCAAGGCCGAAATGGACGCGCTGCTTTCGGACATCAATACTGCCGGTCTCGGCCGAGGTCTGCAATTCGAGTTGTTCCGTCCAGGTCAGGTCGTCGTGAAAGACTACTACGCGGAGTTGCCGATTTCGATCAAGGTGACGGGGCGGTATCACGACATCGGGGCTTTCGCAGCCGATGTGGCCAATCTGTCGCGCATCGTCACGCTTCACAACATGAATATCACCGGTGCCAAGGATCCCACCAGCGCCTTGTCCATGGAGGCGACTGCACGGACTTATCGCTACCTCGATCCTGCCGAAGTCGAGTCGGTCCGCAAGGCGAACGAGAAGCCGAAGGCGGGTGCCAAATGATCACGAGATTTAGTCTCGGCACATTGGCCGCATCAATGCTTGTGGCGTCTCTTGCAGCGTGCTCTGGCGAGCAGGACGAATTGGCTCAGTGGATGGAGCAGCAAAAGCACGAGGTCAAGCCGAGTGTGCTGCCATTGTCGCCGCCAAAGAAGTTCGATCCACAACCCTATTTGGCCCTTTCGGGCGTCGACCCCTTCAGCCAACAAAAGTTGACCGTGGCCCTCAAGCAGGAAGCCCGACAGCCGAATTCCATGTTGGCGGCGGAAATCAACCGGCGCAAAGAACCCTTGGAAGCCTACCCCTTGGACGGAATGTCGATGGTTGGCAGCGTGGCGAAGCACGGTCAGCCGTATGCCCTGCTGAAAGTGGACAGCCTGCTGTATCAGGTCAAGGTCGGTGACTATCTCGGGCAGAACTACGGAAAGATCACCAAGATCACCGAAACCGAAATTTCCCTGAGAGAGATTGTTCAGGATGCGGCTGGCGAATGGATTGAGCGTCCGGGCTCACTCCAGCTCCAGGAGAAATCGCGATGAAGTGCATGCAGGAGACAGGAATGACTGGCAATTGGGGGGCGCGAATACTCGCGCTAGTGGTGTGCCTTGGCGCGACGATTCCGGCGTGGGCGCAGAACGCGATCCAGTCGATCAACAGTAGCCAGCAAGCGGGCTCTGACATCATTCGCATTGAATTGGCTCAGCCGCTGGCCACGGTGCCCAACGGATTCACGGTACAGACGCCTCCGCGCGTTGCCATCGATCTTCCGGGCGTGACGAATGCGCTGGGCAAGTCGAGCGTTGACATCAACCAGGGCAACCTGCGTTCGATCAACGTTGCGCAGTCGGGCGAGCGATCGCGCCTCGTGCTCAATCTCAAGCAGCCGGCGAACTATCAGGTCCAGTTGGAAGGCAAGATTCTTCTGGTTGTTCTTGCCGCCCCGACGGCGGCCCCTGTTGCCTCCGGTGCGGCGACCAGCAGTGAGCCGGTGCATTTCGCTGAGAGCCTGAATCGCTCGCCGGTGGCACTGCGCGACATCGACTTCCGCCGCGGGCCGGACGGTGCGGGCCGGCTTGTGGTCGATCTCCCGAGCAATCAGGTCGGCGTCGACATCCGTCAGCAAGGTCAGAGTCTCGTTGTCGAATTCCTGCGGTCAACCTTGCCCGACAACCTGCGTCGTCGTCTTGACGTCACAGACTTCGGCACTCCAGTGCAAACCGTCACTGCGACGCAAAGTGGCGACCGGGTTCGGCTGATCGTTGACCCTCGCGGTGCGTGGGAACACAGTGCCTATCAGAGCGACAACCAGTTCGTGCTTGAAGTGCGGCCGCAGAAGATCGACCCGAACAAGTTGACGCAGGGTCCTGGCTACTCTGGGGAAAAGCTGTCGCTCAATTTCCAGAACATCGAAGTGCGTGCGCTGCTGCAAGTTATCGCCGACTTCACGAACTTCAACGTGGTGACGAGCGATTCTGTGACTGGCAATGTCACCTTGCGTTTGAAAGACGTTCCTTGGGATCAGGCCCTCGACATCATTCTGCAGGCCAAGGGATTGGGACTGCGCAAGTCCGGCAATGTGATCTGGATCGCGCCCAAAGATGAACTCGCGGCGAAGGAAAAGGTCGACCTCGAAGCGAAGGCGCAGATTCTGGCGCTTGAGCCTGTGCGCACGCAGTCCTACCAGTTGAACTACACGAAGGCGGAAGAAGTGGCCAAGGGTCTGACCGGGCAGTCCACTGGGCAGAGCGGCGGCACGGCAAGCCGCATCTTGTCGCCACGCGGCAGCGTGATCTTCGAGACCCGAACGAATCAACTGTTCGTGAGCGACGTTCCGTCAAAGCTGGAAGAAATCCAGGCGATGATCACCAAGATCGACATCCCGGTTCGCCAAGTGTTGATCGAAGCACGCATCGTCATCGCTGACGACAAGTTCGGGCGGTCGCTGGGCGTGAGGTTGGGAGGCTCCGACCTTCGTGGCCTTCGCGGAGGCACCCCTGGATACAGTATCGGAGGCGACAACCGCGTCACCGTCGGCGGGAACATGAACGCTGTGGGAGCGCAGACACAGCAGACCACGGCGACATCGGTTCCCTTCACCGACACTCAGTTCGTGAATCTTCCTGCCACTGGGCAGAACAATTTTGATGCGGCCACGTTTGCGCTGTCGTTGTTCGGGGCATCGTCCAATCGTTTTCTGAACCTCGAGATCTCGGCCCTGGAAGCTGATGGCAAGGGCAAGGTGGTTTCAAGCCCGCGCGTCATCACGGCCGATCAGGTCAAGGCCTTGATCGAACAGGGTGAAGAGCTTCCGTACCAGACTGCGACATCGAGCGTGGCCACGGCACTGCAGTTCCGCAAGGCGAACCTGCGACTCGAGGTGACGCCCCAAATTACGCCGGAAGGCAACGTGATACTCGACGTCGACGTCAACAAGGACAGCGTGGGTCGTGTGACAGCAGCCGGCTTCGCGATTGATACCAAGCATGTGAAGACGCAGGTGCTGGTCGAGAACGGCGGCACGGTGGTGATCGGCGGTATCTTCGAGCAGACAGATCGGGAAGACATCACGAAGGTGCCGTTCTTGGGGGATGTTCCTTACTTGGGCAACTTGTTCAAGACGAAGACAAAAACCTCGAACAAAACTGAATTGCTGATCTTCATCACGCCCAAGGTGGTGAGTGATCGTTCCGCTGCCCGCTGATCGGCAATTCGAATATCAACGCCCGACATAGAGTGAGGCTTCCGATGAAGATCCTAAACTGGTTGACGGCGAGTCTTCTCACGATGACTCTTGCCGCCTGTGGTGGCGGTGGGAATGCAGGAGACTCGACGTTTGGTGGCGGATCCACCGGAGGTTCCACTGGCGGCACAACGACGAGTGCGCCAACTCTAACGGTCGCTCTGTCGTCTCCAACGGTCACCTCCTCTGCCCCTGCGACGGTAACGGCTACCCTGCAGGATTCGAAAGGCAATGGGATTGCCAGCCAGGTGGTCACCTTCGCGTCGGATGGCGGGCTTGGCACCTTCAGCGCTGCGACCGCCCTTACGAACTCGTCTGGGCAAGCGTCGGTGGCTGTGTATCCAAAGAGCAGTACGGCGGTCGGGGCCGACTCGGTGACTGCGTCTGCTTCCGTCAACGGTACTGCAGTGAAGGCAACGATCGGATATCAGCTAACTGCAAGCAATGTCACTATCTCGAGTTTCACCTCCGACGTAGGAGCCGGCACGCTCAGTGCGTACGGGCAAGCCACGCTCTCAGTGACCGTCGCGAACGCTGCGGCCGGAAGTCCCGTCAACGTCGCGGTGAGCTCGGCGTGTGTCACGGCTGGCAAGGCTACTCTTTCACAAACCAGCACGACGACGACCAACGGTACCGCAACATTCGCATATCAGGACGCTGGTTGTGGCGCGAACGTAGCAAGCGATTCTCTGCAAGCGACTGTCACCGGCGGTACTGGTGTTAGTACTCCGCTGACAATGAAGATCGCGTCGCCCGCCGTGAGCAGTGTGACCTTCGTCTCCGCCTCGCCGTCAACAATCTATATCAAGGGATCGGGGTTCACAGAAACGTCAACCGTCACCTTCAAGGTGGTCGACATTGCGGGCGGAGCGATTCCAAACCAGTTGGTGTCGATGATCGCGACAACGTATACAGGTGGTCTGACGCTGGACGGCGTGTCTACCGCTGTCACGAAGACCACGGACTCGAATGGTGAAGTCAAAGTCCTGGTGAACTCTGGGACCATTCCTACGCCTGTCCGCGTGAAGGCGAGCTTGGTGGGCTCAACGATTACGACGTCGTCCAGCAACCTCACGATTACCGTCGGGCTGCCGTCGCAAATCAACTTCTCGTTCTCGCAGAAGACACTGAACATCGAGGGCTTCAACATCGATGGGACGCCGAATACGTACACGATCATCGCGTCCGACCGCATGGGTAATCCTGTTCCGGCCGGAACGACCATCAACTTCGTGACCGAGGGTGGTCAGATTGTCGGTTCGAAGCAAATTGTCATCGATACGAATGGCAACGCGACTGCGACCACGTCCTTCCTCTCGTCTACCCCTCGTCCAAAGGATGGCCGGATCACTGTAGTCGCGTACGCCTTGGGTGAAGAGTCGTTCATCGATGCAAACGGCAACAATGTCTACGATGCCGGAGATGATTTTCAGGATCTGGGCGATGTCTTTGTGTCGAGCCCGTACTTCTCGACCTTCGATGCGGCAAATGACCAACGCATACCGTACACGTTGACTGGTACGACTGCTGCCTGCGTCACTGCGACCACCCCAAAGCTCAAACTTGACGTATATACACCGTCAGTCGCAACTTTCAGCGGGAGCAATAGATGCGATGGGGTTTGGGGCCAGGCATACGTGCGCCGTGCCGTCGAAACGGTGCTGTCCACCTCTGGTGCACGGCCACTCTGGAATTCAATCGGATCCGGAACACTCAGCAACGGCTGCGCTGCTGTGACCCTCAACGATGGTGACGGAACAACGTTCAACAAGTACTACCTTGTTGGGGCGGGAAGCATATTCAACCTTGCTGCGACTGGCTCGCTGAGTATCTTGGTCGGTGACAACAACACGTACTCTCCGGCGGCATCTCCTGCTGGACGATTGAACCCGATGGCTGCAGGAACCACGGTGAGCGTGGTGGCAACGACGGGCATCACGGCGAGTGTCAGTGGCGGCACCCCCGTTCCGAGTACCACGAACGTTAGTTCGGCGACGATCACTTACTCGTTCGACAGCGTCACTTCGGGCACTTTGACTTTGAAGTTCACTTCGCCGGGTGGTTTGACCACCTCGGTGCCGGTCGGCATCACGACTTCTCCCTCCGGGACGGCGTGCACCCCCCAGTAGTCAGTCTTGTCGGTCTTCCTGGTGCAGGCAAGTCCACCGTAGGGCGCCAACTGGCGCGGGCACTTCAGTGCCCGTTTGTGGATGTCGATGCCGAGATAGAGCGGCAGATCGGTACAAGCATTCGGCACTTTTTCGAAGTGGAAGGCGAGCCGGCGTTTCGTGACCTCGAGCAGGCGACGCTTGCTGGCCTCCTTGCCCGGGGTGGCGCCGTTCTCGCTACCGGTGGCGGTGCAGTGCTTCGCGAACAAAACCGTCAGAGCCTGCGGGAGCATTCTGTCGTGGTGTACCTCCGGTCCACCCCGGAGGAAATCTTCAAGCGGCTGCGACACGATACGCAGCGCCCCTTGCTGCAAGTGAAGGACCCCTTGCGGAAGCTGCGGGAACTATTTGAAGAGCGGGATCCTCTTTATCGTGATTCCGCGAGGTTTATCATCGAAACTGGTCGACCGTCAGTGCCCGCCCTGGTGAGAATGATCCTCATGCAACTGGAACTTGCCGGCGTGGTCGAGTCGTCCCGCGTAGCGTCGCCCGTGGAGCGGAAGCCGACAACTCCAAGCGCCTAAACTTGCCGACATGAAAAAACCGGCATTGAACGTGATTGTTCCCGTTGGAATCGAAGGACGCAGCTACGACATTGTCATCGGAAGCGGCCTCATCGAACGAGGCGACAGTTGGGACGGTCTCCCCGGCGCCACTGCCGCTGTCATTGTTACCAACAGCACGGTAGAGAAGCTCTACGCCCAGCAACTGGCACACGCTCTGAGCATTCGGTACGCGAAGGTCAGTCTGGTCGTACTCCCTGACGGTGAGTCCCACAAGAGCTGGGAATCTCTCAATACGATATTCGACCACCTGCTCGCCGCGGCATGTGATCGCAAGACAGTCTTGTTCGCGCTCGGCGGAGGGGTGGTTGGCGACATGACCGGGTTTGCCGCCGCGTGCTATATGCGTGGCGTCCCATTTGTTCAAGTTCCCACAACATTGCTCGCGCAAGTCGACTCCTCGGTCGGCGGCAAGACTGCCATTAATCATCCGCTGGGCAAGAACATGATCGGAGCGTTCTACCAACCGGTACGGGTCGTGTCCGATCTGGACACTCTGAAGACATTACCTCAGCGCGAGATCGCAGCGGGCCTCGCCGAAGTGATCAAGTATGGTCCGATCGCCGATGACGGATTCTTCTCCTGGATCGAGGAGCACCTCGATGCCTTGCTGGGCCTCGAAGCAGAACCCCTTGCGTACGCGATTCGCCGATCGTGTGAGATCAAGGCACTTGTCGTCTCGCAAGACGAACGTGAGTCCGGATTGCGCGCGATCCTTAACTTCGGCCATACCTTCGGCCATGCAATCGAAGCGGGATTGGGATACGGAGAATGGCTTCATGGTGAAGCGGTTGGTTGCGGGATGGTGATGGCGGCAGACCTTTCCGAGCGACTCGGCTTGATCGACGCCACCTATTCATCGCGAATTCGGCAGATTGTGAAGCGGGCAGGCTTGCCGACGATAGGGCCCCGTCTCGGCATCGACCGATACTTCGAACTCATGGGCCGAGACAAGAAGTCTGAGAGTGGCGACATCCGGTTCGTGCTCATCGATGCGCCGGGGCACGCGATTCTCCGATCGGCTCCGGACGCGCAAGTCCGTGCCGTCATCGAGAGCAACACGGGATGATGGTCGAGAAGAGGCGTTTTTTGAGGGTCAATCTGGAATACAAGCGCCTTACTGGCTGACATGCCTTCACTGTCGAAGGTTCGGAGTAAGTTTGGCGCTTACTGAGCGAGCACAAGTTCGATATGACGCACGCTTGCCACCTTGACTCCGCGACGCACAGCCGGCATCAGGTTTGTCGTGCAAAGACGGGCTGCAATAGCCTCAGGCTTGAGTGCCCCAACGGGATCCATGATCAGGACTTTGCACTTGCGGGCGACGCCGCGTTCGTCCACCCAGACGGCAAAGCTCAACCTGCGCACGCCAGATGTCACAAGCTGGTCCGCGTCCACTTCCCAATCGGGTAGCGGTGCGGCGGGAATGTCGACTTCGTGGCTCTCGTAATAGCGTGCCCGAAGACTTGGGTCGGTAGAAATTGTGTTGTCGGCAAGATTGCTCGGATCGGACTCAGGAGCTGCGAGGGCGCCAGCAGGCGGTTGTCGCACCTGCTCGACGATTGGTTCGAGTTTTGCCGTCTTTTCAGGCTCAGTCATGCTGCGTATGCGGAGGGCAGAGACTCGCAAGTCTGCTTCTGGATTCGAGCCGGCGACATCCGATGCGACAAACGCGGCAACAGCGACGCCAAGGATGACATGCGCCGTCGCAGACCCGACGACGAACAGAGTCATCAGCACAAGCTTTCGCATCATGCGCGCTCGCTACCTCCAGCATGCGGCCAATGCTGTCGCAGCATCAGCGTACTGGGATCCGTAATTCTTGATCATCTTTACGCCCATGTGGGTCAAGCCAAAGTCTCCGCACTTGTCGCTAGACATCGAACCCGTCCGTTTTGCCCAGACAACATATGTCTTTGGGGTTGGAGAACCCGAAGGGCCCGTGGTGTCCGCCACAACGATCGAATAGTTGGCGGTGCCCGTTGTTGGCGACTGGTAATAACGCCCTCCGAAGAGGCTGGACGCTGTGACTGCGGTACCAGCCGTGTTTTTGTCGTATGCGTAGTTCTCAGCGTAAAAGCGCTCCATCCACTGACTACCCTGAACAAGGACCGCCTGCGCATCGCTGCGGCGCCCTTTTGCCACGCTCTCGCTATAGGACGGGTAAGCGATCGCGGAGAGCACCGCGATGATCGCGACCGTGATCATCAACTCAATCAGGGTGAAGCCTCGGTCCGCGCCTGAGTTGCGAAACTCAGCGCAGCGGGACCGTTGATAACTGAACATATTTGCATGACTCATGGCGTTCATGGGTTCGTCTTCAGGCCAGGAATTTCACGCCAGAAAATACGGGCGTTCGTGTTGGCCCCGGCCACGCCGGTGTCGGTCTTGTCACCGACGATACGAGAGCAATTCAGCGTACCGTTGCCGCACGAACCTGTTGTGTAGTTCGTGCCCGTTCCCACGGCGTCTCGGCTGATCCGAACCTTCTGATCACTGATGGAGATGGATGCGAGCCAGTAAGTCGTGCTGCCGACGACTGTCGTGCCCAGCAAGGCGCTGCCTGGCAATCCTGTGATGGCATCCACAACGGTTATTCGCGCCTGGGGCGTCGGATAGCACGGCTCTGGCGATGTGGTGGGCGCAGGAGCGACCGAGACGATCGCAACCTGGGAATTCACCATCGCAGCGTTGCTGACGGACATCTCCGACGAGACGTTGAACGGCAAGTACCAGCCGAGTTTGGTGCTCCAGTCGATGACGCTGCCGGAGACATATCGATCCGTCGTGCTGCTGCTGACGTTGTTGAACGTGCGTGCCTGAAGTTGGCTCAGCGTGCGCGGCAAGGTGGAATCCAAAGATGAGGCGACCGTGGTCTTGAACACTGGTTTGTCCCAAATGCCGAAGATTGCATTGGTGCGACTTGTATTCGGAAAGTCCCCGCTCTCGTACGACTTACCTGTGGCAAAGATCAGCATCTGGCCGCCCATCGGATGGAATCGGAACTCAGGTGCGGATGTGATGGGAAGGGCCGTGCCTGCAGAGTCCTTTGCGGTGAACAGCGGCTTGCCAGAATAGGCGACCCCCCATTTTGTTGAATCCGCATTGCTCACATCGAATTTCCACAGATTGCCCTTGAGATCCCCCGCATAGATCGTGTCGGCGACGCCATCGTTGTTTTCGTCGACCCATATCGGTTGCGACAACGCATTACCCGGGCCTGGGTCGGCAACGATCTTCACGTAACGTCCGCTCCAGCTTCCGGCGCTGGGGCCGTCGGCAAACAGAATGTAGAGAACTGCCTTGCCGCTTGGGCTCATCACGCCGTTGCCGAACAGAGCCGCGAATTTGCCATTGTTCATGCGCGCGATCTGGCCCGACTGGCCGCTGAAACGGCTGACGGTAGGTTCAGAAATGATGTATCCGAGATCCGTCGTATCGTCCGCGGACGTGAACTGCCACTTGAATATGTTGGAGGCCTTCGTCTCGTCGGCAAGAACAGCAGGGTCCGTCACGTCGAGCGCAAACATGCCTTTGCCTCCTCGACCTAAACTGCTGAAGAGATAAGTTGACCAGGTGGCGCCGACCGTGATGTCGCCCACGAATGGGGAGCCATCCACGAAGGCCTGAACCTTTGCCGTCGTCGGATTCGCCCAATTGGGCAGGTTGGCGAAGACCGGCTCCGGGATGTACGAAATGATGGGTGTTCCGCCGCCAGACTTCGCAGAGCTGGCATTGAAGCCGTGCAACATTCCATCCCCAGATCCGACCCACAGGATGCCGGGACGGGTTGACCATTTGTTCACAAAGTCGCCGTAGCCGGCGAAATTGGAGCCAAAGAAGTTGGCGGCAGGTGGAACTTCCACTGTCGGATTCGAGTTGACGAGTGCGCCCATCACCGAATTCGAGGCGCGAACGCGGAACTGGCTCTTGTTCGTCGTGTCGCCTCGCAGCCATTGCATCATGCTCTTTGCGTAAGCGGTGGCGACAGTGGCGTCACTGATCCCAGACTTCAGAACGGTCTGCTTGGCGGAATCGAGGCTGTTGTACTGGAACTGAATCCCTGAACTCCCACTGTTGGTGACCACCGGACGAGTGATTGAATCCGCGAGTTTTGGGTGCGCATCCCACTCGGACTTGGTCAAGAAGAGTCCGGTCTTTTCGTCAATCGCGTAGGCAGACAGTTCACCGTGGCCGTCGCTAGGCTCGAATCGCGCGACATACTTCAGGTCGCCAGCTCGCAGTTGGCTTGATGCAATTGCAGGAGAAGTGTTCGCCGAATTGACGATGTCCTCAAGGATTTCGCGCAACGACGACTCCAACAGTTCAGGACTGCGGGCAACAAAATAATTGTCCGGTTCCCCGTCATTGCACGGCAGGCCGGTGACGCCGCCGCATGCTTTTCCGTCGGCACGTTTCACGTCCCACGCGTCCAGGTTACTGGAATCGGGCCACAGGCCGGTATAGGTCTTCTTGTCGTATTTGAAGCCACCGTATTTGGACATGTACCAAAGCGGCTCGCGAATGAGTGCATCCCTCGCGCCAGTGACGGTGTAACTCTTGCCCGTCTCTCCGCGATAGTACTTTCCACTGTAGTAGACGCACAGTGAACGAGGGTAGGACGTGATGGTGTCGATCGTGCAGCCAGAACCTGGGCTGCCAGTGGTCGTTCCCGAGTAAAGCGCGAGGCTCACATCCAGGCCGGTTTCTGTGGTGGCGTAGTTGTTGATCGAGCTGTGGAGATGTACGCCATCAGCATTCGTGCCAACCAAGGTGTAGCCGCTGGCGAGTGGAGCTGTCGATCCGCTGTTGGCCTCGACGGCTTGGGTGTAGACCTTGAGTGTTGAGGTCGAATCATTGAGAACCCAGCGCAAGCTTTGAAGCTGGTCCTGATCTTGGTCTTCACCGAGCATGTTGTGTTGCCACAGTGCCAGCGCAGCACCGGATTTGCCATCGGCGCTTCGGGACAGAATTTTGAAGTCGACCAAGTTTCCTGGGAGCAAATGCCCACCCAGCTGATCCTGCGATGCGGGCGTGATGTAGACGAATTGACCACTTCCAACCGGGACGGCGATCGTTGCGACGCCTCCAGACATCGATACGCCGTACTGGCGCACCATGAGTGCGTGACCCGAGACATCCTTCGGTATTGAAGTCGAGGTGAAATCATTTCGAATGGCGTTGGTGTTGGCGTAATACGCCATGCCGGAGCCAAGGTAGGTGCCACGGAAGTTCGGACCGTCGGCACACACGCCGCTTACTTTGCCAAGATCAGTGATTGTCTTTCCGGTGCAAAGCTGATCCTTTTCGGCCGTGGTGGTGCCACCGTTAAGTCCAACCAATCGGATAGTGCCTGTAATGCCTTCCTTGTCTCCTATCGTTTTTGTCAGACCTGCGGCTGTATAGGTGGTCGTGGGTTGAATTTGCGAGAAATTGACCAGGTCGTCGTCGTCGAAGCTGCTCGAGCCGCTCGTTACTGTCAGCATGTTCAGCGGGCGACAAATCGGCTGGCCGTAGAGCTTGGCTCGAGTTGACGAGCCGATCGTCGGATTCGACGTCAAGGGATCAGACCACGATGTGACGGCGGGCAGACCAATCGTGCTGTCTTTGGTTCCAGGTGAATACAGCGGCGACTTGCCAGCGAAATAACGCAACGACTCAAGAAGTAACTCGCTGACCGGATTGCCCCACGAGGGGCAACTGCCGTTGGTAATGCTGTCGGAAAAGCAGGTGTCGGCGTAATTGCCGCTTGCTAAGTCGTAGCCGTATAGAGTGATTTCGTTGAATGACTTGATGATGCCGCCGGTCCCGGAGGCTGGTGTGATGAAGACACCTGTGGCTGAATCGATCTCGTCGTTGATCTGCCCCATGTTCTTGCGCAGAACGCCGCCGCGCAGGTTGTTGTCATAAGAACCCATCATGAGCCCGAACTCAGCCTTGGCCGCTTCGGTTCCGCTGCTGGCGCTTTCACCGAACTCCTGAAGCAAGCCAATCGGTTTGTATGCCGGCGACGAGGACGTCCCGTAGTTTTTGCACTTCTCCGTGCCGAGCAGTGTGCTCGCACAAACCTGCACACGGGCCACGAAGCTCGTGTTCTCCCCGCTCTTGGCCGGCACCGAGGTCAAGTGCGCGTGGTTCGAGTTGGCTGAACCGTAGTCGCCCACGGGCGTCTGGTAGTTCGCATTGAGAAAGTTGATGGTCGGTGTTTGCCATGAATAGCCGACCTCCGACGACCAGTTGCAACTCAGTATCTCTGTCATATTCCAGAGGAGGAGGTTGCCCACTGCGGCACGTATCTCTGGGGTAAGAATGCTGCTCTGCGACGTGCCTGAATTCTCAGCTGGCCGGCGGCAGAAGGTAACGCCCTTGGCCATCGCGTTTGTGCTGGTGAATGGCGTCAGGCGGTTCAGGTCGTTGCCGTTGTAGTACTTGACGAACGCCTGGCTGTTGCGTGGTACGAACGAGAGCTCGAGCGTGGTGGCACCTGATGTGTCAGCCGATCTCATGCCGCCGTACAAAACTTTGCGCAGCACATCGAGGCGCGACATCGAGATCCAGTTCAGAAAGTTGCCGCTCCACTCCTTTGAGGAGCCGGTGCAGTAGTATTTGCCGCTCTCTACATCGGCAATGCGGCTCGGCTCAAAGCGTCCTGTTGCTGGGCTATAGGCCGACGTGCCGGGGTTGTAACTTGCGTTGTATGTGTAGCACTTCGCCGGATCAAAGTAGCCGTAGTACTTGAACGCGGGCATGTATGTGCGATCGACGACGCCGTCGAAGTCGATGTCATCGAAGTCCGTATAGGCCTTCCAAAACATCGTGAAGTCCTTGGAAGCGTTCAACATCACCATCGGCAAGTTGTTGTTCGACAGGATGTTGGGCGGGATTGCGGCGGGCTGCGCCTGAGCGACCGTGCCCCAGAGAGCCCCGATCGTGATCAGCAGGTTTCGAAAAATGCGTTTCATG
This sequence comes from Rhizobacter sp., assembly GCA_021153565.1. Lineage (GTDB taxonomy): Bacteria > Pseudomonadota > Gammaproteobacteria > Burkholderiales > Burkholderiaceae_C > Albitalea. Next base: position 73,628 of record JAJKJU010000006.1, read on the forward strand.
ATGGGCTCACTTCAATTCAGGAAGGGGCTGTAGTAACTCTGCAGCACGGTTTCGGTCTGCACGTCCGCGCCGAAGCCGCGAGCGGTAATGCGCATGATTGGTTTCGTGATATCGCGGCTCATGTACTCGATCAGGTATTCAGGTTGGCGCGCAACGCCTTGCACCGCGGGGGTTCCTGTGAAGGTGCCGAGCGGGACGGCACCTTTGAATGTGCAGTTCGCGCCGGAGATCGCGGCGGCCACGCATCGGTTTTGCCAGGTCGAGCCAGATGAGCAACCGGTCACCGCGCCAATCGTGTTGTTGCCCCACAGCCCACCTTTGTCGGCCGTGGCCGGCCACCAAGGTTGAGGGTTCGTGGCCGGGGAGGTCGTGTAGTTGCTTGCGTCGTAATACGAGAGCATTTGGCGGCACTGGCCGCGTGGGCAGTCCGTGTTGAAGTACGGCAAACCAACGACGGTAATTCCGATCGGCCGCTCAGCGCCACGAGCACACGCCGCGTTCGCTACTAAACCGCTCGTCTTCAATTGGAGGTCACGTTCAGCGTCGCGCAGGGCCGCTTCGGCTGCTTGGCGCGCGACTTCGAAATCGAGTTGGTTGCGGGTCAGACCTTCGGAGAGCGTGGAACGTCGGATGGTGAATGACGCCGCGATTGTGATGATCAACAGAAAGAGAAGTACAACAGGCAATGCGATGCCCTTGGTGGGCACGCGCTGCGCTCCGTCGCAAGAGCGACCTTCCATGGTGAGGTTCTTCATAGCGTGCCGGTCAGGTTGTTGCGCACTGCGTAGATTCGCTCAAAGCGCTTGTAGACCGTGTGGTCCGTGACTGGCTGTGTTTTCGAGTTGCCGCGGCAATCCACATAGGTGCGCGTGGCATCCCCGATACGAGCGCTTTGCAGGGATCGCACCAACATGCAGACTTTGACAGCAGACACGCGCTGCCATGGGTTCAGACCCGAAATTGTCGTGAGGGCGTTGACTTGAGCCGCTGTCAGAAATTGGTCTGGGCTTTGAACGGTTGTGTCGGTCCCGCCGGCCGCATAGACCCCATACCGAAAGACCAGGTCTTCGACCCCCATGAGCAGTGGTTGCAGAGCGGTGTTCGCCTCAACGCCGTTGCCGTGACAGGCGAGGCTATGTGCCGTGATGGTATTTCCGTCGGGGTCCGTGTAGTTGCTGTCGACAAGGCCAAATCTATTCGAAACGAATATTGGCAGCTTCGCCGCGGCCCGAGCTGTGTTGGCCGTATCGCTCGACGCCGGATTGCGATTGCAGTCGTTCGAGTTGCCTAGGAACGATGACGTTCCGAACTCTTCGGTTGCAAAGTAGTTGATGATGATTCCATCGGGTTTGCCCGCCTGTGTCGCTTCGCATGTCCCGCCCGCGGATGCGTCGTAGTGCGAACCATCGCAGCCGTACAACCCAGCGTTGTAGATGGAATTGACGCCCGGTGCTTTGATGTTGGTGTACTGGCCGTTGACCTTGTCGGTGGTCGCGTCGGTTGGATATTGGGCTGGGTAGAAGCCAGCCTTTTCAATCTCGCGGCCGACCATGTCGAGTGCGAGCTTGCCGGTTTCGTTGATGTCGCCATGGGCCTTCGTGGCTCGGGACGTTTCGGTCGTTGCCAAGTAAATGGACGAGGCGGCCAAGGACAGCACAAGACCGATCGTCAGGCCGACCATCAGTTCAACAAGTGTCACGCCCCGTTGAGATTGAATCTGATTCATGGTGTCACAAGCATGTTGGTGCAGCGAATCCCCGGGAGCTTTGAGGCCGCGGATGCAGGACAGCACGTTCGCCCGGCAATCCCGGTTTGCGTGCTGTCGCATGCAGCGGCCGAATCCAGTGACGTCGGAGCGCTGTCAAGCACAAAACTCTTGTCGAACCACATGACCGTGGCGACGTATCCAGTGTCGCGTTGGCCGCTGATGAATCCGGCTCCGCCAGGCAAGTCGCGTGCGAGCGCCAACCGCCAACGGACAATTTGAGACGCAGCGAGTTCAGCGGGTGTGCATGTGATTGCAGTTTCGCAATCCTTTGGGGCCGTGACCGTGCCCGCTTCGATAGCGGTTCGTTGTGTCGTGTAGTCCGTCAAGAACTGATACGCCGTGACGCTCGCGCTCGGATTCGCACGAACGCGGTCAGCGATGTCCGACAGGTTGGCGGCGACTGCGGCCCGAGCCCAGCCGCCTTGCGAATACCGCATGGTCAACACTTGCATTCCGGCGATGCCGAGCAGGCCGATCGAGAGGATCAGAATGGCTACCAAGACTTCGATGAGCGTCGAGCCTTGTTGGTCCGTGTGGCCACTCCTGGTGCCAATCAGCTTGGCAGGTTTGTGAAGTGTTTTCATGAGCATGAGGCAGTTGCGCCACGTACCGTTGCGCGCCCAGCAACGTCGAGGCAGATGAGCCGTTTCAATGCGGGGTCGGCTGATGGTGAGGTCACCTGAAAGTTGCCCGCGGCGGTCAAGGTGGCAAATCCGCGTGGATCGAACATCACCATGCTGAACGACGCACTCGATGGTGATATTGAGTAGCCTGTTGTCTGCGCTTGTCGTTGGCTTGTCAGGGTCGCGCCCGCGAGGCTGGGGTCCGTTTGTGTGCCATCGCAGGCAGGGTTGACGAATACGATCCAGCCCTTTTGGAAGTCGTCGCTGCTGCCGTTGCTGCACGTGTTTCCTGTCGTCAGGTTGGAGGAAACGTTGGTCGATGCGCAAATCGTCGCGCAGCTGTTTTTCGAAATGGCGAGCGCGCGTGTTTGTTGCAATGCGAACGTGAACTCGTTGCTGATCGATGCGAGCCTGTTCTTGATGATGATGCCGTTGAGGGAGGGCACTGCGAGTGTGGTGGCTATCGCTAGCACGGCCACGACAATCATTGATTCGATCAACGTGAAGCCGCGTACGAATCGGTTCGTGTTGCGCTCGTGCTGGACCATGATGTTGAGAGGTAATGACTGCTCTGTAGATGGGATGCGTCGGTAGCCCGCTCGTGTAAATTAACCGCGGCATTTTCATCAGCCTAGTGCCCGCAGACGAACGGTCGTTCCTGCGTGACTTGCGGAACCTTCCCAATAGCGAACGTGTACAAAGTCTCCAAGCTCCTTGCTCCGCCTCGGCTCGCATGGCCCGCCTGAACCGCTTGGTGGTGCCTGGAGAGGTCCATCTGGTGCGGCAATCAGCGGTGCCTGGTGCGCTACCTTTCCATGACGGTGCCGAATGCGAGGCGTTTCTTGCGAGCCTCAGGCGCGCGGCCACGGAACGTGGCGTGACCATTCACGGATACGCACTCCTGCCGGACACGTGGCTGCTGCTCTGTACGCCGGCCGAGGAGCAGTCTCTCGGCCGAATGATGCAGGCCATCTCGCGCTGGTTTGTTGCCGCATACAACCGTCGTCATGGTCGCGAAGGTGCGCTGTGGCGGAGTCGCTTTACCGCAGCGCCGCTTGCGGCAGGGCACGTCATCGATTGCCTTGTCTACGTCGAGCAGGCCCCCGTGCGTGCCGGTCTGGTCCAGTCGCCCGCGGAGTACCCGTGGTCCAGCGCGGGCCCTCACGTGACTGGTGGGCGCGACTTGGTGTTGTCCAGCAGTGTGGCCTTGTGGTCGCTGGGAAACACGCCGTTCGAGCGCGAAGCCGCCCACAGGCGAATGCTCGACGGTGGGCTCGCCACCGACAAGATGCGCCAGATCGAGGGGCGGCTTCTCAAGGGGTGGGGCTGGGCCAATCCTGAGGTTCTCGTCCAGTGGACGGCCACGGGTCGGCGGACGGTCCCCATGCCCCGGGGGCGTCCCTCCAAAGTCAAAGTGCGGGAATGAGTCTGTCCCTATTTAATTCCACGTGTTTTGATTTCTTGAATTAATTGGGGACAGACAAGCGGAGATTTTCGTTGTCGCCTTTTGTGCGCTGCAGTATTCTCGCGGGCATCCCCCTGGACAACCCGCTATGGACATGTCTTCAAACCAGGCTCCTTCGCAGCTCGCCACTGCATCCCTGGATGAACAGCGCCAAGCTGCACAAGGCCTGTACAACCCGGGCCAGGAACACGATGCCTGCGGCGTCGGCTTCGTGGCCCACATCAAAGGCCAGAAGGCGCACGGCATCGTCGAACAGGGTCTGAAGATCCTCGAGAACCTCGATCACCGGGGTGCGGTCGGTGCCGACAAGCTGATGGGCGACGGCGCAGGCATCCTGATCCAGATCCCGGACGATTACTTCCGGGCCGAGATGGCGCTGCAAGGCGTCGAGCTGCCACCTTTCGGCGAATACGGCGTCGGCATGATCTTCCTGCCCAAGGAGCACGCATCCCGCCTCGCTTGTATTCAGGAGCTCGAGCGCGCCGTGAAGGCGGAGGGGCAAGTGCTGCTGGGTTGGCGTGACGTTCCGGTAGACCGCGACATGCCGATGTCGCCGACCGTGCGCGCGAAGGAGCCGATCCTCAGGCAGATCTTCATCGGCCGCGGGCCTGACGTGATCGTCCCCGATGCGCTCGAACGCAAGCTCTACGTCATCCGCAAGACGGCCTCCAGTGCCATCCAGGCCTTGAAGCTCACGCACAGCCGCGAGTACTACGTACCCAGCATGAGCTGCCGCACCATCATCTACAAGGGCCTGCTGCTGGCCGATCAGGTCGGCAAGTACTACAAGGACCTGAAGGATCCGCGTGTCGTCTCCGCGCTCGCCCTGGTGCACCAGCGCTTCTCGACCAACACCTTCCCCGAATGGCCGCTCGCGCACCCCTACCGAATGGTCGCGCACAACGGCGAAATCAACACCGTCAAGGGCAACTTCAACTGGATGCGCGCCCGTGAAGGCGTGATGAAATCACCCGTGCTCGGCAACGATCTGAAGAAGCTCTATCCGATCAGCTTCGAAGGCCAGTCGGACACCGCCACCTTCGACAATGCTCTCGAATTGCTCACGATGAGCGGCTATTCGCTTGCCCACGCCGCGATGATGATGATCCCGGAGGCGTGGGAGCAGCACACGACGATGGACGAGCGCCGCCGCGCGTTCTACGAATATCACGCGGCGATGCTCGAACCCTGGGACGGCCCGGCCGCCATGGTCTTCACCGACGGCCGTCAGATCGGCGCCACCCTCGACCGCAACGGCCTTCGCCCGGCACGCTACATCGTGACGGACGACGACATCGTCGTGATGGCGTCCGAGTCCGGCGTGCTCCCCATCCCCGAGAACAAGATCGTCAAGAAGTGGCGTCTGCAGCCGGGCAAGATGTTCCTGATCGATCTGGAGCAGGGCCGCATCGTCGACGACGAAGAGCTCAAGAACCAGTTCGCATCTGCCAAGCCTTACCGCCAGTGGATTGAAAGCGTTCGCATCAAGCTTGAAGAGATCCCGGTGGATGCCGAGCAGGGCGTGTTCACTGAGAGCCTGCTCGACCGCCAACAGGCCTTCGGCTATACGCAGGAAGATCTCAAGTTCCTGATGAGCCCGATGGCGCAGGCCGGCGAAGAGGGCATCGGGTCCATGGGCAATGATTCGCCGCTTGCGGTGCTGTCGGACAAGAACAAGCCGCTTTACAACTATTTCAAGCAGCTGTTCGCGCAGGTCACGAACCCGCCGATCGATCCGATTCGCGAAGCGATCGTGATGTCGCTCGTGTCCTTCATCGGGCCGAAGCCGAACCTTCTGGACATCAATGCGGTGAATCCGCCAATGCGGCTCGAAGTACCTCAGCCCATCCTCGACTTCGAGGACATGTCGCGCCTGCGCCATATCGAGAAGCACACGCACGGCAAGTTCAAGAGCTACGAGTTGAACATCACCTACCCCGCGGCTTGGGGGGATGAAGGCGTCGAAGCCAAGCTTGCCTCGCTGTGTGCGGAGACGGTGGACGCTATCAAGTCCGGCCACAACATCCTGATCATCAGCGATCGCAAGATGGACCGCGACCACATCGCGATCCCTGCGCTGCTGGCCTTGTCGGCTGTGCACCAGCACCTGGTGCGTGAGGGCCTGCGCACGACGGCGGGCCTCGTGGTCGAAACAGGCTCCGCTCGCGAAGTACATCACTTCGGCGTGCTAGCGGGCTACGGTGCCGAAGCCGTGCACCCATATCTTGCAATGGAAACCCTCGCGAGTCTGTACAGGGATTTGCCCGGCGACATGTCCGCCGACAAGGCGATCTACAACTACGTGAAGGCGATCGGCAAGGGCCTGTCGAAGATCATGTCCAAGATGGGCGTGTCGACCTACATGTCCTATTGCGGCGCTCAGTTGTTCGAAGCCATCGGTCTCGAGAAGGACCTGGTCGACAAATACTTCCGCGGCACCGCATCGCAAGTGGGCGGCATCGGAGTGTTCGAGGTGGCGGAAGAAGCCATCCGCATGCACAAGGCCGCCTTCAGCGATGACCCGGTCCTCTCGGGCATGCTCGATGCTGGCGGCGAATACGCGTGGCGAGTCCGCGGCGAAGAGCACATGTGGACGCCGGACGCGATCGCCAAGCTGCAGCACAGCGCGCGGGCGAACAAGTTCGACACCTACAAGGAATATGCGCAGATCATCAACGACCAGTCGCGTCGCCACATGACTTTGCGCGGCCTGTTCGAGTTCAAGTTCGATCCCAGCAAGGCAATTCCGGTCGAAGAAGTCGAACCGGCGAGCGAAATCGTCAAGCGCTTCGCAACAGGCGCGATGTCGCTCGGCTCGATCTCAACAGAAGCACACTCGACGCTTGCGATTGCGATGAACCGCATCGGTGGCAAGAGCAATACGGGCGAGGGCGGTGAAGACCCGGCGCGTTATCGCAACGAGCTCAAGGGCATCCCGATCAAGGACGGTACCAAGGTCAGTGAAGTCGTCGGCGAGAAGGTGATTGAAGCCGACTACGCGCTGAAGGCCGGGGATTCGCTGCGTTCGAAGATCAAACAAGTCGCCTCAGGCCGCTTCGGTGTCACCACCGAATACCTCGTCAGTGCCGATCAAATCCAGATCAAGATGGCGCAAGGAGCCAAGCCTGGCGAGGGCGGCCAACTGCCGGGCGGCAAGGTCAGCGACTACATCGGCTTCCTGCGCTACTCGGTGCCGGGCGTCGGCCTCATTTCACCGCCACCTCACCACGACATCTATTCGATCGAAGACCTCGCGCAGCTCATCCACGACCTGAAGAATGCCAATCAAAAGGCGAGCATCAGCGTGAAGCTGGTGAGCGAAGTGGGTGTTGGCACGATCGCGGCCGGCGTGGCGAAAGCCAAGGCCGATCATGTCGTGATCGCGGGCCACGATGGCGGCACGGGCGCCTCGCCCTGGAGTTCCATCAAACACGCCGGCACGCCCTGGGAGCTGGGCTTGGCCGAAACGCAACAGACGCTGGTTCTTAACCGCCTGCGCTCGCGCATCCGAGTGCAGGCCGATGGCCAGATGAAGACAGGTCGCGACGTTGTCATCGGCGCACTGTTAGGCGCTGACGAGTTCGGTTTTGCCACAGCGCCGCTGGTCGTCGAAGGCTGCCTCATGATGCGCAAATGCCACCTCAACACCTGTCCGGTGGGTGTGGCCACGCAAGACCCGGTGCTTCGCAAGAAATTCCAGGGCCGCCCCGAGCACGTGGTGAACTTCTTCTTCTTCGTTGCCGAAGAAGCGCGCCAGATCATGGCGCAACTGGGCATTCGCAAGTTCGACGACCTGATCGGCCGTGCCGACCTGCTCGACACCAAGAAGAGCATCTCGCATTGGAAGGCGAAGGGCCTGGATTTCAGCCGCATCTTCCATCTGCCATCGGCGCCGGAGGAAGTGCCGCGCCGCCAGGTTGAGGAACAAGATCACGGTCTTTCCAAGGCGCTCGACGTCAGGTTGATCGAGAAGAGCAAGCCTGCCTTCGAACGCGGCGAGAAGGTGCAGTTCATGGAAGAGGCGCGCAACGTCAACCGCACGGTGGGCGCCATGCTCTCCGGAGAGTTGATCCGCCGTCATCCCGAAGGTCTGCCCGACCAGTCCATCTTTATCCAGTTCGAAGGCACGGGTGGGCAGAGCTTCGGCGCCTTCCTCGCCAAGGGCATCACGTTCTATCTGATCGGTGACGCCAACGACTACACCGGCAAGGGCATGTCAGGCGGCCGCATCGCGATTCGTCCGAGCATCGACTTCAGCGGCGACGCGACCAAGAACATCATCGTCGGCAACACCGTGCTTTACGGCGCGACCAGCGGCGAGGCTTTCTTGCGCGGTGTGGCGGGCGAGCGCTTCGCGGTACGGCTGTCGGGCGCGACGACGGTGGTCGAAGGCACCGGCGACCACGGTTGCGAATACATGACCGGCGGCACGGTCGTCGTGCTCGGCAGGACGGGGCGCAATTTTGCGGCGGGCATGAGCGGCGGCATCGCCTATGTCTTCGATGAAGATGGAAGATTCGCCGAGCGCTGCAACACCTCGATGGTGTCGCTCGAAAAGGTGCTTCCGGTCAAAGACCAGGAAACCTCGATCGACAAGGCCATCTGGCACAAAGGCACCGCTGACGAGACGCTCTTGAAGAGGCTCATCGAAAACCACCACAAGTGGACCGGCTCGCTGCGTGCTCGAGACATCCTCGACCATTGGGCCGACTCACGCGCAAAGTTCGTGAAGGTGTTCCCGAACGAATTCAGGCGCGCGCTGGGCGAGTTGAATGCCGCGAAGGAAGCCGGCGACACCATCGCGAAGGCGAAGGCCGCCGACAAAAAGAGCAAGACGGTGGGCGCCAAGTAAGGACATGGCCCAAAACAATTTCCGGGCCATGTCCTAAGCGGTGCCTGCATCAGCAATACCAAATCGGGAACATCATGGGAAAAGTCACCTGGTTTCTTGAATACGAGCGCGTCGAAGAGGGCTACGCGCCCGTTTCCAGCCGCGTCAAGAACTACAGCGAATTCGTCATTGGCCTGAAGGAAGAAGAGGCCAAGGTCCAGGGCGCACGCTGCATGGACTGTGGCATTCCGTTCTGCAACAACGGCTGCCCGGTCAACAACATCATTCCGGACTTCAACGATCTCGTGTACCGCGGCGACTGGAAGAACGCGTGGCATGTGCTGGATTCGACCAACAACTTCCCGGAGTTCACCGGCCGAATCTGCCCCGCGCCTTGCGAAGCAGCCTGCACGCTGAACTTCAATGACGATGCGGTGGGCATCAAGAGCATCGAGCACGCGATCATTGATCGCGCATGGAAGGAAGGCTGGGTATTGCCGCGTCCGGCGAAGACACGCACGGGCAAGAACGTGGCGATCGTCGGTTCGGGGCCTGCCGGCCTTGCCGCTGCGCAACAACTCGCCCGTGCCGGGCACGATGTGACGGTGTTCGAAAAGAACGACCGTATCGGTGGCCTGCTGCGCTACGGCATTCCCGACTTCAAGATGGAGAAGTCGCACATCGACCGTCGCGTCGAACAGATGCGCGCCGAGGGCGTGGTCTTTCGTGAAGGCGTGATGATTGGTCACCTGCCCGAAGGCAGCAAGGTCACGAACTGGGCCAAGGAAATCATCAGCCCCGAGATGCTCAAGGACCAGTTCGATGCGGTCGTGTTAACCGGTGGTGCGGAGCAGCCGCGCGATCTGCCGGTGCCCGGGCGCGATCTCGAAGGCATCTACTTCGCGATGGAGTTCCTGCCGCAGCAGAACAAGGTCAACGCCGGCGACAAAGTCAAGGGCCAGCTTCGCGCTGAGGGCAAGCACGTTATCGTGATCGGCGGTGGTGACACTGGCAGCGACTGCGTGGGCACGAGCAACCGCCACGCGGCGGCGAGCGTCACACAGTTCGAACTGCTGCCCATGCCTCCTGAGGAGGAGAACAAGCCGCTGGTGTGGCCCTACTGGCCGATCAAGCTGCGCACGTCGTCCAGCCACGAAGAAGGCTGCGAGCGCGAGTTCGCCATCGCGACCAAGGAGTTCATCGCCGGCGAAGGCAAGGAAAAGGGCAAGATCAAGGCGCTCAAGGCCGTTCGTGTCGAGTGGCAGGGCAACAAGATGGTCGAGGTGGCAGGCAGCGAGCAGATCCTGCCGGCCGACATGGTGCTCCTTGCCATGGGTTTCGTGGGCCCGGTGGGCAGCATCCTCGAAGCATTTGGTGTTGAGAAGGACTTGCGCGGTAATGCACGGGCCGGTGCCGATGTCATCGGCGGCTATCAGACCAACGTGCCCAAAGTGTTCGCCGCGGGCGATATGCGCCGTGGTCAGTCCCTGGTGGTGTGGGCAATCCGCGATGGTCGACAAGCCGCTCGTTCGGTCGACGAGTTCCTGATGGGCGCGAGTGACCTGCCTCGATAGTCGGTAGGTGGTAAGGCCCCCCAGTCGCCATGCTCCGCCATCCGGCTTGGGGCGCCCCGGCGCCAGACAAACCGTCCTTTCGGGTGGTCTGTGCGCAACATCGCACAGACCACCCCCTACGGTTTGCCCCGGGGATTTCGATGCCCGTGCGAGAATCGTTCGGTCTTCGTGCGCCATTTCCCATTTGGTGGCGCATGCCCGAATAATCCAATCAGGCCTCTCTCCGGCCGGCTCCATCCGCTTGAAATCTGACAGCCTGATCGAGATCGATCACGTCACGTTCGGCTACGACACCGGCCGAACCATCCTCAAGGACGTGAGTCTTCGTTTTGCGCGTGGCAAGGTCACCTCCATCCTGGGTGGCTCGGGCTGCGGCAAGACCACCCTTCTGCGCCTCATTGGCGGCAGCAATGCCGCCACGTCCGGCGCGGTCCGTTTCGATGGCGAGGTCGTCGACCCGCGTGACCGCGAGCGCATGTTCCGCATGCGCCGGCGCATGGGCATGCTGTTTCAGTTCGGAGCGCTGTTCACCGATCTTTCGGTGTTCGAGAACGTAGCCTTCCCGCTGCGAGAGCACACCGATCTTCCGGAGGCGATGATTCGCGACATCGTGCTGATGAAGTTGAATGCCGTGGGTCTGCGCGGTGCGGCGGGCTTGCGCATTTCCGAGGTTTCGGGTGGCATGGCCAGGCGCATTGCGCTGGCTCGGGCCATCGCGCTCGACCCGGAACTGATCATGTACGACGAGCCTTTCGCCGGGCTCGACCTGATCTCGATGGGCGTCGCGGCCAACCTGATTCGTACGCTGAATGATGTCACCGGCGCCACCTCGCTGGTCGTTTCACACGACGTGCCCGAGTGCATGGCAATCAGTGACTACGTCATTCTGATGGCGCCTCAAGGCCGCATCGTTGCGCAAGGCGTTCCCTCCGATCTGATGAACTCCACCGATCCCGAAGTGCGGCAGTTCGTGCGTGGCGAGCCTGATGGGCCGGTCAAGTTCCACTATCCGGCGGCGCCGCTCGCGCAAGACTTCGACGTCAAGGAGCCCGTGGCATGAATCCGGTGACCACAGTCGGCACCCGCACCTTGTCCGTGCTCCGTTCGTTCGGCCACGCGGCCTACTTCTTCGTCGACCTGCTGAAGGCCATCCCTGTTTCCCTGCGTCGCTTCGGCTTGGTTGTCACGCAAATCCATGCGATCGGCAACCTGTCATTGCTGATCATCCTGGCCTCTGGCATGGCAGTGGGCTTCGTGCTTGCGCTGCAGATGTATTACGCGCTCGTCACCTACGGTGCGACCGAATCGCTTGGATTGATCGTCAACCTCTCGCTTGTGCGTGAACTGGGTCCGGTGGTGGCTGCACTTTTGTTCGCGGGCCGCGCGGGCACGTCGCTCACAGCCGAGATCGGCCTCATGAAAGCCGGCGAACAGATCGCCGCGATGGAAATGATGGCCATCGACACCAAGAGCCGTGTGCTCGCGCCCCGCTTCATTGGCGGGATGGTGTCCATGCCCTTGCTTGCGATTCTGTTTTCTGCGGTCGGCATACTCGGCGCCTATGTCGTCGCCGTGCTGCTGCTGGGAATTGACTCGGGCAACTTCTGGTCCATCATGCAGTCGCGCGTCGACGTCTGGCGTGACGTCGGCAACGGCATTGTGAAGAGCTTCGTGTTCGGCATCATCTGCACCGCCGTCGCGCTCTATCAAGGTTATGAAACCGAGGCCACGCCGGAGGGGGTGGCCTATGCCACGACGCGGACCGTGGTGATCTCGTCTTTGTCCGTGCTGGCCACGGACTTCGTGCTCACTGCGTTGATGTTTTCGACGGGCTGAGAGCCTGAGAGTCTTTCGATCATGCCCGCTCATCACGCCAAAAGACCCCTGCTCGTCGTTGCAAATGCTCGCCATAGCCCGGGCTATGGCTGTGCTTTGCGCCTAGATCAGGTG
>JAJKJU010000007.1 GCA_021153565.1 Rhizobacter sp.
GGCGCCCATTGGTGGGGCACGCCGGGCAAGGTCTATGTGTCGACGGATAGCGGCCACACGTTCACGCTGAGCCAGAGCTCGGTGGCCGCGGGGCTGGCCCCCGGCTACTTCTCGAACAATTCGCTCGCGGTCAACCCCAACGCCGAGGGCGACCTTTGGCTGGCCGACGGCAACGCCGTGTACCGTTCGGTGGATTCAGGAGCGACCTGGACGAAGCTGAGCCAGTTTGCGTCGATCCTGGGCAGCAACCCGTGGCCCGACGTACAGGGCGCCACCCAGGTGGCATTGGGCAAGGCCAAGCCCGGCGCTGCGTACTCGGCAGCGGTCTACGTGGTGGGCGTGGTGAAGGGCGTGTGGGCTGTGTACCGCTCCGACGACGCCGGCGTGACCTGGACTCGCTTCAACGACGACGCTCACCAGTTCGGCGGCATGGGCGTCATGGTGGCCGATCAGAACGTCTATGGCCGGATCTACGTCAGCGGCACCGGCAGGGGCTTGATGTACAGCAACTGAACCAGGTGCCGGACTGGCGGCCGCTTGCCGGGGGGTTGCCGGCAGCGGCCGCCGACCCCTGCGCCAAGGTCTCCGCCGCCGGCTCCCCCGAGCGCGGCCTGCCCTTCCGCGCCTGGGCCCCCACGCCACCCATGGGCTGGAACAGCTGGGATGCCTTTGGCGCCAGCCTCGCCGAGGCCGAGTATCTGGACCAACGCGCGCATCCCGGCCGAGCGCTTCCTGCCCTTCGCCCCGAACCTGCCTGTCGCACATCAGCTCGTTCACCCACTTGTGGATGCGAAGCTCAGCGAAGCCTCGTCCCGCGGGCTGATGTCGTTTCCATCGAAGTCGCAGACTGATCTCATTCGCATCGAAGGCATTGAAGCGCTGCTGGCGTGTGCGACCGAAGCGATTTGCCTGAGGTTGCCCAAGGCGCGCCTGTTGGTGCGCTTTGATCCTCGACTTCCGGCCGAACTGCTCTACTACCTGGTCCTCGCCGATTACGAGCAGTCCGATCTTGACTTGGCGCAGCAATACGTCGCGGCCGGCGAGCGCGTCATGGAACTCGGCGCCGGCATCGGCGTTACGGGATGCGCACTGGCGCGTGCAAGCGGGTTGCCCCCGATTCTCGTGGAGCCCAATCCCATTCTGTGGGAACACATCGAGCGGAACTTTCAAGCCAACGGGCTCGATGTCCTACTGGTCAAAGGGGCGGTGGTTCCCACGACTTATGCACACTCGACGGTGAATTTTCACGTGGCCGGGAACTACTGGTGGAGTTCGCTCAGGCACGGCGATTCAACACGTCAAATCGCGGTGCCCGCGCTTCCGTTGTCGCGACTCCTGAACGAGCATCAACCCAATGTGCTTGCGATCGACGTTGAAGGAGCGGAGGACTCTTTCCTCAATGAGGCATTGCCAGAATCTGTCCGAAAGGTGTTCATCGAAATCCATACGCCTGCGCTTGGCACGAGCATCGCTTGCTCAGTTGTCGCGTGGCTGGAAGCCAACGCGTTTCGACTGATTGATCTTAGAGCCCACACGTGGGTGTTCAAGCGTTGAGATTGATTGACTCATCTCGCTGGCGTAGCTCTCGGCCGGCCCTATACCGTTTCGTGTGAAACGCGACAACACATCCCCGACATGGCGTCGCAGTCCTGATCAGCGCGGCATGGCGGGAGCGAACGGAGAGGCCGGCAGATCGGTGAGCTTGCTCAGCCGCAGGTAGGCGATGTGGATGAAGTTGGTCGCCGTGCGGAAGCCGCGGGCGGCGCGCTTGGCCGATCAGGGCCGCACAGACAGCCTGTGGATCCGAGGACCAGCCGAGGGTGCGGCACACCACTGGCCGAGCGGCCTGCCATTCGGCATCGCTGAGCAGCCCCTTGCGAGGTGCGCGCACCGGCTGCATGGACGCCTTCACGCACATCAGCGAGCGCGACTCGCGCGCGGCCGACCTGTGCACGAGCCTGTGCGCCGTGCTCATCGCGCAAGCGACCAACACCGGCTTCGAGCCGCTCGTGCATCAGGACGTGCCCGCACTACGCCGCGATCGGCTGTCGTGGGTCGAGCAGAACTACGTGCGCGGAGACCCTCAGCCTGGCCAATGCCCAGCTCGTCGCCGCGCAGAACCGGGTGACGCATGGCCCATGCCTGCGGAGGCGGCGAAGTGGCCTCGGCCGACGGCATGCGTTTCCAAAGGGCGGGGACAACAACGCAGCGGCCAAGGCTCGGCCTGCCCGCGTGCGAAGCATCAGAATTCCAGCGACATCTTGTCGTGGACATGCAGCACGCCAGGCGTGCGCCACGCTGAGGCCACGGCGGTTTCGCGCTCGGCCCAGCTCTGGACCTTGCCTGTCAACGTGATGTCGGAGCCGTTCACGGACACGTGAATCTTCTTGGCGTCGGCGCTAGCCGTCCGCTTCAGGGCGACCTCAATGTCGTCCTTCACGGCGCTCATCGAGATGTGCGGCTTGATCGTGATGAGGTTGCTGACACCGGTTACGCCCATCAGGAACCGTACGCTCGCCGCGGCGGCCAGGCGCTGATACTGCCAACCGACACTCCCTCGGAGTGTGATGAATCCGTTCTCGACCATCACCTTGATAGTCCCCTCGGGAACCGAGGTCGACCATTCGAGCACCTGCTCCGCGGAGCGAGCGATATCGGCGTCAGTTCGGCCGCCCAAGCCCGGAGCCTTCAGCTTCATGTCGATGGCCAGCGCATTGACGCCGCAGACCCGCTGGGCGGCCCGCTCGGCATGCCACTTCTCAGCGAAGTTGTGGACTTCGCCCGATAGCGTGACGACGCCGTCCTTCACTTCGACGCCGATTTCGGTGGCATGCACCGAGGGCTCCCACTTCAGTTCTTCGAGGACGTCATGCTGCAGTTGTGAATCTGACTTCTTCATGGTGTGCTTCCGTGTTGTATGGGACGCCAGACTGGGCGCCATGTCGAAGACGGTCTGTGCGCTGGCACCCACAACAAGGGCATCAATATGTTTCAGCTGGTTTTGTGCTTGCTGGCGGTCGCTACTGTCGGCCTCTTCGCCTACGGGGCCAAACGGCGGACCGGCACCATGCGGACGCTGACCAGAAGGCTCGAAGCGGCTCGACTTGACGACAGGGTTCGGCCATTGCCCCCAGCGCGCTTCAACTCGCGCGAACCGTCAAATCGCTGACCTACGAGTTCTCGCCGTGACACCACGAGTTGCCATCACAGCGGCAGTCTCGGCGGCTATCGTATTGGCCCTTTGAGTTTGATCACCGTGGACATCCAATTGCCCGGCATCGACGGGTGGGAGTTCTTGCAGCGCATTCGGGGTGGGTTCGGCTCGTCTGCGTGAAGACAAGCGCCTGGCCTTTCCCGGCACACCACGTGGCGAGCAAGTCCAGGATCTGTATTCCGCCGCGGGCGGTGGCCTGAGTTGGCTTGAAGCGTACTATCGAGCGTCGCGCGTCGGCGCGAGGGAGGCTGGGATCACATATGCAAACTGGGTGCAATGGGTCGAGGCGATTCTGGCGCATTCGGCCGCCTCCGGCGCCGATGCCACCTCGATCGCCGAAGTGGCGTGTGCCGTCTGGGGCGACATGGCCGTTGCCTTGTCGCCCATCATCGGACAGCACGGCATTGCCAGGCGGAAGGTTTGGTGAGATCAACATGACCGAGCATCTCGACAACGCCAGGCGGCGCACGCCGGACCAGACCGTGCTCGATGAATATGCGGAAGCGATGCGCAAGGAGTTGCTCCGGTTAAGGCGAGACCTGGACCAGGTGCAGCGAGAGTTCAACGATACCCGCGCCGCACAGTTGTTGGAGGCGAACGAGCAATTGGTGCTCACGGCTCTTCAATCGGAGAACATCGCCGAGACCGCGATGCTCAAGCTGAACGATCTGACCCGGGTTACGCAGCGCGATGCCCTGACGGACACGCCCAACCGTGCGCTCATGCTCGACCGGCTGCAAAACGCCATTGCCATGGCAAAGCGGCACGAGGCACGCATTGCGGTGCTCTTCGTCGACATTGACCATTTCAAGCAGATCAACGACACCTATGGGCATGCCGCCGGGGACGCGGTGCTGCAACTTGTGGCGCGTCGGCTGGAGGGGGCCGTCCGCGAGTCCGACACGGTGGGCCGGCACAGCGGGGACGAATTCCTGATTTTGTTGGCCGAAATTACGCAGGCTTCGGATGCCTCTCTCATCGTCACGAAGATGCTTGCCGCCGTTGCGGCGCCCCCCGCGGGGCCCCGCGGGCGTGCCGCCTTTTCCGGTGACTGCCAGTGTCGGAATCGCGATCTACCCCGACGACGGCGTTGACGCACAAAGCCTGATCGAGCGAGCCGATGCGGCCATGTACCGTGCAAAGAAGGCGGGCGGCGGCAGGTTCGTATTTCACAGCAATGCCC
Organism: Rhizobacter sp.; assembly: GCA_021153565.1. Classification (GTDB taxonomy): domain Bacteria; phylum Pseudomonadota; class Gammaproteobacteria; order Burkholderiales; family Burkholderiaceae_C; genus Albitalea. The sequence continues at coordinate 4,398 of JAJKJU010000007.1, forward strand.
CGTCGCTCGACGCGAACGAAAAGCGGTTGCCGGAGAACGGCGTGCGAGGCGAGCCACAGAGAGAACTGGAACAACAACAATTCCACGATCTGCGGGACGCCAACGAACAATTGGTGCTCTCATCGTTGGCTGCTCAGGAGGCGCAAGAGCTGGCCACGCAGGCGCAGCGGCGCCAAGTCAAGTTCCTGGCCATGGTGGCCCACGAACTGCGCAATCCGCTCGCCCCGATCCGCAGCGCAGCCGAACTCCTGAATTGGGCGCGTTCGAATGAACAACAGCATGAGAAGCTTCAAGAAATCATCAAGCGACAGCTGACCCACATGGCAAGGATCATCGACGACCTGCTCGATGGTTCACGCGTGGACAGTGGCAAGTTTCACCTCGAATGCAGTGCGGTCGATTTGATCGGCATCCTCGAGGTGGCGATCGACTCGTGCATCCCTGCAATGGACGCAAAACTGCAGCACTTGAGAGTACAGCTGCCGCATGGTCCGCTTGTCGTGAACGGCGACCCGGTACGGCTGGATCAGATTTTTCGCAACCTGCTGGACAACGCCACCAAGTACACCCACAAAGGCGGTGGCATCGCGCTCACCGCGGTAGTGATTCATCAGGCCGTCGTGCTCACCGTGTCCGACAACGGGATCGGGATCGCGGCAGAAGCGTTGCAGCGTGTTTTCGACCTGTTCGTGCAGGACCCGCGTGCCATTGCCGTTCACGGCGGCGGCCTCGGTATCGGCTTGGCCGTGGTCCGCGAACTGGTGGAGGCTCACGGTGGAAGCGTCGTTGCAAGCAGCTCCGGCCATGACCTCGGCAGCGAGTTTGTCGTCACGCTGCCAGTTGTCGCGGATGAATCGCTGCCGGCTTGAACCAAGCATGCTTGCGCGGCGACTCGATCGATTCGATGTAGCGCAGGATCGAGCGGGTGTACCGGGCGCTCGCGACTGGGCGCGGTCGCGGTTCGATGCGCCGATGACATCGACCGACCGCGGCTCGAGAAACTGGTCGAGATGGCGGATGCTCATCGGGCGGATGCGCTTCAGGGCGTGATCGCGACCTTGAGCACGCCGTCGCGCTGGTGACCGAAAAGCTCGTAGGCCGCCTCGATGTCGTCGAGCTTGAATCGGTGCGTCACCATCGCTTCGAGGTCGACCCGCCGCGCCGCGATCAACGCCATCAGCCGGCGCATGCGCTCCTTGCCGCCGGGGCACAGCGTCGTGACGATCTTGTGGTCGCCGAGCCCGGCGGCGAATGGCCCGAGGGAGATCGTGAGGTCGGTCGAATAGACGCCCAGGCTCGACAGTGTTCCGCCCGGGCGCAGCACGCGCAGGCACGCCTCGAAGGTCTGCTGCGTGCCGAGCGCCTCGATCGCGACGTCGACGCCTCGGCCGTCGGTAAGGCGCATGATCTCCTCGACCGGATCCACCTTGCTGCCATCGATCACGTGGTCGGCGCCCATCTTCGTTGCGATGGCCAGGCGGTTGGCGAGCCGGTCGACGCCGATCACCGTTGCGGCACCGCTGAGCTTGGCACCCGCTGTCGCGCACAGGCCGATCGGACCCTGCGCAAATACTGCGACGGTGTCGCCGATGCGCACACCCGCGCTCTCGGCACCGCTGAAGCCAGTCGACATGATGTCGGGGCACATCAGCACCTGCTCGTCGCTCAGCGAATCGGGAATCGGCGCCAGGTTGGCCATCGCGTCGGGGACCAGCAGGTATTCGGCCTGGCAACCGTCGATGGTGTTGCCGAACTTCCAGCCGCCCATCGCCTTCCAGCCGTGCGCAGTGCCTGCACCGTCCTGCGAGCCGACGCCGCACAGGCACGCGGTGCTCCAGCCGCTTGGCGTGATCGCCCCGGCGATGACGCGCTGGCCCTCCCGGTAGCCGCGCACCCCCGACCCCAGCTTCTCGATCACGCCGACCGGCTCGTGTCCGATCGTCAGGCCCCGGTTCACGGGGTACTCGCCCTTGAGGATGTGGATGTCGGTGCCGCAGATCGTGGTCGTGGTCACACGCAGCAAAGCGTCCTGCGGACCGACATCGGGAATGGGCTTGTCGTCGAGGACGATGCGTCCAGGCTCAGCGAAGATGGCTGCCTTCATCATGGTCATCAGATTTCTCCAGGTGGCGAGACACCAGGTTCGCCTTGCCATCGTGCATCACGTGCTCCTGCGGCCGCGGCGCTCAGCGCCCCATCGGCGTGCCGTCTTCATTCGACAGCACGATCTCGACGCGGCGATTCATCTGGCGTCCGAGCGCGGTGTCGTTGGTCGACACCGGCCGCTCTTCGCCATAGCCGCGTGTGGTGAGCCGATCGGCGAGCACACCTTGCTCGACCAGCGCATCGCGCACCGCACTGGCACGACGTTGAGACAGATCAAGGTTTGTATCTTCGCTGCCTTGGCTGTCGGTGAAGCCCTCGATGACTGCGGTGCGCTTCGGGTGGCGCTTGAAAAAGTCCACCAGCTTGTCCATGTCGCGCACTCCGTCGACTCGCAGGCGAGCACGGTTGGAGTCGAACTGTACGTCGCCCAGCGTGATCACGTCGCCGCGTTCGGTGGACCGGGCCTTCAGATCCTTCAGCTGCATCTCGAGTTCGCTCGCGCGGGTTTTGTCCTGCTGCGCGCCGGCCTTCGCTACAGCCAGTTCGACCGTCTTGTCTCGGGTGTCGCGGCGGGCGTTAGCCACATCGCGCCTCGATACCTCTGCGTCAGCCCGTGCCTTGTCACTCGCGGCACCGGCCTTGGTCGTCGCTGCCGTCCGATCCCAGACCTTCGCGCTGGCAGTCTCTCGAGCGATCGAGATGCGCTGCTGGGCCAGGTAGGCCAAATGATCGACGATGTGCACGTTCTCGCGCTGCGACCATGCAGTATCGGCCGTGCGCACGGCTTCGCCGGCCTGCGCGGCTTCCGCGGGTGCGAGCAGGCTGACCTGCGAGTCGGCCTGCAAGGCGCGATAGCTGGCGTGCGCACGGTCGAGCGACGCGTTGGGCTCGGTCAGGGAGCCGCATCCGGCCACGATGGCGACCAGCGCCGCAGCGGCGATTGCGCCGCGGCGCGGCAGCGTGGAGATAGAGCGCGTGATGTTCATTGGGTGCCTCCTGGGCCGAGAGGCAGGGTGCGTGCACCCATCTGTTCACGCGCTGCAAGCTGTGCCTCATCGGCAGCTTGATGAGCCTTTGCAGATTGGGTCTTGCTCACGGCGAGCTGTGCATCGGCTTGTGCCTGCTGAGCGAGTCGCAGCGCGCTCATGTAGTCCTTGTCAGCCATGGCTCGTTGCGCGCCGGCGAGCTTCTCGTTGGCCATGCGCAGCTCGGTGGCCGCGTAGCCTTGCGCGCCACCGGCATTGGCGGCCTCAACGGCTGCTTTGGCAACAGTCATCTGGTCGGTGGGTGGCGGTGCGCTCGTAGCGCAGCCCACGGCAGCTAACGTCAACACGCCGGCCGCGAGCAGACCGTGCGGCAGAGTGAACTGGATGAATTTCATGGAGTATCTCCTGGTGAAATCGATGGTGGCTTGGCGATGCTCAAGGGTGGCCGTCCACATGCATCCTGCGTTGGATCTTTCTCATCATTGGCATCCCCGATGGCGCCGGCCATTACGGCCGTCGCCACCGGCGGACCATGGCCACTTGGCTTGGCGAATGTGATGCCCTGCAAACGTGGCGTCTGTTCGCAAGGACACATTTCAATGCGGCGTCAGGGCAGCGGCCGAGCCTTCAGAGGCTGAGAGTTTTTCGATCATGCCCGCTCATCACGCCCAAAGCCCCCTGCTCGTCGTTGCAAAGAGTTCTTCGTCGCTGACGACTACAGCTCCCGCAATCGAGCTTCGAGCTGCTTCGAGGCCGTGATCTCGACGAAGGTGATCACCGCGCCCTGGATCACATTGGCATGGGTGCGGTAGGGCATGATTCGCACCGAATACCAATGCCCGTCGGTGGTCGCTATCTCCTTTTCGCAAAATGCCAGCGTGCGCAGGGTTTCGTGAACGTCGGCCAGCAGTTGCGGATAAAGCAGAGTGCTGGCCAACTCGCTGAGCGGCCGGCCGATGTCGCCCTCGCGGAGGTGAATCACGCGCGTGATTTGATCCGTGAAACGCCGCACATTCAGTTCATTGTCGAGGAACAGCGTGGCGATCTCGGTACTGTTGAGCAGATTGCGCATGTCGCTCTGAGCGAGCGCCAGATCGTCAAGCTTCGACTGAAGTTCGTTGTTGATTGTCTGCAGCTCCTCATTCATCGACTGAGCCTCCTCCTTTGAAGTGGTCAGCTCCTCATTGGCCGACTGCAACTCTTCGTTAGTGGACTGCAGCTCCTCGTTGGCAGCTTGCAGTTCTTCTTGGGAAGCATGCATTTCCTGGCGCAGCGCACGGACTTCTTCTTGGGCTCGGGCCAATTCGTCGGCAAGGGCAGGCTCGACCGGCCCCGCCGGGCTCTTGCGTCCTCCTCGGCGGGCTGCCGGGACGGCAATCTCGCGAAACACGATCATTGCCATGCCTTCGAGCGCTTTATGGTCCTGCAACGCTTGCACGGTGATATTGACCGTGACGCCCGCCTCGTCGTCGAGCTTGAGGCCGAACAGATCGACGGACTTCCTCTCCTGCAGCGCGGTTCGCAAAGCGACGGTTAACTGCGCCCGAATGCCTGGCCGCGCCATCACGTGGATGTTCCAGTTCGCTTTGCCCGCCGCAGGCTCAAGGTATCGGCCCGTGCGCCCGCTGATGTAGACGATGTCTCCGACTTCGTTGACCAGCACCGCCGGCGGAGAGAACACTTGCAGCAGCACTTGGTCGGCAAGTGACTGCAGGTTGACTGGCGGGGCGGACAGCGAGGTCAAATTCGACTCCTTTTCGGTGGTGCGCGACGACGAACGGTGATGGACGGGAAAGAAGGTCGCAGCGGCACCAGAACCATTGTCGACGCGCCAATAGAGCCGCGACTTTGGATGCACAGGCGTGAAGAGCAAGTGCGAGCGTCCGACTGTTTCCGATCCTCCTAGCAACAGCGCGCCGCCAGGACGCAGGCTGTAGTGAAAAAGGGGCACAAGGCGCTGCTGCAGCGAGGCGCTGAAATAGATCATCAGGTTGCGGCACGACAGGATGTCCAGCTTGGTGAATGGCGGGTCAAGGATCACATCATGCTGCGCGAACAACACCATCTCGCGGATGCTCTTGTCAATGAGAAAGCCTCCTGCGTGCACGCTGAAGAAGCGGGCCAGGCGCTCGGGCGCAACGTCATTGACGATCGCTGCGGGATAGTGCCCTTTGCGGGCGACTGCGATCGCGTCCGCGCTAAGGTCGGTCGCGAAAATCTGCAAGGCACTCGCGCCGTACTCGGGCAGAGCGTCGACCACCTCCTTGAAAGCCATCGCCAGGGAGTAGGCTTCTTCTCCGGTCGAACAGCCCACCACCCATGCTCGCAGATTGGCGACACCGGGAGCACATCGCTCCAGCAGAGCGGGCAACACCTTGTTCTTCAATTCCTGCCAGACGGCAGTGTCGCGGAAGAAGGCGGTCACACCGATGAGCATTTCCTTGAAGAGGAGATCGAGCTCGAGCGGGTTCTGCCGCACGAAGGACTCATACGCCTGCATCGAGGCGAGCTTGTAGACCGCCATGCGGCGTTCGATGCGACGCACCAGCGTGCTGGATTTGTACAGGGCCAGATCGTGTTTGCTGCGCTCGCGAAGCAAGCACAGGATCGCGTGCAGCGCGGATGCGCTGTGCTCGATGGCACACGTCAGCGGCGCCGGTGTCGACATCCCCGCTGCCGCCACTCTCAGGATGCGCTCTGGCAGCTCCGCGGGAAGCGCGACGATGTCCGTGCACCCCGCGGCAAGCGCACTCCTGGGCATGGAGTCAAACTGGGCCGATTCGGGCTTCTGCACCACGGTCAGGCCGCCCTGTGTCTTGATCGCATGGAGACCCAGCGTGCCGTCCGATCCCATGCCCGACAGCACGACGCCAATCGCCTGGTTTCCCTGGTCTCTCGCGAGGGAGTTGAACAGAATGTCGATCGGGAGCCGCATGCCGCGCGGCTTCGTCGGATCGGCGAGGTGCAGTGTGCCGCCTGCCACGGTCAACTCAGCGTTGGGCGGAATCACGTAGACAGTGTCGGCCTCCAGGCGCAACGATTCGCTTGCTTCATGGACACGCATCGATGTCGATCGCTGGAGCAAGTCGCTGAGCATCGGCTTGTGCGTCGGGTCCATGTGTTGCACGACGACATACGCCATCCCGCTGCCGGCCGGCACGTTGGCAAAAAACTGCGCCAGCGGTTCCAGACCGCCAGCAGAGGCCCCAAGAGCAACGATGCGTGGCGAGGGGGTGGTTGCAGGCGATTGTCGGTCGATAGAGATAGAAACCATGAACAAGTATGGGTGGAGACGTACCGGCGGCTGAGAGCCACTGGGCGAAAGCCAGGCACTAAGGCACAAATCCTTATGTACGGGAACGAACAGAACATTGTCAGCGCAAGCGCAATCATTTTGATGTGGGCTCGCGCCCGCAAGAGGCCGGTCATTTGGCCAGGCGTCTTTCCGTTGAAGTCAAAAGGGAGAAGAAACATGACCAGCTCTGAAAGCTCAGTCAACCTAATCAGACAGTTTGTATCCACGTGCATGCTCGCGATCGCCGCGATGCTTGGCAGCGTCTTCCCGGCATGGGCCCAGGTGTCGCTGGGTGCGGCGTCGGGATTTTCTATCCTGGGGGGCACGAACGTAACCTGCACTGCCGGTTCCGTGGTCACCGGAGACATAGGTGTCTACCCAGGCAGCTTTACGAATACGGGTTGCACCATCGCGGATGGGAGTCCGCCTGGGACCAACACGGCCGCGGCTTTGGCGCAAGCCGCTTTGCTGAATGCGTACTCTTCTCTTCAGTCCACTCCTTGTACCCAAACCATCTCGACCGCTGCATTCACAGGCAATGTGCCGCCGCTCGGTCCGCTTGCGCCTGGTGTCTATTGCTTCCCCGCGGGGGTGACATTCACTGACTCGACATTGACGCTCAATGGGCCCCCGAACGGGATCTGGATTTTCAAGGTCGGGGCAGCTCTTACTGGCACCAATTTCTCGGTGGTCATGACTGATGGTGGTCAGCCGTGCAATGTGTTCTGGTCGGTCCGCGCCGGTGTGACGATGACAACGTCGGCCTTCAAAGGCAACATTCTTGCGGGTAACGGCACCGACGGGTCCATCACCTTGACCGGTGGTTCCGTTGCTGGCCGAGCCCTGGCAAGGGTCGCCGTGACCCTCACTGGCACGAGCGTCGTCGGCTGCGATGCATTGGCAGGCAATGAGTGTAGAGCGCGGACGCCGCCCTTGATGTCGTTGGCTGAACCCACGGAAAAATCCGGGGTGTCTCACACCTCTAGATGACGCTGGCGGAGTGCAGGCATCCTCGAAGCGGAAGGGGCAATTACTTTTACAGCCCTTCCGCGCGCGCGTATGCTCAATGCGGAAAATAGCCGGTCTTCATCTTCAGTACTACGGTTCCATGGCAAGGGCCTGCCCTTGCGCAAGATTGCACTCTGCGGGTCAGCGGCTACATCGTCGATGTGGCCGAGCAGAAGAATCATTCCAATGGATAGGGAGAGGCATGAATCAGCACCGGTCAACTTGGAATCGGCGGCCGCGGGTCGCACCGCCCGCGACTGGTCCTTCTGAACCCGCGAGCGTGGTGGCGGCGTCCGAGTTCGACACCCTCAGGCTGCTGCACGAGCTGCAGGTGCATCAGGTCGAGTTGGCGCAGCAGAACGAGGAACTCAAGAACGCGCGTGCCGATCTCGAGGCAAGCGCCGACCTCTACTTCAGACTGTACGAGTTCGCACCGGTGGGTTTGGTGACCTTGAACCGAGGAGGCATCATCCGTGAAGTGAACCGGTACGGCCAAGACTTGCTTGGCGGTTCGGTAGACAGTCTGGTCGGCGCTTGTATGTTCGATATGCTGATCAAATCAAGCCGCCGCGAGTTGGAGCACGCTCTCGCCGCACCCATCGACGCAGAGCATGCCTTCAATGCCCTGGACCTGATGGTTGCCGTGCCGGCCGTCGCTGAGCGTGTTCTTCGCGCCGAAATGCATCCCCGCCCTGCTGTGGACGATTGCGTCTTGCTCGCGCTCACCGACATCACCGAGCAAAAACGGGCGCAGGCCGATCTTGCGCAGACCCGAGAGCTCCTCGACATGTCGAACCGGGTGGCCCGCATCGGATATTGGCAGGTGGCCCAGGGTGCGGAGTCGACTTGGTCTGCGGTTGCGCGCGAGATATTCGATGTGCCACCCGGCCATATGCCAGACATCAAGGAGATTCTCGGCTGCTTGAAGGACGACGAAAGCCGGGACAAGATTCACGCCGCCCATGTGAATGCCATGAAGCGCGGCAGGACGTTCGACCTTGAAATTCCGATCACGACTTTCCTGGGCCGAAAACGATGGATCCGCGTTACCGGACGTGCCGAGGCAAGGCGCAACGGGCAGAGATGCATGCTTGGGACCGTCCAGGACATTGATGCTCACGTCGAGGCGGAAGCCGCGCGCACAGCGCGAGCCCGGGCGGAAATGGCCAACCGCAGCAAAAATGAATTTCTCTCACGCATGAGCCATGAATTGCGTACGCCGCTCAATGCGGTACTCGGCTTCTCCGAGCTGCTGGAGCTGAGCAGTGTCGTGAGTTCTTCCCCCGCCGTCGCCGCCCACGTGCAGCACATCCACGATGCTGGCCAACATCTCCTCGCGATGATCGACGAGATACTAGACTTGACATGCATCGAGTCCGGCGACATGCAGATCGTGATGAAGCCGCTCGAACTGTCTGCGGTGCTGGGCGAGTGCATGACACTCGTCGAGCCCTTGGCAATGGCCCGAACAGTCACCTTGCACTTTGCCGCTCACGAGGTGGACCTCCACGTTTCTGGCGATCGCACCCGTTTGCGGCAGGTTCTGGTGAATCTGCTCAGCAATGCCATCAAGTACAACAGGGAGGGTGGATCTGTACAGATTGAGCTTTCCGATCGAGAGGGCCGAGTCGCCATCTCGGTGCGCGATACCGGCCAGGGCATGTCGCCGGACCAGCTCTGTCAGTTGTTCCAGCCGTTCAACCGGCTGGGTGCGGAGCACAGCGGCATAGCGGGAACCGGGCTCGGCTTGGTGATCGCGAAGCAACTTGTCGAGGTTGATGCATGGTGCCATCGAAGCCGAGAGTGCGCCCGGGGTGGGTTCGGTTTTCACCGTGCACTTGCAACACGCCGCCACGGACGCGTCGCGCTGCCCCGCCAATGCTCCATTGGCGACGGCGCCAGAGTCCGCCTCTGGCGGACGACCTTTTATCGTGCTTTGCGTTGAGGACAACCCAGTCAACGTGGAACTGATTCGAGCCACATTGGCGCTTCGCGACCAAGTGAGGCTCGAGGTAGCAACAGACGGCAAGGAAGGCCTCGAAGTGGCGCGCCGAGTGCAGCCCGATCTCGTTTTGCTCGACATGAGTTTGCCGATCTTGGACGGCCCCGCCGTTCTGGCCCGCTTACGGGCGGACCCGACATTGGCCCAGATTCCATGCGTGGCAGTGTCGGCGAATGCAATGCCTTCTGACATCCAGCAGGCACTTGATGCTGGCTTCAACGACTACATCGTGAAACCTTTCGCCGTGGCCTCCATGCTGAAATTGCTGGACTGCATCATGGCCCAATCGCGTCAGCGCGCGACTACTTCTGGCAATAGTACGGCGGCTTCAACAATTCATTGACCCACCGGAAGGTACATCGCGGTCGCTGTCGATGCCCGCGAGACCCGAGGCCCACGGGGCTCGGATTGTTGCTGCCCTTGAGCACGATGTCGTCGTCGCCGGTGCTCACGTGGTTGAACGCAAAAACCACGTTCTTCAGATAGCCGTCGATTGACAGACTTAGCTCGGCCCGTTAGTCGTTGACGGATTTTCTTCGCTTGGAGGAAAAGCGGGCTCACTGGAATAGTGACACTTTTGCCTCGTTCTACGACTCGATTGGGCTGGGCCGACTAAGCTTGCACAAGGCTACTATGTCAGCGAAGCCGTGGTCGCTGGCGAGGCCAGCAAGATCCTCCGCGGAGCGCCATCGGAGAGCGCCAGCAAAGTCAGAGTTCGCTCACGAGAACCGAGCCGTGGCATCGGAAATCCGAACGCGCTGGCCCGTGGACGAGACAGAATCGGACGGAGAACCCGCGCTGCAATGACTACCGACGAGACCACGAACATGAGAGCCCAGCTCGTTTCCGCATTGAGTTCAATTCCATCGCAGGCATCACACCCGATTGCGGAGCAAATGCCTGTCGGCATTTTCCGCAAGGATGCGGCCGGACGCTTCATCTTCGTCAACGCCCGTTTTTGCCAGATCCTGGCCTGCACGGCGGACCAAATTCTTGGGCGAACCGTTGCGGAGATTGCCGCCGAAGATTCGCAGAATCCGACGCCGAGGTGGCGGCCGGAACACGTCACCCAAGCGGGTTTGCACCATGCGCTGATCATGCGAACCGGGCAGCAGGTCGAGCGAGAGGAAGTCCATTTCTGCCCCGGCAGCCCGCCGCAGCATTTTCAGGTCATTGAATCTGCAGTGCTGGGACCTGAGAAGACAATCGATGGAAGCCAGGGGGTCATGTTTGACATCACCGAGCGCAAGCAGACCGACGGCATTCTGGCCAACGATCGTGAGTTGCTGCGGGCGCTGCTGGACAACTCGCCGGACCACATCTATTTCAAGGACACCCAATCACGCTTCATCAAATCCAGCGCGAAACAGGCTCTCCAATTCGGGATGAGCACGCCCGACGGGCTGGTGGGCAAGTCGGATTTCGACGTCTTCTCCGACGAACACGCCCGCGCCGCATTCGAGGACGAGCAAGAAGTCATACGCACCGGCCTGCCGATGATCGGAAAGGTGGAAAAGGAAACTTGGATAGATGGGCGGCCCGACACTTGGGCTCTGACGACAAAAATGCCGCTTCGCAACCGCGACGGCGAAATTGTCGGCACCTTCGGCATCACCAAAGACATCTCGGAACTCAAGGAGGCTGAACGCCGGATCGCCGACGTGCACAAGCAATTGCTCGAGGCCTCGCGGCTGGCCGGCATGGCCGAGATCGCCACCAACGTGCTGCACAACGTCGGCAATGTGCTCAACAGCGTCAACGTCTCCGCAGCCTTGGTCAGCTCGCGGTTGCAAAACTCCAAGCTCAAGGGGCTGGCACGCGCGGTGCAATTGATGGATTCGCATGCCGACGATCTGGGCGAATTCCTCACACGTGACGCCAGGGGCAAACTGCTGCCCGGCTACCTGCGCGGGCTGGCGCAGGTATTGGAGGGCGAGCACGAGGCCATGGCCGAAGAGCTCGGCGTGCTCGGCAAGAGCATCGACCACATCAAGAAAGTCGTCGCGAGCCAGCAATCGTATGCCGGCGCATCCCAGGTCGTCGAATCTTTGAAGATTGACGAACTGCTGGACGACGCGCTGCGCATGAATGCCGGCGCAGTGACGCGCCACCAAGTCCGGATTGTGAAGAACATCCCCGAGCTTCCGGCCCTGCCGCTGGACCGGCACCGCCTGCTGCAGATCCTTGTGAACCTTATCGACAACGCCAAGCAGGCGATGAACGAAGCGCCTGACGAGAGCCCATGCCTCACGATTGGCGCTGCACTTGTGAACGTTGCAGACGGGCGAGCCTTGCGCATCACGGTTGCCGACAACGGCGAAGGGATCGCGCCGGAGAATCTGATACGCGTCTTTGCGCTCGGCTTCACCACACGCAAGAACGGCCACGGCTTTGGCTTGCACAGTTGCGTGCTGTTCGCGCAGGAGATGGGTGGTACGCTGACCGCGTGCAGCGACGGGCTCGGCCATGGCGCTACATTCGTTCTGGAAATTCCGATCGAAACCCCGAAAGGCTAGCGATGACCAGCCTGCAGAACCGGCGCATCCTGCTGGCCGACGATATGCCCGCGATCCACGCGGACTTCCGCAAGATTCTCGCGCCGCAGGCGCCGGAGTACGCCGAACTCGGTGCCGTCGAGACCGTATTGTTCGGCGACGAACCAAAGGCTGCGGCGAACGCGATCGCGTTCGAACTCGAATCGGCCTACCAGGGACAGGAAGCCCTGGCCATGGTTCAGGCCTCGCTGTCGGCAGGCCTGCCCTACGCGCTGGCCTTCGTCGACATGCGCATGCCGCCAGGCTGGGACGGCGTGGAGACGATCGAGCGTCTCTGGCAGGCAGACTCGCGACTGCAGGTTGTCATTTGCACCGCCTACTCCGATACCTCGTGGGAGGAGGTGCTGCCGCGGCTGGGCGCGCGTGACCGGCTGCTGATTCTGAAGAAGCCCTTCGACCCGATCGAGGTTCGCCAGCTCGCGAACGCGCTGACCGCCAAGTGGGAAATGACAGAGCAGGCGGCTGCACAGCTCAGGATGCTGGAAGAGGCGGTTCGGGAACGCACCCATGCCGATGCGCGCATGGCGGCGATTCTGGACAACATTCCAGATCTGGCCTGGGTGAAGGACGCAAGTGGCCGCTTCGTCGCCGTCAACCGGGCGTTCGCCGTCTTGATGGGATTTTCAGCACCGAGCGACATGATCGGCAAGACCGACCTGGACATCCTCCCGCCGGACCTGGCAGAGGCCAACCGCATCGAGGACGCGGAGGTCATGGCGTCGGGCCGCACCATTCGCGTCGACCAGCATTTCCTGAATCCCGACGGAACCAGCCTCTGGTTCGAGAAGATCAAGACCGTGCTCTATGACGGCAATGGTCGATTGGCCGGCACGGTGGCCATTTCCCGCAACATCACCGAGCGCAGGCAAAACGAACGCGAACGGGAGGCGCGTCGCGTCGCCGAAGCGTCGAACCAGGCCAAGAGCGAGTTTCTGGCCAACATGAGCCACGAGATTCGCACGCCGATGAACGCCATTCTCGGCATGTCGCACCTGGCGCTGCAGAGCGGTCTGAATCCGCAGCAGTTCAACTATGTGCAGAAGGTGCACCGATCGGCCGAATCGCTGCTGGGCATCATCAACGACATCCTCGATTTCTCCAAGATCGAGGCCGGCAAGCTCGATATGGAGTCCATCCCGTTCGAGCTCGGCGATGTCATGGACAGCCTGGCCAACCTGCTGGGCATGAACGCCGAGGAGAAGGGCCTGGAGCTAGTGTTCGCCTTGCCGCCGGACCTGCCCAACGCGCTGGTCGGCGACCCCTCGCGGCTCGGGCAGGTGCTGACCAACCTGGGCAACAACGCGATCAAGTTCACTGAGCGGGGTGAGGTCATCGTCGCCGTCGAGGTGCTCGCGCGCAGCGCGACCTCGGTGCGCCTGCGCTTCGAGGTGCGCGACACCGGCATCGGCATCACGCCCGAAGAGCAGCAGCGGCTCTTCAAGCCGTTCTCGCAGGCCGACTCATCGACGAGCCGACGATTCGGCGGCACCGGCCTGGGCCTGGCGATCAGTCACCACCTGGTGCGCCTGATGGATGGCGAGCTCGGTGTGGACAGCGCGCCGGGCCGCGGCAGCCGGTTCCACTTCAGCGCAAGCTTCGGCATCGGGCTTGAACGCGCTGCTGACGAGGCGGCCCCGTCCGATGGTGGCCTGCACGGTGCCCGAGTGCTCGTCGTCGACGACAACGACGCCGCGCGCGAGGTGCTGGTGCACATGGCTGGCTCACTCGGGCTGCGCGCGTCGGCGGCCAGCGGTGGCCATGAAGCCATCCAGACGCTCGTGGCGGCGGATGAACGGGGCGAGCCCTTCGACCTGCTCTTGCTCGACTGGAAGATGCCCGGCATGAACGGTGTCGACTTCGCGAAGCAACTTACCAGCATGCCTCTGGCGCACCCGAAGCCCACGGTGCTGATGCTCACCGCCTTCTCCAGCGATGAAGTAGCGCGTGGGCTGGCGGCCGAACGGCTCACCGTGGCGGCAACGCTGACCAAGCCGGTGACGCCTTCGACGCTGCTCGATGCCAGCCTGAAGGCGATCGGCCGTCCGCGGCAGCAAGCCTTGCGAGGCGAACTGCGACAGGAAGCGCTGCAGAGCGACCGTGCCGCCCTGGCCGGTGCGCATGTTCTGCTGGTGGAGGACAACCCGTTCAATCAGGAGCTGGCGTGCGACCTATTGGGCAGCGCGCAGGTCGTGGTTCAAATCGCCAACAACGGCCGCGAGGCCATCGACATGCTGTCGCGCGAACGTTTCGACGCGGTGCTGATGGATTGTCAGATGCCCGTCATGGACGGCTATGCTGCCACGCGCGAGTTGCGCGGCGACCCGAAGTGGCACGATCTGCCGATCATTGCCATGACAGCCAACGCGATGGCGGGCGACCGCGAGAAGGTGTTTGCGGCCGGTATGAACGACCACATTGCCAAGCCGATCATCGTGAGCGAAATGTTCGCCACGCTGGCGCGCTGGGTTCGACCTGCAGTTGCTGCGGCGAGCGGCGGCTTGCCGAGCATCAAGAGCGCGGCTGCGCTGGCCGGGGTGATGGGCGACGAGCAGCTCTATCGGCGTTTGTTGGGCAGGTTCCGCGATCGGGAAGCCGGCTTTGCGGCCCGTTTTGGCGCTGCCTGTGCAGCGCGCGACATGCTCACGGCCACGCGGTTGGCGCACGACCTGAAGAGCGAGTCCGGCACCCTGGAGGCGACGGCCGTCCGCGAGGCCGCTGAGGCGCTGGAACACGCCTGCGCCAACGGCGCCGGCTCGGCCGTGGTCGACGCGCTGTTCGCGGCGGTGGTCGAGCGTCTCGAGGCTGTGTCGCAATAAGCCGGTTCGGCAAGAATCCATCGGATGCTCCCGCTCCCGATTCAGCTCGCAACATCGACTCTTCGCAAGGTCAGGATTTGGTTCGGAATGACTTCCCAATGTCCGTTCGGGCTGAGGTATCGAAGCCTCAACCCACGGTGGAGGACTTCGATACCTCAGCCCGAACGGGAGATGGGTCAGCCCCAA
>JAJKJU010000008.1 GCA_021153565.1 Rhizobacter sp.
CAAATGGGATGGTGCAACTGAGCACCGGAGATTGGTGCAACTCGGCAGGCGGTTGCACTTTTAGTTGCACCTGACCCTCGAAAATGCCCTGAAGATGGAAATTTCGGAAAATCAACAACTTAGCGATGTGATGAGTCCGTGGCGCCTGTCGGTCGCACCGATGATGGATTGGACGGATACCCAATCTAAAAGGTTGATGTGAAACGTGAATTTCCGAATCGCCAAAAGCAGTTGCACCGAATTGCACCGCCAAGCGCCAATTGCGCCGGCCGCAGCGCGCCAGTTGCACCGCCCGATGTGACCGGGCTGTGCGCGATGCGCGTCGAGCCAATAGGGGCCGGGACCGTCGCAAGACTGGCAGGCCCGGCGCATCTCCGACAGACGGTTCGATCTGTTCAGCCCATCGGCGCCTCGCTGGTGGATTCACGAGTCTCACGAGCGGCGAACGGCCCTGCTGGGGCCTGCTGGGGGAGCCCGAAACCGGTGGGATGCCCGGCTGTTCGGGCGGCGCTGAACCTGAGCCTGTTCGGTCCGTAAGGAAGGGGACCTTATGCGCGGAACGCCGAGCGCTCGCCCGCGGTCTCCGTAGCTGACTGGCGGTGAAGCTGCCGTTCGCGGAGGTTCTTGACGGCCAATTGCTGTCGTTCGCACCGGCCAGCTGAACGACAGCAGAAGACTGTCATGCAAATCTATGCATGACAGTCTCTATGCTCAGGGCGCAGCTATGCGCAGATGACCAGACGAAGGCAGTGTTGGCGTAGGCGGTTTGAGGCTCGACGCGACACCTGTTGTCCAAGATCTGAACATAGTTTTTTGTTTGCGAGTGAACTTGCGATCCCACTCTTGGAGATCGCCATGGGCACCGTTCATCGTTCTCGCCGACCCTGCAACGACCACCTTGTTGACGGGCCAATCGGACCTTACGTCGACGCGCTCAAGCAGTACCTGACCGATCGCCGGTATGCGGCGACCACGGCCGCCAGCTACTTGGGGGCCGTCGCGCATTTCGCCCGTTGGGCGCGCAGCAGGCGTCTTCGGATCAATCAGATCGGCGAAGCCTCCGTCGTGCAGTTCCTTGATGATCACCTGCCACGTTGCTGTTGCACGGGACTCACACGCCACGACAGGGGTGATCACAGTGCGGCACTGGGTCATCTGCTCGTCGTGCTCCGTGCGCGAGGCGCCATAGCCGCACCCACCATCGGCAGGACGCCGGTGTACGAAGAGTTGGTCCGCTACGACGAATACATGGCCAATGTGCGGGGCCTGATGACCAAGACGCGGAGTGCAGCGTTGCTCATCATCAGACGCTTGCTGGTTGCCCGCTTCGGCGACGGACCCGTCAACATCGCCGAGATCGAGCCCGCGATTGTCAGGCGCTTCTTTGCGCAACAAGCCGAGCTCTACAAGACGCCCGCGAGCGCCTCATTGGTGGTGACGTCGCTGCGCGGCTACTTTCGCTATCGCGCCTCGCTTGGCGACCTCGTACACCGGTTGATCGGCGCGGTGTCCTACCCCGCCAACTGGAAGCTATCCTCGCTGCCCAAGACACTGACTACCGACGAGATTGCGCGGCTGGTCGGCGCGATGGGCCAACCCGGCCGTGCCATGCGGCGCGCTGATGCCATCGTACGCTGCGCCCTAGATCTGGGCCTTCGCAGCTGTGAGGTCGCCCGGCTCCGTCTTGATGACATCGACTGGCGCGCTGGCACCATCACGCTGCGCCACACCAAGGGCCTGCGGCAGGATGTTTTGCCCCTGCCTGCGGCCACTGGCGAGGCCATCGCAGCCTACCTGAAGGACGAGCGTCCCAAGACATCCAATCGTGCCGTCTTCGTGCGCAACGTTGCACCCCGCGACGAACCCATCGGCCCTGACCTCGTGCGCAAAGCCATCCGCCAGGCATTTGGCCGTGCGGGACTGCCTTACACACGTTCGCACCTCTTGCGCCACACGATGGCCAACCGGCTCTTGGCCAGCGGCTCTTCGCTCAAGGAGGTGGCGGACATGCTTCGCCATCGCTCATTGAACACCACGATGATCTACGCCAAGCTCGACAGCCGCCACCTCGTGGAGGTCGCGCTGCCGTGGCCGGGGAGCGGATCATGAGCGCGCCCGCATCCCTGCCGAAGATGGTCGAACGCTATCTTGTTGAGCGTCACCGTCTCGGCTTTCTCGATCGGACATCATCCTGTTCGCTGCGCAGTTTTGCGCGTCACGTGCACGCCAGTGGCCTACGCGGTTCACTGACCACCGAGGTCATGGCCGAATGGGCTCGGCGCGACAGCCATGGGAGCCGTGATCCCACACCTGGGCGCGCCGGCTTAAGCATCTGCGTTCGTTCACCCGCTGGCTGCAGCAGTTCGAACCACGCACGGAGGTCCCCACCAACGCGATCTTCGGCGGTCTGCACGAGCGGCTGGCTCCGCACATCTACAGCGAGCATGAGATCGTCGATCTGCTGGCCGCCGCGCGACGGCTCCAGCCGGCGCGGGGCATGCGCGGTGTGATCTATGAGACGCTTTTCGGCCTCATCGCCTGCACGGGACTTCGTATCTCCGAGGCACTCTTTCTGCGCAATTCGGATGTCGATCTCAAGGCTGGAATGCTGAGCATTCACCAGAGCAAGTTCGGCAAGTCACGCCAAGTGCCTGTACACCCGAACACCGTTGACGCGCTGCGTCGGTATCGGAGCATGCGCGACTTGGCGGGTGAGCCTGCGACGGATGACGCCCCCTTCTTCATTGGCACTCGAGGTCGACGGCGTGGAATGCCAAGCCGGTGGACACGACAGCGGTGGGCCAGGAACTGCGCCGCTACGATCAGTACATGGAGCAAGTGCGAGGGCTTGCCCCGAAGACCCGCGAGGGCGCGCTGCGCCTAGTCGAAGCGTTGCTGCGCAGGCACTTCGGCGACGACGCCATTCGGTTCGAGGTCATCACGCCGGAGCACGTGCGCCGCTTCTTCGCCGCACAGGCCAAGAACTACAAGACGCCATCGAGCCTGGGCGTCGTGGTCTCGTCCCTGCGCGGCTACTTCCGCTGGCGCGCGTCTGTGGGGAACCGTACTCATGCACTGGTTGGCGCCCTGGCATATCCGGCGAACTGGCAGCTGGCATCGCTGCCCAAGTCGCTGGAGCCGGCAGAGGTCGAGCAACTCGAAGCCGCCCTCGGCCAGAGCGGCCCGTCGATGCTGCGCGCGGATGCCATGGTGCGCTGCGCGCTCGATCTGGGCTTGCGAAGTGGCGAGGTCGCACGCTTGAACCTGGACGACATCGACTGGGATGCCGGCACGATCACGCTACGCCGCACCAAGGGCCGGCGTGAAGATGTGATGCCCTTGCCCGAGGCAACTGGCCAAGCCATGGCCGCGTACCTGCGCAACGAACGACCCAAGACCCAGCACCGGATGGTCTTCGCCCGGCACATGACGCCGCGGGAACAGCCGATCGGGCCGGACCTCGTGCGCAAGCACCATCCGCCAGGCCTATGCGCGCGCCGGGCTGCCGCACACGCGCTCGCACCTGCTGCGTCACACGATGGCCAGCCGTCTGCTGGCCGGCGGCTCCTCGCTCAAGGAGGTGGCTGACGTGCTGCGGCACCGCTCGCTGAACACGACGCTGATTCTACGCCAAGCTCGACAGCGGCCGCCTCGTCGAAGTGGCCCTGCCTTAGCCCGGGAAGCCCGTCGCTACAACCACCGGGAGGCTGTCATGACGATCGGCCTGACAGCGCTCGTGGAGCGCTACCTCACGGAGCGTCGCACCCTGGGCTTCCAGCTGCGTTCGACCGCCTACAGCCTGCGCAGCTTGGCCGAGTACGTTCGCCGTACGCGCCACCGCGGACCCCTGACCCTGGAGGTTATGGCCCAGTGGGCACGCCTGGACACCCATGCCAGCATCGATCCCCGAACCTGGGCCAGACGGCTCAGGCACTTGCGCTCCTTCACGCGATGGATGCAGCAGTTCGAGCCGGCCACCGAAGTGCCCGACGACACGATCTTCGGACGGCTGCCTGAGCGGCAGGCACCGCACATCTACAGCCAAGAGGAAGTGCAGCAATTGCTGGCCGCAGCGCGCGAACTCGGTCCCAATCCCGGCCTTCGCGGCCTGGTCTACGAGACGCTGTTCGGCTTGATTGCCAGCTGCGGCCTGCGCCTGTCCGAGGCGTTGTCGCTGAACCTGGGTGACGTGGACCTCAGGCGCGGCCTGCTGACGATCCGACGCACGAAGTTCGCCAAGTCGCGCCAAGTGCCGCTGCATCCGAGCACGGCCAAGGTCTTGGGCCAGTACCGCTGGACGCGGGACGTGGCTGGCGCCTCTCGTGACGACGATGCGCCGTTCTTCATTGGTACACGGGGTCGCCTGTTCGGCAAGCCGATCAGCGGGCACCAGGTGGAGAACGTCTTCGCCACGCTGCGCAGCGAACTGGGTTGGGTCAACCGTGGCACGCATCACGCACCGCGCATCCATGACCTGAGGCACACCTTCGTGGTCAGGCGCATCCTGCTGTGGCAGCAGCAGGGCATCGATGTGGACGAGGCGATGCTGTCGTTGTCGACCTACATCGGGCACGCGATGGTGACCAACACCTACTGGTACCTGCAGGCGGTGCCGGAATTGATGGCGGTGGCCGCGCAGCGCTTCGAGTCCTGTATGCCGGAGCTCAGCCATGGGTGACGCGCGCACCAACTGCAAGGGCTCCCCACCAAGCTTCCCGGCGCTGGTGCAGCAGTTCTTCACCGAGTACCTCGTCGCGCAGCGCGCGCTCAGCCCACGAACAGTGGCCTGCTACCGCGACTCGATGACGCTGTTCCTCGGGTATGCAACCCAGCACCTGGGTAAGCCGCCGATGGCCATGCAGCTCATGGACATCACGCCAGAGTTGATCCTGAAGTTCCTGGCTCACCTGGAACGCGAGCGGCACAACTCGGTGCGCAGCCGCAACCTGCGGCTTACCGCCTTGCGGGCGTTCCTGAAGTTCGCCGGCCGACGCGACGTGACGGCGCTGCACGCCGTCGAGCGCGCGATGTCCGTGCCGATGAAACGATTCGAGCGACCGCTGCTGGGGCACCTGACACGGCCCGAGATGATCGCCGTGCTGGGGCAGCCTGGCACCGAATGGACGTCACAGCGCGATCATCTGCTGCTGAGCCTGCTGTACAACACCGGCGCGCGCGTGTCGGAGATCGTCGGGGTGCGCGTCGTCGATGTGGTGCTGGACGGTGCGGCGGCGATCCGCGTCTGGCTCCACGCCAACCCGCAACTGCGTGGATCGGCGGCATTGCTGCCCAATCGATCCGGGCATTCGATGACCCGCTGCAACGTGGCGCAGCGACTGGCGCTGGCGGTGAAACGGGCCTCGGTAGATCAACCGAGCCTGAAGACCAAACGTGTCTCGCCACACACCCTGAGGCACACGACCGCCATGCACCTGCTGCAAAGCGGCGTGCCGTTCAACGTGAATGCCCTGTGGCTCGGCCACGAGAGCACGAACACGACTCACCGCTACGTCGAGGCCAACCTGGAGATGAAGGAGAAGGCGTTGGCCCGACTCGAGGCGCCAGACATCAAGCTCAAGCGCTTCCGCGCCAGCGACGACTTGATGAAGTTCCTGCAGACCCTGTAACTATGCAAAGGACCGCGACCCCGAGCACGGCGGTCGATACAGTGGACGGCCGTGCCGGGCGTTGCGGATCTACGCCTAGTTGAGTCCTATGCATAGTGCAGTGCAGAGAGTCTTTAGTCTGGCGGACGCGGCGCCCCGGTCTCCGCTGACGGCACGGCGTGACCGCCGCGGCCGGTAGGCTAAAGATCCCGTTGCACTGA
>JAJKJU010000009.1 GCA_021153565.1 Rhizobacter sp.
TACGGTGGAGAGGGAGCGCGATCACCCCATCTCCCGGGTACGGTGGAGAGGGAGCGCGATCACCCCATCTCCCGGGTACGGTGGAGAGGGAGCGCGATCACTCCCTCTCCCGCTTGCGGGAGAGGGCTGGGGTGAGGGTTCGCCGCCGCAGCCACGCACTACTTCGGCAGCAAGGTTTTCATGTACCCCGGCGCTTCGGCGTGCATGAACATCCGGAACGCCGTCGCAGCCGGGCTCAGCGACTTGCTCGCCCGATGCAGCACGTACCAGTTGCGCATCACCGGCAGGCCGCGCAGGTCGAGCAGCACGAGGTTGCCGGTCCGGTGCTCCAGGTTCACCGTGTGCAGCGAGATGAACGCGAGCCCCATGCCGGCCATCACGGCCTGCTTGATCGACTCGTTGCTCGGCATCTCCTGCACGATGGGCGGGTTCAGCGCGTGCTCGGCAAAGTACTGCTCCATCGCGTGCCGCGTGCCGGAGCCGGTTTCACGGGCGATGAAAGGTTCGGCGCCGATGCGGCTGGGTGTCACGCGCTTCTTTCCGGCAAGCGGATGATCGGGTGGTGCGATGACACCGTGCGGGTGCTTGGCGAAGACCTCCGCGACGATGGGCAGATGCGTCGGGGGCCGGCCCATGATGGCGAGATCGGCGTGGTTGCTCTCGATCTGCGCGATCACGTTGTCGCGGCCAGCGATCGACACCTCCATCTCGATCTGTGGATGCTCCTGTCGAAACTGCGCGATCAACCGAGGCGCGAAGTAGCGCGTCGTCGACACCACGGCAATGCGCAGCTTGCCGTGGCGCAGTCCTTGCAAATCGTCGAGCGCTTCGCCAGCTTCGCGCAGGGTCTGCGCCACCCGTTCGACATAGGGCACGAGCGTCTCGCCCGCATGCGTCAATGCGAGCTTGCGGCCTCGGCGTTCGAAGAGCGCGATGCCGACACTTTCGGCCAACTGCGCCATCTGCATCGATACCGCCGGCTGCGTGAGATGCAGCACCTCGGCGGCGCGTCCAAAACTCGAATGCTCGGCCGCGGCCAGGAAGATCTGTAGTTGTCGCAGGGTGGCGTGGCGCAGGGCGTCGGGCATGGCGGCGGTGGAGCAAAGACGCGCATTCTGCCCCGGGCCACGAAGAACAGATCAATAACGGCAAATTGTTTTGGCCCAAGTCATTAGCCCGGTAAAGTCCACGCTTTCGCGCGGCGCCAGCTATAAGGACCGCACGAACAAGCAGTCCAAGAGGATCACGGAGACGGCATGGCCAACATTCATTTCATCGGCGGAGAAAAAGGCGGCGTCGGCAAGTCGGTCATCGCCCGCTGCGCTGCGCAGTACTTCATCGACCACAACCTGCCCTTTCTCGGTTTCGACACCGACCGTTCGCACGGGGCGCTGATGCGCTTCTATTCGGGCTATGCGTCCCCCGTTCTCGTCGACCGCTATGAATCGCTCGACGCCATTGTCGAAGCCGCGGTCGAGCAACCTGAGCGTCGCATTCTCGTCGACCTCGCCGCACAGACGCACGACCCGCTGGTGCGCTGGATGGATGAGTCTGGTGTGCTCAACCTCGCAGATGAAATGGCCATCCCCATCTACTACTGGCACGTGATGGACACCGGCAAGGACTCCGTCGACCTGCTCCAGAAGCTGCTCGATCGCTTCGGCAAGCAACTTCGCTACGTGCTGGTGCGCAACCAGGTCCGCGGCATCGACTTCAGCGTTTTGGAGCAATCAGGCGAACAAGCGCGCGCGGAGGAGCTCGGTGCACATGTGGTGTCGGTGCGCCATCTGCACGACAGTGTCATCAACAAGATCGACGCGACCAACAGCAGTTTCTGGGCGGCAAAGAACACGAGCGGGCTGGACAGTGCTGGCCTGGGCTTGATGGATCGACAGCGCGTGAAGATGTGGCTGCGCGATGTCTATCGGGAGTTCGACACGATCGGGGTTTGACCCCGTCGCGCGGAGGGCGGATGAGCAGCGTCCTACAGGGGCTCGTGAAAAGCACGGCCGTCGAATGAGCGCGTCGCTCGACACGCGTTTCACGGCGGAGACGCCGGAGGGCATTGCGCTTGCGCTTCGGCCGGCGGGCGTGGTGCCGCGCTTCTATGCATTCATCATCGACGGGTTCATCCGGATGGTGCTGTTCTTCCTCGCGGCTTTCGCCCTGGACCGCCTCGGCGGCTTCGGCGCCGGTGTCATCCTCATCGCCTTCTTCGCCATCGAGTGGCTGTATCCCGTCATCTTCGAACTGACCCTTGCCGGCGCCACACCGGGCAAGCGGTCGTTGGGATTGCGGGTAGTGATGGATTCCGGGCTGCCGGTCACGCCCGCTGCATCGCTGTTGCGCAACCTGATGCGCAGCGCAGACTTCCTGCCCTTCGCATATGGCTTCGGCTTTGCCGCGATGCTGATGCGCAGCGACTTCAAACGCATCGGCGATCTCGCGGCCGGCACGCTCGTCGTGTATGCCAAGTCCGTGACATTGCACGGCCCCTTGCCCGAAGCGCCACCCGAAGCCCCGGACCGCCCGCTGTCGCCACGCGAACAGGCTGCCGTCATTGCGTGGGCGGCACGCAGTTCGCGCATCACCGAGGCACGTCTGATTGAACTCGCCACGCTGGCGGCGCCCGGTGTCGGTATGGCCGGACAAGCCGACAGCAAGCTCACCGCGCAACGCATGCTGGGAGTGGCGCAATGGCTGCTCGGCAAACGTCGATGATCTGGCGCAGGCAAACCGCATGACCCCGCTGCAATTCGAAACCGCTTATCGCCCGATCTGGGACGAACTCGAAGAGGCCCTAGACCGCGTCGAAGGCGCACCGCGCTTTCGAAAGAAGAAGCCCGAGCGGTGGCCGGACAAAACCTTGCCCGCCACAAAACTCGCCGCCTTGTACCGCACCACCTGCGAGCACCTTGCCCTGAGCCGCTCGCGCGACTACCCGAGCTACATCACGTCAGGGCTGGAAGAGCTCACGCAGCGCGCGCACCAGGTGATCTACCGCAGATCAGACAACAGCTTCGCACGATTCGCCCAGCTGTTTCTGGTAGAGGTGCCGCAGGCCGTGCGAGCCCACCGCCTCTACATGTGGACCGCGGCCCTCGTCTTCGGCCTGCCGCTCTTCATCATCGGCGTGCTGTGCTATGTCGATCCGGGCTTCGTGCTGTCGCTGCAGAGCGTCGAGACGGTGAAGAACTTCGACTCGATGTACGGCCCGTCGACGGAAGCGATCGGTCGCACGCGCAGTGCCGGCACCGACTGGAACATGTTCGGCTTCTACATCATGCACAACATCGGCATCGCCTTTCGGTGCTTTGCGGGCGGCGTGTTCTTCGGCCTGGGCAGCCTCTTCGCCCTCGCCTACAACGGCGCGATCATCGGCTCGATCGCGGGCTATCTCACGGTGCGCGGCTATACCGAAAACTTCTATTCCTTCGTCATCACGCACGGGGCCTTCGAGCTCACAGCCATCGTCATCTCGGGTGCCGCGGGACTCGCTCTCGGCCACGCGATGCTGGCACCGCGGCGGCTCACCCGCATGCAGGCCCTGAAGAAGGCGGCCACCGAGGCCGTACCGCTCATCTACGGCGCAACCGCCATGCTCTTCATCGCCGCCGCGCTGGAGGCGTTCTGGTCCTCGTCGCGCTGGGTGGCGCCGCCGGTCAAGTACACCGTGGGGGGATTCTTCTGGGTGATCATCATCCTGTACCTCGGGTGGCAGGGCCGGCCCCGCCGTCCCGGTGCACAGTCGCCCATTGAAGCGCAGGTGTCGCATGCAGGTTGACGCCCTCGCGGTCGATCTTCGTCCGCGTTCCATGATGGAAGCAAGCGACCTTGGCACGCGCCTCGTGCAGTCAAACGCGAAAGCGTTGTGGGCCACCTGCACGCCCGTGTTCCTCGCGATCCTGGCCATTGCGTTGTCGACTGTCGAGATTGCGAACTGGCTGCCCGTCGCGATCATCTTCTGGCTGAAGCCCTGGCTGGACCGCAGCCTGCTCTTCGTGCTGTCGCGCGCGGTCTTCGGCGACGGCACAGGTTTTGTCGATCTCTGGAACGAGCAGCGCAGCGTGTGGTGGAGCGGGCTGTTGCATACCCTGACTCTGCGCCGCCTGTCGCCCTGGCGTTCGTTCACGCAGGCGGCACATCAGCTCGAAGGCCAGCGCGGCGCCGTCTTGAGCAAGCGGCGGCGTGCTCTGCTGCGCGGCAAAAGGGGCGTCGCCTTTCTGATGCAGATGGCCTTTCATCATCTTGAATGGGTGTTCCTCGTGTCGATCTATGCGCTGGGCTGGTTGTTCTCACCCTCGGGGCACGGCAACTTCATCTCTTCAATGCTCGCGAGCAGCGACATGGCGGCAACGTTTGCGGTCACCTTGGCATACGCGGCCGTCGTGCTGGCGATCGAGCCCTTCTATGTGGCGGCGGGATTCGCGATGTACCTGAACCGCCGGGTCGAGTTCGAGGCCTGGGACATCGAACAGGAGTTTCGTCGTGCGTTCGCCCGCCAGTACTAGGGTTCGGACGCTCTGGCTCGCATTCGCGATCGCGGCTTGCAGCACCGCGATGCTGCCGTGCCAAGCCGCCACCATCACGCCCGATCAGGTGAGCGCGGCGGCCGACGCCGTCAAGCACGACCCCAAACTCGGCGGCAAGCACAGGGAACGCAGGCTGCGCTGGAAGGCTGACGACGTCGAGGAAAAAAAGCGCGAGACCAAGCCACGTGAAGAGACCTGGGTCGACGGCCTGGCGCTGTGGCTTGCCGAATCGGGCCGCTTGCTGATGTGGCTGCTTGGCGCCGCGGCCGTGGCGATCCTGCTGGTGTGTGTTCGTCGCTGGGTGCTCGTGCGCGGTGGCTTTCGACCCGGGGGACGGGCGGTGCTGCCCAGCCACGTGCGCGACCTCGACATTCGACCCGAGAGCCTGCCCGATGACATCGCTTGCGCCGCACGCGCGCTGTGGCTGCGCGGCGAGCATCGTGCGAGCCTGTCGCTGCTGTACCGCGGAGCGCTGTCGCGGCTCGTGCACCACCATGCAGTGCCCATCAGCGCAGCCAGCACCGAAGGCGATTGCGTCGCACTGGCCGGCAAGATGCTGCCCAACGAATCGGGTACGTTCTTCGAGCGGCTCGTGAACGCGTGGCTGCTGCTGGTCTACGGCGCGCAAATGCCGGACGAGATGCTCATCATGTCTCTGTGCGATCGCTTCGATGCGCAGTTGCCTGCCGCAGCGCCTGCCGCAGCGCCTGCCGCAGGAGCGGCGGCATGAAGCTCGACCGCGATTTGATTTGGAACATGCTGATCGTGCTGGCCGCGATCTGCGCCACGGCCTATGTCGTGAACAACACATACTGGGTCGACGCAGACGTTCGCGACCCGCCCAGGGACGAGGCGGCCACGGACAATCACTACGCCGTCAAGAAGATCATCGAGCGGCTGGGCGGCAAGACCGTGTCGCCAACCAACCTCGACCGCCTGCCGCCAACCAACGCCACGCTGGTGCTCAGTTCATTGGACTGGGACTTGTTTCCCGAGCGCGAGAAGAAGCTGAAAGACTGGGTGGAGTCAGGCGGGCACATCGTCACTGAGCAGTGGAGGCGTCCGAGCTGGATTGCGGTCGAGAGCAAAAGCATCGATGAGAAGGCGAATGCCTTGCCACCGGCGCCGGGAAGCGCAGCTCGCGCCAGCGAGCCGGACACGGGTGCGGTGGACGCTGATTCCAGCGCACCGCCTGCCCCGAAAAATCGGGCGCTGATACGCCCGCGCGAGTTCCTTCCCCGGCCTGCCGACTGTTTCAACGTGATCGAACCCGAAGAAGCGCCCTTCGCCTTCGGCGAGCGCCGCAGCCTGCGCATTTGCAACGGCACGAACAACCTGGTCTTGCAATCGGCCACGCCCGTGGTCTGGTCGATGGACAGCATCAAGGGACCGAACATTCTGCGCATCCGGCTGGGCAAAGGTGCTGCCACCGTCATCGTTGGCCAGCTCAGCGAAAACCGCGGCGTGTTCACGGCCGATCACGCGCTCGCCTTCGTGGCGGCGCTCGACTTGCAGCAGCGGCCCGAGGTGTGGTTTGTGGACACCGAAGCACGCGAGCCCCTGTTGACGCTCATCTGGCGTCACGGGACGCCGGCTGTCCTGCTGGGGTTCGGACTGCTCGCGCTCGCACTGTGGCGTGCGGCGATTCGCTTCGGTCCGCGCGCGCCAGTCGCACCCTTGTCGCGCCGATCGGTGGCCGAGCAGATCCGCGGCACATCGAGTTTCATTTTTCAGCGCGACAGCATCGCGCTGCACAAGGCACAGTTGCGGGCACTGGAGCACTCGGCACGCCGCAGCATCCGCGACCATGACACGCTGGACCGCCGGTCTCGCGCCGAGGCCATCGCGAAGACCACGGCGCTCGATGCCGATGCGCTCGCGCGCGCCATGGACCTCACACTCAAACGGCCGCGGCGCGATCTGCTGGCCACCCTGACCCTGCTGGAGACCGCTGTTCGTCGCCTGGCAATGAATCGCTGACAAGGACAACCCATGCAAATCAATCCCGCCGACATCAGCCGTGCGGCCGAGATTCTTTCCGCGCTACGCGACGAGATCGGCAAAGCCCTGGTCGGTCAGCGTGCAGTCGTCGACCAGACGCTGATCGCGCTCGTCGCTTCAGGCCACGTGCTGATCGAAGGCGTGCCCGGGCTCGGCAAGACACTGCTCGCACGGGCTTTCTCCAAGGCCTTGTCGCTGCAGTATTCACGCGTGCAGTTCACCCCCGACCTGATGCCGTCGGACATCACCGGCCATGCGGTGCTCGACCCGACCCCGGGCAAGACTGCCGACCTCGGCTCGCTGCGCGTGATTCGCGGCCCGGTGTTCACCAACTTGCTGCTCGCCGATGAAATCAACCGCGCACCTGCCAAGACGCAAAGCTCGCTCCTCGAGGTGATGCAGGAATATCAGGTCACGCTCGAAGGCCAGACACTGCCGCTCGCACGGCCCTTCATGGTGCTGGCCACGCAGAACCCGCTGGAGACCGAAGGCACCTACCCGCTGCCCGAGGCGCAGCTCGATCGCTTCCTCTTCAAGATCGAGGTCGGCTATCCGAGCCTTGCGGATGAAGCCGCTGTGGTCGTGCGAACCACCACTGCGCAAAGTGGCGACCAGTTGCCCTTGGATGCAGTAACGCCTCGGCTGGACGAACGAAACGTACTCGCGTTGCAAAAGATGGCGGGCTTCATTCGGGTCGACGACAAGGTGGTCGACTACGCGGTGCGCATCGTGCGTGCCACTCGCACCTGGCCCGGCATCGCCAACGGCGCTGGTTCGCGCGGCGCCATCTCGCTGGTGCGGGCGGCGCGGGCAGCTGCGCTGCTGGGTGCACGCGGCTTCGTGACGCCGGACGACATCAAGCACCACGCGCTGCCGGTACTGCGGCACCGCGTGCTGTTGTCGCCGGATGCTCAGCTCGAAGGCCGCAAGACCGACGAGTTGTTGTCGACCATGCTCGACAGCGTCGAAGCGCCCCGGCTCTGAACGAGGCATCGGCGTGCGATTTCCGCTGATACCGAGTCGCGGCACGCTGTGGACGGTGGCGGCGGCTGCCGTGGCCACGGTTGTGGCACTTGTCGTGCAGGTGCCGCAAGCCACCGTCGGGCGGTACACCCTGGGCTCGGTGATCGTCGGCATGCTGTGGGCACTGATCGACATCGGGCGAACCATGGTGGCGTGGCGCCGGGCGCCGCTGGTCTGGAAGCGCCGCATGCCTGCCGCCCTGGCGCTGGGCGTTTCACGCAACCTCGCCTGCGCGCTGGTCAATGAAGGGCCGAACGATTGGCACGTGGAGATGTTCGATCACGTCGACCCGACTGTCGACTTCGAAGGGCTGCCGATCAAGGTGCTGGTGCCTGCCGAGGCGCGCATGGAGGTTCACTACAGCATTGTTCCGAGGCAGCGCGGCCTCGTGCGCTTCCAGCCGGCCGAACTGCGTGTCCGAACCATGTACGGCACCTTCCAGTGGGTGCGGCGTGTGGGTGAGGAGGAGTCGCTGCGCGTGTATCCGAACTTCGCGGCGGTCGCGCGCTACGCGTGGCTGGCGAGCGATCGCCGGCTCGCCGACATTGGCATCAAGAGTTACGCACAACGTGGTGCAGGCACCGACTTCAAACAACTGGCCGACTATCAAGTGGGCGATTCGATTCGCCACATCGACTGGAAGGCGACGCTCAAGCACAGCCGGCCCATCGTCCGGCAGTTCCAGGATGAGCGTGATCAGTGCGTCATGTTCCTTCTCGACTGCGGCCGCCGCATGCGTGCCGACGAAGGAGCGACAGCACGCACGGGCAGCCACTTCGACGAAGCGCTGAACGCGATGATGCTGCTGGCGTATGTCGCGCTGAAAGAAGGCGACGCGGTCGGCGCGATGACATTCGGCACCGACGCCGCCGACCTTCGCCGCTTCGCGCCGCGCAAGTGGTCGGCATCGCTGAACTCGCTGATGGCGACGCTGTACGACGCGCAGCCCAAGGCCACGCATTCGGACTATCTGCTGGCAGCGCGCGACTTGATGAAGGTGCAGAGAAAGCGGGCGTTGGTGGTGGTGCTGACGAACTTCCGCGATGAGGACGCGAGCGAACTGGAGCCTGCACTTCGGCTGCTTCGCTCGCGGCATCTGGTGTTGTTGGCCAGCTTGCGTGAGCGGGTTTTGCGAGAAATGGTCGAGCAGCCTCTGGTGACACACCAACAGGTCATCGAAGTCGCGGGCGCGCATCTCTTCGCACAATCGAGGCGCGATGCGTTTCAACGCTTGGCGGGCAGAGATGGATTGCTCATCGACGTGGAACCCGCGCAGTTGCCGGCGGAATTGGTCAATCGCTATCGAGCTGTCAAACGGGCTGGGCTTTTGTAGCCCGGTGAAGCTTGGGATATACCTTTATGCAATCGCCACTGGATTCGCTTGGGCAAGGAACGCTACGAACGCTTTCGCAGAACGGCTGCAAGCCCTGCATTACCCACTCTCCTTCTGGCAGAGGGCGGGGGTGAGGGTGACGGCGGTGGACGAAGCAAGGCCTTGGATATCAACGGCCGCAGCCCTCACCCCAACCCTCTCCCAGAGGGAGAGGGAGCAAGGACTACGGGCCGGAGTCTGGACAACTGAACGGACTTCGCAGAACCGCTGCAAGCCCCCGCACTTACACACTATCCCTCTGGGAAAGGGAGCAAGGACTACGGGCCGGAGCCTGGGCAATTGAACGGATTTCGCGGAACCGCTGCAAGCCCCGCATTACCCCCTCTCCCTCTGGGAGAGGGCGGGGGTGAGGGCGACGGCGGTAGCGAAGCAAGGCCTTGGATATCAAAGGCCGCAGCCCCGCCCCTCGCTCAGAGGGAAGGGGAGCAAGAACTACGGACCGGGGTCCGGGGCAACTGAATGGAGCAGGTCCTTGCCTTCCTTGTCAGTCTTGTAGAAGTCGACCAGCCCGGACGCATGCAGCATGTGCTCAATGATCTCTCGCAGCGCAAGGGGTCGGCATCGCTGAATTCGCTGATGGCGACGCTGTACGACATGCAGCCCAAGGCCACGCTATCTACTGGCAGCACGCGACTTGATGAAGGCGCAGAGAAAGCGGGCGTTGGTGGTGATGCTGACGAACTTCCGCGATAAGGACGCGAGCGAACTGGAGCCTGCGCTTCGGCTGCTTCGCTCGCGGCATGGTGTTGTTGGCCAGCTTGCGTGAGCGCGTGTTGCCAGAAATGGTCGAGAAGCCTCTGATGACACACCAACAGGGCCCCAGAAGCATCAGCGCATAAGTCTCAGGCTTCGGGATCACCGGCACATTCGGCACATCCCCATCTTGAACTGCCCACGCCCCGCCCGAGGATGTATTCGTCATGGAACGATCAATACTCATTTCCCGGGTGCCGCTTGAATAGCGGGTTGGGACAACGCCCACTGCGCGGTGTCCAACACAAAGAACGAGCATTCATGGAATATGAGGCGAGATCAGAAGCTATTAGTTGTCCCATCCCGTGTGATCATGTGCCAATCCGCAGCTGGCCGCTGTTCCGAGCCAGAGACCTTTTGCGGGGTGTTATCGAAGCCTTCCAACACGAGA
>JAJKJU010000010.1 GCA_021153565.1 Rhizobacter sp.
GCCTCCTCGCCATAGCGACGGCTATGACTCGTCGGCGCGCCTTGCACTGCGCTCCGACAGCGGCGCGATCAACCGACACTTGAGGCTTGACGCGACACTAGTTCCCGATCTCAACGCGATCGACGTCGACGCAGTTTTGCGCGACGCCCACCAGAAGGAGAAATCTGATGCGTGAAGGCACCGCCCCTCTCATCCGCCGCGAGGACTACAGCGCACCCGCGTTCTGGATCAAGACCGTCGACCTCACCTTCGACCTCGACCCAGGCAAGACGCTGGTCATCAATCGAATGCAATTGGAGCGCAACGCCAACGTACCGGCGCAGGCCCTGAAGCTGCATGGCGAAGATTTGAACCTGACTCGCGTGCTCGTGAACGGCGAGTCCGTTTCCTTCCGTCATGAAGACAGCATGCTCGTGATCGACTCGCTGCAAGGCGTGCCGCCTGGGCCTTTCACGCTCGAGATCCGAAACACCTGCGCGCCGGACAAGAACACGCATCTGTCGGGGCTGTACACCTCCGGCGGCGGCCTCTTCACGCAGTGTGAGGCCGAGGGCTTTCGCCGCATCACCTACTTCCTGGACCGGCCCGATGTGATGGCCATCTATACCGTGACGCTCCTTGCGAACAAGCATGCGTATCCGGTGCTGCTATCGAACGGCAACCTCGTCGAGCACGGCGAACTGGCGAACGGCCGCCATTTTGCGAAGTGGCACGACCCGTTCCCAAAGCCGAGCTACCTCTTCGCCTTGGTCGCCGCTGACCTCGTCGCCCGCGAGCAGTGGGTGACTACGCGTTCTGGCAAGAACCACCTGCTACAGGTCTATGTGCGCCGCGGCGACCTCGACAAGACCGAGCACGCAATGAACTCGCTGATCGCGAGCGTGGTGTGGGACGAAGCACGCTTCAAACTGCCGCTGGATCTCGACCGCTTCATGATCGTCGCGGTGGGCGACTTCAACATGGGCGCGATGGAGAACAAGGGCCTCAACATCTTCAACACGAGGTTCGTCCTGGCCAACCCGGCCACTGCCACCGACGCCGACTACCTCGGTGTCGAAAGCGTGGTGGGTCACGAGTACTTTCACAACTGGACAGGCAACCGCATCACCTGCCGCGACTGGTTCCAGTTGAGCCTGAAAGAAGGCCTCACGGTTTTCCGCGACCAGGAATTCAGCATGGACATGGCAGGGCCGGCGTCTGCCCGTGCCGTCAAGCGCATCGACGACGTGCGCGCGCTTCGCATGTCGCAGTTTCCCGAAGACGCGGGCCCGATGGCGCACCCGGTGCGCCCCGACAGCTACGTCGAGATCAACAACTTCTACACGGCCACCGTCTACGAAAAAGGCGCCGAAGTCGTGCGCATGATGCAGACGCTCGTGGGCCGCGTAGGTTTCGCGCTCGGCATGACGCTTTACTTCGAACGCCATGACGGCAGTGCCGTCACCTGCGACGATTTTGCGCAAGCCATTGCCGACGCCAACCCGCAAAGCGAACTCGCTCGGCAACTGCCACAGTTCAAGCGCTGGTACAGCCAGGCCGGCACGCCGAAGGTGACGGCACACGGTCGCTACGATGCGCCGACGCGCACCTATACCCTGGTGCTGGAGCAAAGCTGCGCGCCGACCAATGGGCAAGCCGAGAAGCAGCCTTATGTCATCCCGATGTCCATGGGCTTGCTCGGGCGCGACGGCAAGACACTGTCGCTGCAACTCGCAGACGAAACCCTGCCGGCATCAGGAAGCTTTCCGCAGGAGCGGGTGCTGGTGCTGTCCGAAGCACGCGAATCCTTCACCTTCGTGAACGTCGATGAAGAGCCGGTGCCTTCACTGCTGCGTGGCTTCTCGGCGCCGGTGGCGCTTGTGGACGGCCTCGCTGATACCGACCTGCTTCTCTTGCTGCAGCACGACACCGACGCATTCAACCGCTGGGAGGCCGGGCAGCGACTGGCCCTGTCACGCTTGCTTGCCGCCGTGCGCGGCAATGGCGAGCTGACGTTGGACGAACCCTTTGTCGAAGCCATGCGTGCAGTGCTGCGCCATTCGACGCTGGACGCTGCATTCAAGGAACTTGTGCTCATCCCGCCGAGCGAAATCTACGTCGCCGAGCAGCTCGACGTCGTCGACCCGCAACGCGTTCATGCCGTGCGCGAATCCATGCGCAGGCAGCTCGCGCAGGCCTTGCGCGACGACTGGGCTGCTGCCTACGAGGCCAATCAGGTGCATGGCGGCTACTCGCCAGACCCAGTGTCTTGCGGCAAGCGCTCGCTCGCGAATCTCGCGCTCAACATGCTGTGCCTCGACGGAGTCGCGCGCGGCGATGGCGTGTGGGCGGGCCGTGCGTACCAGCGTTTCAAGGACGCAGCGAACATGACCGATCGGCAGGGCGCGCTTTGGGCGCTCCTGAGTTCGCATTCGGAACTGGCCGAACCGGCCCTGGCGCGCTTCTATGAACTCTTCAAGGGCGAGCCTCTCGTCGTCGACAAGTGGTTCGCGTTGCAAGCGAGCGCGCCTGAGTCCAATGGGCGCGTGCTATCGCGGGTGAAGGCCTTGATGTCGCACCCGGATTTCACGCTCAAGAACCCCAATCGCGCACGCAGCCTGATTGCCTCGCTGTGCATGCAGAACCCCGCTGCATTTCACCGTGCCGACGCGGCAGGCTATGTGTTCTGGGCCGAGCGCGTGCTCGAACTCGACACCATGAACCCGCAACTCGCGGCCCGCATCGCGCGGGTGATGGACCGCTGGAGCCGCCTGGCCGAGCCATACCGTAGCGCGGCACGCAAAGCGGTGACCCGTGTCGCAGCCAAACCTGACTTGTCGAGCGACGTCCGAGAGATAGTCACACGCGCCCTCGCCGATGCCTGAGAGGCCGAGAGTATTTCGAACGTGTCCGAGCAACACGTCAAAAGACACCTGATCTAGGCGCAAGGCGCAGCCATAGCCTGGCTATGGCGAGCATTTGCAACGACGAGCAGGGGGCTTTTGGCGTGATGAGCGGGCATGATCGAAAAACTCTCAGCTTCTGACCCCCTGCCCAAAGAATCGAAATCACCCTATCAACCATGCCTCGTCCCATCAGTCTCACCCAGTACCTCATCGAACAGCAGCGCCAAAACGGCAGCATCCCCGCCGAACTGAGGTTATTGATCGAAGTCGTCGCGCGCGCCTGCAAGCGCATCAGCATCAGCGTCAACAAGGGGGCGCTCGGCGACGTGATGGGCAGCGCCGACAGCGAGAACGTTCAGGGCGAAATCCAGAAGAAGCTGGACATCATCGCCAACGAAGTGCTGATCGAGGCCAACGAATGGGGCGGCCATCTGGCGGCGATGGCATCGGAAGAAATGGAAGGCATCTACGTCGTGCCCAACCGCTTTCCGCAAGGCGAATACCTGCTGCTGTTCGATCCGCTCGACGGCTCGAGCAACATCGACGTCAACGTGAGCATTGGCACCATTTTCTCGGTGCTGAAGAAAAGCAGCAGCGATGAAGGCGTGAGCGAGAGGGACTTCCTGCAGGCCGGCTCGCAACAGGCGGCGGCCGGCTATTGCATCTACGGACCGCAGACCATGCTCGTGCTGACCGTCGGCGAGGGAGTGGTCATGTTCACGCTGGACCGCGAGCAAGGCGCGTGGATGCTGACGCAAGAAGGTATACGGATTCCGGAGGACACCAAGGAGTTTGCGATCAACATGAGCAACATGCGCCACTGGGCACCGCCCGTGTCGCGCTATGTCAACGAATGCCTGGCAGGCGAGACAGGTCCGCGAGCCAAGGACTTCAACATGCGCTGGGTGGCGAGCATGGTGGCCGACGTGCACCGCATCCTGACCCGCGGTGGTGTGTTCATGTACCCGTGGGACAAGCGCGAGCCCGAGAAGGCCGGCAAGCTCAGGCTGATGTACGAGGCGAACCCGATGAGCTTCATCGTCGAACAGGCGGGCGGCGCAGCCACCAATGGCAAGGCCCGCATCCTCGACCTGCAACCCGGAAAACTGCACGAACGCGTGGCTGTTTTCCTTGGTTCGAAGAACGAGGTAGAGCGCGTGACCGGCTACCATCGCGAAGCCGTCTAAAAGGCCCGCTATAATCGCGGGCTACGCCGGTGTAGCTCAGTTGGTAGAGCAGCGCATTCGTAATGCGAAGGTCGGGAGTTCGACTCTTCTCACCGGCACCAGAAAAGCCCGAGGGCCTGACGAAAGTCAGGCCCTTTTGCTTTGGGGGTCTTCAGATGCAAGAAACCGGAATCGCGCTCAAGAGGGGCTTGAACCACTTCGGCAGATGCTCATCGCCCGACATCCGTCACAGCAGAGTCGTTCATGAACTTGTTGATGTTCTCGATGTACTTCGCGGCCCAGCCGGACGAAGGATCTGAACTACCGGAAACATAGTAGGCGAGGCCTTGGTTCAACCCGCCGTGATCGGCAATGCGCTGGGCAAGATTGGATGCGGCCATGCGCAGCTGGATCGTGGGGCTGTTCATGTACTGGTCCGTCGTGACGACCTGAGAACCCACTCGCCAATCGCCCGGGCCATCATCTGACCATTCACGGCCGTCGAGAAACTTGCGCGAGATCTGGCCCAGCCCGATGGACGTGTTGTTCTCGCCGGCGCGATCAAGGTCGCCCTCGTGTTTCATCGCTTGCTGGTAGCCGTTGGTGAAGGCGCTGCTTTCAACCTGCAGTTGCGCGCGGAATGCATTGGGATCGAGACCGTACTCGCGAGCGACTTCGTCTGCAGCGCGACCAAAATCCGCCTGTGACTTGATCTTTGCATCCTTTTCCTTCTCGTCACCGCGCAACACCGGACGGAAGGTCGGGTGCGCGCGATCCGCCGCTTCGCCGACACTGTGCGCCGGCGAACCAGAGAAGCCGGAGGCACTTGTCGACGGCGCAGTGGAATCAGGCTCGTCCGGATGATGCGGATCCTCGCATTGCTTTGGCGGCTGATCGAAAAGATTCTGAATTCCCGGCAAAAGCTTCGTCTGCATGTCCCTCAACACAGGCATCAGCATGGAGAAGATCTCCTGCAACCGGTCCATCAGGTTCCCCCTCGGACCCTGGTGATGGTGATGGTGGTGCCTCGATTCGTGCTTCGACTCGTTGGGAATTTCAATCCGAATGGAAAGCGTCGTCCAGCGTATGGATGGATCGGACATGAGCAGCTCCTGAAAGAGTGTGGTTGCCCCCTGACTATGGCGACGTGACTCCTGTCCGTTGCGTGACGATGCGTAGCCGCGTCAGGAAATACGAAAACGCCGGCATCCTGCGCCCGGCGCTTTCAAGCAATTTCGCATTTGCGAGTTCGCGGAGCCACTTAGTGTTTCGCACATCACCCCTGCTGGCAGATCCCGTGCATTTCGTTTGAATGTTCACCGTTGCGCATCCCAACACCGCGATTCGATGCGAACCGCCACAGTGACACGATGCCCATCCTACGTACTCGACACATTTCGAATGCGGACACCACTTCCGCGGATGCACCTCGCCATGAGGAACAGATGTCATCGCCGCGGAGTCCGCGCGCATTGGCCTCGGAACCGGGGGGATTGAGCCCGCGCCGCACCGCGAGCGCGTCGGATTCTCACGAGATTGCGACCCTGGACCTGCCTCGCGCGCGCACGACACCGCCGTCAATTGGGCATGAAATTGAGGAAGACAGCCCGTCAGGTCTCGTGAGGCGATCTACATCACCCCCGGACAATGCGGCCTCACCGAAGCAAGCCCGTGTCAAGGGTGACCCATCAAACATTCGCCAAGCTGTCCGAACGCTCTCGAAATTCGCCGGGGCGTTGTGCCTTGGTTCCTCTCGCCAGAAATCCGATGCGTCCTCGAGTCGAGCCGAACCGGCCGACGAGCAATCGTTGC
Organism: Rhizobacter sp.; assembly: GCA_021153565.1. GTDB lineage: Bacteria > Pseudomonadota > Gammaproteobacteria > Burkholderiales > Burkholderiaceae_C > Albitalea. The sequence continues at coordinate 5,864 of JAJKJU010000010.1, forward strand.
AGGCCCATGAATCAAGCACACGTGAGATAGGCGCACTGCACGAAGCGGGGTCTCGAACACCGGCGGAGCTTCTCTTTCGGCAGCCAATTGCCGATGTTCCGAGCGACGAGAGCAGCCTTCGTTCATCGCGAGCGCCGGAACAGCATCAGACGAACGGTGCAGAACCGGACGACGAGGAAAGGTTGCAGCCCCTGATTGAATCCATCGCGCAGGAAACGGCCGCATTGTCCGGAACAACATCTCGGACCCTGGCGCAGCTCTTCCTGCAACAGCCAAGCGCCGATGTCCCAATTGCGCAGAGCAGTCGTTCTTCGTCGCACGCGCCGGAACAGCATGAGATGAACAGCGGGACGGCATCCGAAACGGCCCACCAAATCACAAGCCAGGGCAATGACCCGACCCCTGATCCGCAATCGCACCACTCTGGCGAGTCCGCTTCAGGCTCGATCGGAAGCTTCAGAGAGCTCATGTCTTCCGCTGATGGCTTGCATGAAATCGATGACGACTTGTTCGAGATTGATATCGGCTTGCCAAGCCCCCCGACAGATGACGACGAGCAGGACGTGTTTGACCTCGACTTTCAAAGGGCCGATGTTCAGTCAACACCAGCGCCGGCTCCGCGGACAAGCAGCTCGCCGGCATCCGCCCAGATCGACCCGTCCTCTGACCCACGTCGTGATAAAGCGATCGAATCGCCGCTACACGGCTCCCACGACGGCTTGCATGAAAGCAAGGGCAACAGGAAGTCCATAGGCAGCCAAAGGAACCTGGCATCGGGATTGCAATTCGGCTTTGCCATGGGGTTCCGTGGGGCGTACAGCAAGAGACGACCCCACAAGCGCGACGGCTCGCTGCCACCGCCCGCGCCGCTCGGCAAACTGAAGAAGGAGGAGATTGAAAGCCGCGCCACGTCGCATGCCATCGCCGCCTCATTGCAAGACACAGTGGCGCCACCACCAACACGCCAAAAGAGGCCCGGCCTTATCAAGCGCGGCGCCGCAGCCATGGGGTGGTCCCTCGGGAAGCTTGAGGACGGACACCATGGCTGGAACAATGGATCGCAGTTCAAGCCCGCGAAGGACGCGGGCAAGCTGCTTGGAACCGAGGGAACCGCAGCAGCACTGACGAAAAAGAACCAGCACCTCAAAGACCTGGGCGAGTTGGTGAGCAGCAAACTGGAAGAGTTGAACATCAGGCTCGATGCCGCAGAGGAGGTTTGCGGCGAGGCCCTGCGCGCCTGCATGGGCGCGGAAGACACCACAAGCCTGCAAGACGCCCAGATAGATCTGCACGAGCAACAGGAGGAACTGAAGGGCAAAGATCAGAGCCTGCGCGAGCGGTTGGACCAGCTGAAGGCCCGCCACGCTGAGCTGTCCACCAATCTGGCCAATGCGTCCGAAGTACCGGCGATCCCGATGGGCGAAGCGGCTGTGGCAGCCTTTCACCACCAGATGGCCGAGGCCTCGCTGATGCAGGCAAAGCTGGAGAGGGACATTGCCGCCTTCCGAGTAGAAAAAAGCAACTCCGCTCTGCGCAAGACCCGTGATGAGATCAATGCGCTCCCCAGCTTCTCCCCGGAACGTATCAAGGCCACGTCCTTGATCAAGAAACTCGAGGCCACGCATCAAGACAAGCTCGCCTCCCTCGCTCAGGCCGAGAGGGACATCCTCGACCGCAAGACTCGCAGCAATGAGCAAGAGCAGAATGTGACGGAGGTTGACACGACGATTCGTGCACATCATGAAGCGCTGGCCCAGCGCGCGCCGATCGAGCAGGAACTCGCCGCCTGCCACGACATGCTGACTGACACCCAGCATCAACTCGAGGCGGTGCAGCGCGCGCTCGTCACGAACGAAGCCGAGATCGAACGGGCATGGCAAGCCAGGGAGGCCAGATTCAAATCCGACTCCGCGCAGGCTGCGGTGCTAAAGCTGCGCAGGCAAATCGCAAACCTCGGTGAGCAGTTGCACCCAGTCCAAGATGAAGCAGCCGTCATGCAAGCGCGCGCCGCTGAGGCTGAGGCAGCGGAAGCCGCGCTTCAGCTCGAGGAGACCAGAGACCGCGAGGAGTCGATGAGGACGCTGATCGAGGCGCCACCGGGGTTCGACCATGCGCCCGAATTGAGTGCGGAACTGACCAGGCTTCGAGACCGGCTGGACGCGACCCTCGACAAAGTCCCTGCGGCGGCGCGCCTGCCGGTGGCCGAGACGCTGGAAATCGTCACCCGTTCCCTGGCGCTCGAAACGGGGGGCAATGCGGCCCAAGCGAGCCGTCTGTTGAATAATTTGATGCGCCTTCCATTGACGGCGTTGGTCCCGCCTCCCGGGCATCCGATCGTCGATTGGTCTCCCGCGAATCTGGTCCGCCGCCTCGTGGGAATGGCATGCGGCGTGCTGACGCTGCTGCGCATGACGAGCAATGAGGGTGCTCGGCCTGAACCGGCACAAATGAATGCCCTGCAGGTGTACTACAGGGCCGACACCGCCATCATGGATCACCTGCGACTGCCTGAAAGCGAGCGGGATCCAGCCACCCTCGTATGGCTAACAACCGCCGCCCGGGCCTCGAAGAAGGTGGTTCACGCCACGGAAAGCAGCCGGCCGCTGAGCAAGCTCGAACGCACCGCGTTCAACGGTGTGCGAAACGGCTTCATTTCCCTCGCCAAGGGCAGTGACTACGACATCACGAAGCAGTGGCTCAATCAGGTTTCAGTGTGGCTCGATCGGGCCAAAAAAACACGGACGATGAAACATTCGCCCCTCAGTGGCAGGCAAGTGATGCAATCGGTCGGGTTCGACGTCGGCCTCCCCACGGTGGAACGTGATCTGTCGAACACGCTCCAGGCCGCCTGCGAGGCGCTACTGCAGAGGACGACCGACCTGATCATCGACGCGCGCCCCGAGCCGAGCGACGAGCTGATTCAGGCCGCAACACTGTTGAATCGCGCGGTCAAGCGCGGCCAAAAGCACCAACGCTGGGACACCTTGACGATCGGTCGGGGCGACTGGCCGCGCATCAAGAGGGACAGCACGTCCTGGGCGCATCGCGAGCAAGTGCCCGGCAAGGTGCCGCGGGCACTGCGAGATGCCACGGCAGCACTGCCGCAGACCAAGCCTGACAGCGTTGAACCGAGCACGCTGCGCCGGGGCACATCATCAGCTGTGAATTCAGATGCCCTGGGCGACGCCCTGCTGGGGCTTGCCACTGAACGGAAAGTCCAGCTGCTCCAGGTGCTCCAGACTCTTCACCCGCTGCTGGGCGCACCCGCCCGCAACGAGTCGCCCCCCGTGGAACCCGTTCCGGCGATCGATTTCACCTTCTTGGGCGGCCCACTTTCGCCAATCGAGGAAGAAGAAGACGAAGAAGATGAGCATGAGGAACAAGTGGTTGCCGAAATCCGTCGGCGACTCAATGCACTGAGGACGACGGACCCCATCGTCGAGCCGCCGCCTGCGCCGGACGAGATCGGCACACTCTTGTCCAAGGCTATGCAATTGCAAACGCAGTCCGCCAATTTCACACAAAGAAGCGAGCTCGATTCGAATGCTCTGCAGGCATGGCTTGCCCCCGTTGTCGGTGCAACCAGCGGCTCCGTATCTGCGAGCCAGGGCACGATCTACGGCTTGAGCGCCAGTGGGTTGTCATGGGCCGTCAACAAGCTTGGCCCCATGCTCGTGGGCGTGTCGGTCACGGCGGACACAGAAATCACCCGCCGCGGGCACCACGAACTGGGCGTGAAACGCGACTCGAAGGGATTGAACCTGTTGATTGGCAAGACCACACAGTGGACGGGCAAGTTGGGCGGATTGTTCAGTGTGGGCATTCCGCCCCTTCTCAAAAATGCCAGCGACAAGTTCACGCTGGGTTTCAAAGGCGGACACAATCGCAGCTTCAGTTCAACGCAGGCGCAGGGCGTCGCCCTTCGTGCACCCAAGTCCGACGACATGGTTCAGAACTTCGAAGACATGCTGCACACCTTGCTGAACTGGGACAAGATTGAAGACGAGGACGGAACAGCAGCATTCAGCGATCCGCTGGCCGCTCTGCTGGCGACGCATCCCACGGTTTCCGTCGGCACGACCTCGGGTAAAACGAAGGCCTTCAGCGCAGAGACCGCGCTTGGATTTAGCCTGTCACTCAGCGGGACGACCGACATCAACCACAAGCAGGGCGCACTGGGCATGGGGCCGGAGTGGCGTATCGCGGCCGAAAACGTGACGAGGACCGAAACGATCACGGGCGCCCAAGGCATCGATTTGCATGTGCGAAGTCGGACCCTCATCAACTCGGTGCGGCTCGCCCTGTCTGCCGCGTTCTCTCCCTCAGTCAGCCAGCCTCACCTCGAGGTCCGCCCCAGGACGCTGTCGATGTTCCTGGAGAAGACCCTGCGCATGTCAACCGAGCAGGATGGCTTCAAATGGGTCAGCATGCCCGATGGGACGCTGGTGGCAGATCGAGCGATGGAATTCAGCAGCTTCACGAAATTCAAGCAACGAATCGACAGCCACCGCGAAGAGTGGATTGCACACGTGATCCGCTCGACCAAGTGGCCCGAAGGGCTGTCACCGGCTGCGATTCGACTGTGCGTCGAAGATGACCTGAATCACTTCATGGAGCGGGCCAAGAAGCGTGTTCGCAACGGGGGCACCGTGACGCTGAACGAAACAATGGATGTGAAGCCAGAGGTCTGTGCGCGGCTGACTGCTCTCGCAAGTGCGGGAGCGCTGGCCGCCGAGCAGGGATTCGAAGACGTTGCCGACAAACATCTGAAAAAGATCCAGGATCTGCTGGGGGACGACACGTCCTACATGCCCTACAAGGCAAAGGTGATCGTCAAAAGCGACATCGCGAAGAGCATGGGCAGTGACTGGGGCATCGTGGTCAAGTCCGAAACGAGGGCAAGAGGCATGAACGAATCTGAGACTTGGCCACGGTGAAAGCCATGCACCTGGTCACTGTGTCAAGTCGCCCCGCGCTCTATCAACCGCCCCCTTATCGGCGTCTGGGCACAGGTCCCGAGCCAAGCTTCCAGGTTCGGCTTCGAGAAGTAGCTGCCGAGGCGGCCACGGAACAGGCTACGCAGCCTCGTAGGGTCCGCGATGCAGCAGTCCGATCCCGGAATTTCGGCCAATAACTTCGCATTGGCAAGCAAGGATTCGGAAATCAGGATGCGGACCCGGCAATCCGATCTCAAGATTCATTGTCGCGATGAACGAACCATTCATTCCGGCTCACCACAACCCATTTGATCGAAAGCAATCATGACATACAACGTAGTAGGCGACCGCTTCCGCGGCGTCCAGTACTCGCCGCTCCCAACTGAACCAACCACCGGCTCGGCGCCGCGCCGGTCCACGGCACCAAATACCTCGTCTCCCCTGCACACGCGTAGCGGCGGAGTGCCTGGCGGGAACATGGCGCCGCGCGGATCGGTGCCTGTGAGGGCCTCGTTCTCAAGCGCGGCCCACCACGCCCGGGAGGCCATAAATCATTGGGGGAATGGCGTGTTCCACAGCGCGCAACAACTCGAGAACGGCGTCCGGGCTCGTGGGCAGGAGCACCGTGCCGCGTGGCCCCAGAACCCCAACGCTGGTTACGAGGCGTATAACGCGGCGCAACGTTACCGCCAGTCTCAAAGTAATTGCCGCTATAACGCGAACCAGGCTTTTGGCAACGCAGCGAGTCATGCGTCTAAGTTCGCTCACCACGCGGGGCAGGGCATCAGGAATGCTGCGCGTGCAACGCGGTCCTGGATCAGTGACTTCGATCCGCACAAAATGGTTTCTGGGGCCGCGCGCTATGGCCGCAAAGTGGCTAGGCAGGCCGAAGATTTGGCGAGGTCCAGCATCTCCGGGTTGGGGCATGTTCTTGATGTGGCGTGGGGGGCTTCGATGTACACGGCGGACTTGGCCATGAACGCCGCCGGGCATTCCCTGCCGAATGTCAGTCGTTACGTACGGGATGTCGCGGACCAATTTCGCGAGAGGCTGGACGAGTTCAGGTACGGAGTGCAGAACTACAACCCCTACTTCCAAACGAGCCAGTATCAGCATCCGCTGTATCAGCATCCGCAATATCTTTAACCCCTACTCATTCCGTTAAAGGCCCACCATGAGCATCGAATCGAGCACCAACTCTCCCGTGGCTCCTGCAGTCCCTCAACTGAAGGGTGGCGAGCCACCGCCGCCATTCGACGAGCGCGCGCTGCTGGCTCACTACGTACTGCGCGACTTCGAAAGCGCGGTAGACAGGGTCGAGCAAGAGCTGCGCGCAGCGGACAACGCTGAGCAGGCGAACAAAAAGGGTGCCGAAGACGATGCCGTGGCGGAAAGTCGGCGCGATTTTGCACGCCAGATGGTGATCGGCGCCTGGCTCAATCGCAACAACCCCGAGTGGGATCCGCAGCGGCCGGAAACACACCGGCCTGATCCGAAAGATCCGCTGCTGGAGATCCTCAAGGGGCTTGAGCCTTCTGAGGCCTGATCCCGCTTGCAAGGCAGTGCTTGAGAAAAAAAGTCGCTGGCACATCCCGAGTGCGGTCCCGCCTCGGGTTTTTCCGCGTGTACAGCGATGCGTCGAAGCTCCATGCGAACTGGTGTTCTCCCTTCGCGTCTCGCCGATTCGTCCGACGCGACTGCCTCGACTTAGGATTTGACCCGGAATAAGTTCCCGTTTTGGGGGCGCTGGGCGGGATGCGATGCAAGGCGCTCCGAGCGCCGTGTGGCGAGCCACACAAGCGAGGAGCAACGCCGCAGCGCACCCGCCCAGCGCCCCCAAAACGGGAACTTATTCCGGGCCAAATCCTTAACGCCCTTGCGCACCTTGCCCGGCGCTCAAAAGCTTGAGTGCAAGGGAGGCAACCCCAGCCGCTATACCGACTCTTTTCCGCGATAAGGCTTGATCAATCCCAAGCTGATCGCCTGCGCAATCGTTTCCCGCTTTCGCTTGAGACCGAATTTCCGCTTGGCCTTTTCGATGTGATAGACCACTGTCCACTCGGACAGGCCGAGGATGCCGCCGACTTCCCAGGCCGTCTTGCCGGCCGAGCTCCATGAAAGGCACTCGCGTTCGCGATCGCTGAGATGGATGCACGCCGCCACGGACTGCCGCGCCTTGAACGCCGCCAACTGCCCGCGGCTGGCGTAGTCGGTTCGACGGCGGTGGATCTCGAAGAAGCGCCGGTGTCTTGCATGGGCCAGTTCGGGCCGAGGTTCGGCCACATGGCATTCCGACAACACAGCGCCAAGGTCGACATGAGCGTTCATCGGCGCAGTGAATGGCAGATCTTGTTCGTAGCAGACGATGGCTTGTTCAAGCATGTGGATCGCGCGAACGCTGTCGCCCTGCGCGTGTGCGAGAAAGCCTGCCGCTTGATGACACAGACCCAAGGGCGCCGATCGCTGCAGCTTTCCGGCCGCGGCGCGGGCCTGCTGGGCGCTTCGAATTGCTTCTTCGTGCAGCCCGCGCTGAATGCAGATGCCCATCAGGTTCGAATGCACCTGGAAGGCAAAGCTGCGTGACAGATCGGCCACGCCATCGTGCACGAGCGCCAGAAAGTCGTTATGCGCATCGATGACTCGCCCCTGGGCGTACTTGGCGATGGCCGCCTGGATTCGCATGTACCCCAGCAGCAAGGGGTTGTGCCAGCGCGCACTTGCTCTTTTCAGCTTGTCGTCGATGAGCTCCAGCGCCTCGGACGCGCGACCGATGGAGATGAGTGCCGAGGCCAAGTCGGCCGTCACCACCGCATGCCGAACGGGTGGCCCGGTTCGCTCGGTCAGCCGCAGGTTTGTGTAGAGGGCGTCGAATAGCGGTTCGAGGTGGTGAAGCCTCGCGGCGCACTGCGCCATGCCATACAGAATGAAGTAGTCGTCGGGGTCGTCGTCGCCTGGCTCACTCGCCAATGGCATGGCCGAGAAGCGGTCGAACGCGCGCTGGTGCAAGCCGTCGCGAAGCCAGAGCGATGCTTCGCAAATCTGAAGCAGGCGTTGCGCTCTCGGCTCGCGCACCTGAGTCGCACACATGCTTGCCATGGCCAGATCTTCGCGGCTTTGCTCCAAAGGTTGGTACCGCTGCGCCAACAGGGCGCGGGACAGATGGGCCCAGAAGACACAAGAGCTGTCATTGCTGCGGTCCGCCCTTTGCACCGCCTGATGGCAAAGCATGAGGAGACGCTTGTTGTCGGCACACTGCAAGGCCCATATCTCTTCAAGCAGAGCTGCCAACTCGGCATCGACCCGATGAGGGCCATTGATTCGGCGATCTTTGACTGCCACAACTTCACGTCACTGCAGCCGTCCGCTTGACGCCCGGCTACTGCGCACTTCCTGTCGTTTCCCACGGACGTGAGTGTTGCAGCTAAGCCTTGGACTGTCGCCTACAAACTTTTGTAGGGGGTCGCGATGGCGAAGCCCGCACTCAGGTGTCTTCTGCGGCATTCGCTCCCAGTCACCACGAGTCTCGGTACTCTCAGCCGCTTGGCTGCGTGGCTCGCGCCTGCTCTTCGAGCGCTTCGACAAACGTTTCAGGATCAGAGGGCCTCACGAGGCGCGCCACTTCCCTGCCGTCGTTCATGAAGATGAGCGTCGGCCAGAGCTTGATCCTGAACGAGCGCCCAAGCGGACGACGCGGGCCATCCTCGATCTTGATGTGCCGCAGGTGTGGGTACTCAGCCAATACAGCGGCAAATAGCGGTTGCGCTGCGCGGCAATAACCGCACCACGGCGCGCCGAACTCGATGACTGTGGGCCCTTCGAGCGCGTCGATTTCAGCGCGCGAGGGATCGATTGCCGCGTAGACGGTGTTCATGACCATGGGGTGATGCGAGCAATCGGTGTTCCCGCGGTATGGATTTGGCCCGACGGGAAATTGTTTTGGGCCAAATCCTATGTTCGTGGCCAGCACCACGAAATTTCAAACCAACAAGCCCTGCTCGCGCCGCTCTCGTCCCAAAAACCACGCGGCGATTGGGACAAAGATTGCGAACACCAGCGGCAGCGGCGTGTAGATCGGCGCCGACACCAGGCACCAAGCCACGCCAGCCCACCCCATGCCACACAAGCCTTCGAGAAAACCCATGACCTTGCCCGACTCCACGGGCTTCTTCATGTTCTTGCGGTCGCCCTGACGCGGATACCAGATCTGCGTCAGCCCCGCAGACAATGTCGAGCCTGCCAGACACAAGACGAACACCACCGACAACGGCAGACTTTTCACAAGCAGGTAAATGAGGAGGGGCGACACCAGCAGCCACACTGGCAGCACCGCTGCCACCACCTTCATCCAGCGAATGCGTGCAAGCGAAATTGGCGCCACCCCGATGAGCTCGGGCGCGTCCTCCGCCGACACGGTGATCCACGCGAGCGTGCCGCTCAAGGTGCCCGCCAGCAGCACGGCGCTGGGCACGGCCAGCGTGAGCATCTCCTCGCGGCGGAACACGACGAACACCAATGGAATGAGGTAGAGCGTTTGCAACAAGGTTTGCGCAATGAGGTTCGGGTCGCGAAGAATGAGTTTCCATTCCTTCATGAGGACCACCAGCCAGATGCCCGAGCGGAATCGCATGGGCGCGGCGTTCAAGGCGGCCTTTCGCTTGGCGCTACCGGCCACGGCTTCCTGGGTGCCTGAGAGGAAGCGTCGGTATGCAATGTTCATCACCAGCCAGAAGCTGCCCGCACCGAGCAAGATCACCGCGACCAGCGGCAATGGCTCGCCGATGGCTGCGCGAAACGGAAACCACAAGGCGCCGTCGGGGGCGAGCAGCTCGCCGTCGTGCATCCATTGCCCCAGCAACCCGGCCACGCGCACACGCATGGCGGGGCTGGCCATGTTCTGCGCCTGCGTCACGAGAAAGATCGAGGCGCCTGCCAGCGCCCCAATGATTTGCGCCACCGTGCGTGCTCGACGCGCACCGAGCGTGCGCACAAGAGTCAGCGTGAGCAGCATGCCAAGCGATGTGCAGAGGAGCGCGAGCGAGGCAAGCGTCGGGTAGATCGCAAGCAGCCGGGATCTCCCGGTGAAGAGACCGACGTTTGCGAAAGGCAGCAACAAGAAGGCGTAGAGCGCTGCACAACTGAGGGTGATGCCCAGGCCGCGCACGATGAACACAGTTCGCGCCGACAGGGGCGACGACAGGAGCAGGTCGAGGTCGCCGCGGTCAAAGAGCGCCGAGACCGACATCATGATGGCGTGCGACAGCATCAGCATGATGGCCAACCACAGCAAGCTGCCTGCCGCCGGGGCAACCCAGGACGGCAGGTGCGTGAGATTGAGGGAGCTCACGGCAATGTAGGCAAAGACATGGATGCACATCCACAGCGCGCCACCGCCCAACGCGACGATCCATAGCCGCTTGCCTGCCACACCGCGCCATGCAACGCGCATTTCGTGGCGCAGTAGCCAGCGGGCGGTACCGACGGCCGCACTCATGCCCGAACCGACGTCAGCTCGAGGAAGACGTCTTCGAGCGTCGCACCTTGGCCCTCGCTCGCGGCTACCTCTTCGCGCAGTTGATCGAGGCTGCCCTGCGCGATGATCCGGCCTCGTTGAATGATGCTGATGCGCTGCGCGAGGCGCTCTGCCATTTCGAGGATGTGCGTCGTGAGCACGATGGTGTGGCCACGCTTCACGCGATCGAGCAGCAGGTCTTTCACCTGCCGAGCCGCGGCGGCGTCGAGGCCGGTGAGCGGCTCGTCAAGGATCATGACCTTCGGGTCGTGGATGAGCGCGCCCGCAAGGGCCAGCTTCTGACGCATGCCGCGCGAGAAGCCTTCGATCAACTCGTGCTTGTTGTCCCACAGTTCGAGCCAGCGAAGCAGCTCTTCGGCGCGCGGTTCCGCGTCCCCGGGCTCGATGTTCCACAAGCCGGCCACGAACTCGAGGTACTCCGGCGGCCTGAGCTTGCCGTAGAGGAGCGGATCGTCGGGCAGAAAGGAAAGCAGGCGCTTGGCGGCAGTGGGGTCTCGTGCAATGTCGTGGCCAAGGATGTGTGCGGTCCCGCTGTCGGCTTTCAGCAGGCCCGCGACGATGCGAAGCGTGGTCGTCTTGCCCGCGCCGTTGGGGCCGAGCAGCGCATGGAACTCGCCTTGAGGAATGCTCAGGCTCAAGCCGTCGACGGCGCACTTGCCGCCGAAGACCTTGACGAGGCGATCGATGTGTAGCGCGGGCGTCGTCACGGCAAGGTCAACGTACATGCCAGGATCACCATGGACTCCAGAGAAAAACGCAGTGCTACGTGTCGGCGCCCATCACGGTGCAGGTTCGATCTCGATCGCCTGCGCCAGAACCTTGTCGACCCGCTTGCCGTCGAGGTCGACGACTTCGAATCGCCACCCTTGCCATTCGACCGAGTCCGTCGTGCGCGGAAGTCGGCCGAGCAGCAGCATGATCATGCCGGCCAGCGTGTTGTAGCGCCCCCGGTCCTCCTCGGGCAGCTCTTTCAGTTCGAGCCGATCCTTGAGTTCCGGTACCGGAATGAGTCCATCGAAGAGCCAGGTTCCATCTTCTCGCTGAATGGCCCACGAATCTTCTGACTTCGCTGTAGTGAACTCGCCCGTGATGGCTTCGAGCACGTCGCGCACGGTGATCACGCCCTGCACTTCGCCGTATTCGTCCACGACAAATACGAGCTGCGCACCCGAGGCGCGAAAGTGGTCGAGCAGCTCCATGCCCGACAGCGTCTCGGGCACGAACACCGGCGGCTGCAGACGCTCGGTGAGCGAAAGCGGTCGGCCTTCCATCGACTGCTGCAAAAGGCTTTGAGCCGTCACCACACCCACCACGTCATGGAGCCCGCCGCGGCACACGGGGTAACGCGAGTGTTCTTCGTTGCCGATGACTTCGAGCACCTCCTTTGGCGTCGCGCTGGCGTCGAGCCAGACGATTTCGACGCGCGGGATCATCATCGAGCCCACCTGCCGATCGTCGAGGCGGAACACGTTGCGCACCATCTGATGCTCCTGCTCTTCAATGACGCCCGCGTCCACGCCCTCCTCCAGGCTCGCCGCTATTTCTTCTTCGGTCACGGAACGATTCGGCCCGCCGCGGATGCCCATGATCCGCAACGTGCCCTCGGTCGAGAACGACAGCACTTTCACGAAAGGCCGGCCGATCAACGACAGGAATTCCATCGGCCGCGACACGAGCCGCGCGACGTTCTCGGGGTACATCTGGCCGAGGCGCTTGGGAACGAGCTCGCCGAAGATGATTGTCAGAAAGGTGATAGACACCACCACCATCGCCGTGGCGGCGATGTCGGCCAACTTGTCGCTGACGGGGAAGGTCTGGTGGATCCACTTCGCGAAGGGCCCGGAAAAGGCCGCATCGCCGACGATGCCATTAAGGATGCCGATGGAGGTGATGCCGATCTGCACCACCGACAGGAACTTGGTCGGGTTGTCGTGCAGGTCCATCGCCGCCTGGGCGCCCGCGTCCCCCGCCTCCACCATCACTTGCAAGCGCGCCTTGCGGCTGGCCGTGAGGGCCATTTCCGACATTGCGAACAGGGCATTGAGGAGGATAAGAAAAACCAGTAGGGCAACGTCCATGCGGGGCGCGCAGCGGGGAGAGACCGGGGAGCGTAGCAGAATCGCAAGACGGCTCATGCGGTTTTGGGTCGCACCGAGTGTTTTCCCCCTGAAAGGCTTATGCAATACATCGTTGGCGACATCCAGGGCTGCTGCGACCCGCTAGACGCCCTGCTGGCAAAAATCGACTTCTCGCCCTCTCGCGACCATTTGTGGGTCGTGGGCGACCTCGTCAACCGGGGTCCGCTGAGCCTGCGCACCCTGAAACGCCTGCGTGGTCTGGGCGATTCGGCCACCTGCCTGCTGGGCAACCACGACCTGCACCTGCTAGCCGTGGCGCACGGAGTGCGGCGGGCGCACAAGAACGACACGTTGGACGAGATCCTCGAATCGCCCGAGCGCGACGAGTGGATCGCTTGGCTGCGCACCCGGCGGTTGGCGGTACAGGCGCAGGGCTGGCTGATGGTTCATGCGGGCGTGGTGCCGCAGTGGGATCTCGAAACAACCTTGCGGCTGGCAGGCGAAGTCGAAGCGCACTTGCGCAGCGACGACATGCGGGACTTCCTGCAGGTGATGTACGGCAACGAACCATCGCGCTGGGATGAATCACTCAATGGCAACGACAGGCTGCGCTTCACGGTCAACGTGCTCACCCGCATCCGATTCGTCGGGGCGGATGGGTCGCTGGAGCTGAAGACCAAGGACAGCAGCAAGCAGGCGCCGGATGGGCACTATCCATGGTTCGAGGCGCCTGGGCGAAAGACGCAGGGGGTACCGATTGCGTTCGGACACTGGTCGACGCTCGGGCTGATGAGCCGGCCGGATTTGCTGTCGCTCGACACAGGCTGCGTTTGGGGCGGGCGCCTGACCGCGGCACGGGTCGATGGCGGCCGACGGGAGATCATTCAAGTTGAATGCGCGCAAGCACAGGAGCACGGCATTCCGTAGGTTGTAGAACCCCGGGGAGCGCTGACACGTCTCGCTCGCAATTGATGCGCGAGTGCGACGACGGCCGACGGCTCCAAGGGCTGAAGCGGTGCCAGGCACGCCAGCCACGAGGCCATTTCTGCAACCCGCATGCCGCCTGCTGAACTGCTTGTCTGCCATTGCCGCGACTGCACTTGGGTACCCGCTGCGCATCATCCTCCAGCGCGCGATTACAATTCGCCCTCTCGATTGACGAGGAAGCGTGGCCGAGCGGTTTAAGGCACTGGTCTTGAAAACCAGCGATGGGGGAACCCATCCGTGAGTTCGAATCTCACCGCTTCCGCCAAGAGCGTCGACGGGCTCGCAGTATCAAGCGAGTCCTTCAGCCCGCTGTTGACCGGCGGCCCAGCAGCCACAACGGCCTCACCCGCCCCGTCATCGCCCATCGCAGCGCATAGAACAATGCCACCAGCGCTGGGCACACGATGGCTCCAATCCACAACGGCAGTTCGGCCCGTCCCGCATAGACATCCCGTGCGGCAGACAGCTTGCTGACCGAATCGTAGGCCCGTTGGGCCAAGTCCCACGCTCCGCCCTCCTTGTTATCGCCACACGCGGCGATGTAGCGGTTGTACTCGCCGAAGGCGGAGTCGATGGCGGCCTCGGTGAGGTGCTGCCTGTGGGTGTAGTAGGCCCATCCGCTGCCGAGGGACAGGACGAGTGTGGCCAGGACCACCAGCATCAAGCGGAAAAACTTGAGTTCGGTCATTGGGGTGAAGGGAGGCTCGTTGCCACAGTGTCTGGCGTGACGACGTCGGGAGGGATGATGCCATCATCCAAAGGATCGTTTCTACGAGCCGTCGACCCACCGGAACCCATCCAACACACATCCCTCTCATGATGGATGCCCCTCGCTGGGGGATGTTCAGGTGCCTCGGTCTCTCGAAGAATGCTTGCACAGGACACGGCTCCAGCACTACGAAGAAAAAAGATCATGCACAGCACGACCAAGGTTTCCAGCGAAGAAGTGGTCAAAGGCCTGTTGCGCTCCTGGGGGCACGACGCCGAAGACTTCGAGATCGAGGAAGACCAGAGTTCCGAACTGGCCACCCTCTTCGGCATGGTGAGCGGCATCGTGATGGTGCGGCGTCGGTCGACTGGCGAAGAACGACTCTACGCCAAGGGGCCCGGGTCGGCCTGGTTCGGCACCCTGCTCATGGACTTGGCGCGTGGCCATTTTGCCGCGGCCTCGACCCGGCACTCGCGGGCCATGCTGCTGCAATAAGACAAAACAAGACCTCAGGGAGGGGGGCGGCGTTTTGCGCGCCGCACTAGCAGAAGGACGAAGGGGGCTCCGGTGTCGGAGTCCCCTTTTTCTTTTCCCCACCGTTCAGCATGCCGGTCTAACCGATGCAGGTTCTGTTCTTTCCCGTCCGCTTGGCCTCATACAAGGCCTGGTCGGCGCGCTCCAGGGCGTCTTCGATTCGCTCGCCCAGCCGAAAGGTCGTCACGCCAGCAGAGAAGGTGACGAAGATCTGCTTTTGCTCGTGCATGAACAAGCCACCGCTCAGTGAACGCTGCAGTCTCGTCAGAATTACTTGGCCTTCTTCGACCGGCGTGTCCGGCAGCAGCACCACAAATTCTTCGCCGCCGTAGCGTGCCGTCAAGTCGGTGGGGCGAAGCGTGCGGCTCACCACCGAGGCCAATGAGCGCAAGGCCTCGTCGCCCACGTTGTGACCCAGTTCATCGTTGAGGCGCTTGAAGTTGTCGATGTCGAGCAGGCCCACACACAATGTCGCGCCAGTGCGCTCCATGCGCGACTTTTCCACCTCGAAGGCCTGCAGCAAACCCCGTCTGTTGGAGATCTGCGTGAGCTGGTCGGTGGAGACTTCTTCGGATAATCGCCTCAGTTCGCTCTCGAGCTCATTGACTCGATCAGTCAGATCGCTGGCCTTGGTGTGTTCGTCCTGCAGCTTCTTCTGCGTATGCGCGACAAGCGACTGCACGGTGCGGCTTTCTTCGACCATCTCACGCACGACGCCGGTCAGGCTTTCGAGCGAGTCTGCCTTCTCGATCACGTCGGCATAGCGGCCCACGCTGTCGTGGAATCGGCCGGTCTGCGAACCGAGCTCGTTGAGTTCGCTGAGCATGCGGTTGATGAGCCCCTTGAGCGCATCGCGCGCACGCTCTCGCTCGGCGCGAAGCTGGCCCTGCCGCTCGCGCGTAAAGTGCAGCAATTGGCTGACCGACTTCACACCGCGCGCGGTCAGCCCTTCTTCGATGCGCAACTGCATTGCGTTGCACTGGCCCTTTGCCCAACTGTCGTCCTCGGCCAGGTCGGTCAGGCCCGCGGCCAGTTCGCGGCACAGGTTGCCGAGTTGTTCGACCAGGTGATGCCGGTGCTGCAGCACGCGATCGGCGCGCTGGCACAGGCGGTTGAGTTCGTCGGCCAGCAAGGGCGACGCGCCCTTCATCTGGATGCGGCGCGTCGCATCGGCGATTGCTTCGGCCAGCGTGAGGCTATCTTTCTCTGTCGTGGGCAGTGCTTGTCGCACGGTGCCGTCCAGGCATCCGAGCACGCGGTTCCATTCACGCACGGCCGATTCGATGACCTCAGGACCGGTGTCGCCACCAAGCGGCATGGGTTGCGACTCGATGCCGAGCGCGGCGAGCTGCGAGTCTGCCGACAAGGGCGCCGGCATCGTCTCGCCACTGACGCCTTCAGTCGCACCCTCAGGAGCTTCGCTTTCCCAGCTGGCTACGAGCTGCCGCAGCCGCTGCTGCAAACGGCTGGCATCACCACGGCTGCCACCCAGAACCCTCTGAAGGCTGTCCTTCTTGCGCGCACTTGTCCACTGCCGGCTGCGGCGCTCGACACCGCGTACGATGCGGTCGATGAGTTCGGCCAATTGCTCTCCGGCTCGGTCGGGAGCATCTAGTGCGCGCTCTGCCTGGTCCCAGCGGCCCTCGGCCATCGCTGTCGTCAATTCAGGCGCGACGTCGGCGTCGACGGCACGCAGCACCAGCCGTTCAACGACTTTCTGCGCCCGCTCGGGCAAGACGGAATTTGCGGTCGCCCCACCCAGTTCTTCCTGATAGGCACGAGCGTAGTTCTCTGGCGTCGGCTCGAGCTTGGCGATGACAAGGCGTCGCAGCGCAGCCTTCGCCAGCGCGGCGGGAAGCATCTCGGATGGCGCAGGGGGCGCGCTCTTGGGCAATGTCGCCACGAGAGCCCCCATCAAGCCGCTGGCGTGGCTCGCGGGCCCCCGCGCGCCTCGGCGGCACGCAGCGCTTCGGAATTGTCGGCCTCACCAGCCTTTCCGATCCACGGCGCCTTCTTGGGCAGCACCGTCTGATGAAGCCACGCCTCGATTTCGTCGGGCATCTTCGGCTTGCTGAACAAGAAGCCTTGCATCACGCCACAGCCGAGTCGGTGCAGTACTTCCATCTGGCGCAGGTTTTCAACGCCTTCGGCAATCACGCGCAGGCCGAGCGATCGGGCCAGCGCGATGATGGCGGTGACCACCGCCGAGCTTTGCGGCGTGAGACCCAGATCGCGCACGAAGCTGCGGTCGATCTTGAGTTCGGAAATCGGCAGCGTGGTGAGGTAGGCCAAGGATGAATAACCTGTGCCGAAGTCGTCGATGGAAATTTCGACGCCGATTTCATTGAGCCGATGCAGCGCCGGGATGACGTTCTGCAAATCCTTCATCAGGCCCGTCTCGGTGATCTCGAGTTCGATGGCGTGGTGAGGTACGCCGTACATCGTCACGGCCTGATGAATATGTTCGACCAGGTCGGTGCGCTCGAACAAACGATTCGGGAGGTTCACGGCGATCGAGTCCGAGAAACCGAAATTGTCTTTCCACAGCCGAGCCTGACGCGCCGTCTCGCGGATCGCCCACTCGCTCAGGGGGGTGATGAGGCCCGTTTCCTCAGCGAGCGGAATGAAGTCGGCCGGCGGAACCAGCACGCCATTGCGGTGCCAGCGCATGAGCGCTTCGGCGCCTACCATCTTGGCGGCGCGCACGTCGATTTTGGGCTGGTAGTGCAGGACGAGTTCGTTGCGCTCGATGGCCTTGTGCAATGCGCTCTCGAGTTCGAGCTTTTCGCGGCCCTTGCCGGCCAACTGCGGGCGGTAGAGCGATGCGGCATTGCGGCCTTGCGCCTTCACGGAATACATTGCCACGTCGGAGTTGCGCATCAGATCGGCGACCGACTGGCCGTCGCGTGGGTACATCGCAATCCCCACCGACGCGGTGACGAAGCATTCTTGCCCGCCCACGAAAATCGGCTCGCGCATCAAGTCGAGAATTCTCACCGCCACGCGTTCGGCGTCTCGCTCGTCGACGACTTCGGGCAGCAACGCCACGAACTCGTCGCCGCCCAGCCGCCCCACCGCTTCCAGAGTCCGGTGCGAACGCGAGCCCATGGCTTCGAGCGAACTTTCCATCACCTGTTCGGAGTGGCGCACGCATGAACGCAGACGCCGCGCGACTTCCATCAGCAACTCGTCGCCAGCGCCATGCCCGAGCGTGTCGTTGATGACCTTGAAGCGGTCCAGGTCGATCAGCAGCAAGCTCACCTGATGGCCGAGCCGCCTTGCATATTCGAGTGCACGCTCGGTGCGCCAGAGAAGCTGTCGCCGATTGGGCAACCCCGTCAGCGCATCGAAATTGGCAAGGTGCCGAATCTTGTCTTCGGCCATGCGGCGATCGGTCACGTCCTGCACGATGCCGGTGTAGCCGATCAGGTTGCCGTGCTCGTTGAACTCGGGCTCGGCCTCGGTGTGGATGATGCGCAGGCGCCCATCAGCCAGCGTCACCGGTATGTCGGTCGCCAGCACCGAGCTGTGGCCCATCACTTCGTGCAGCATCGCGATGAGACCGGCGCGGTCCTCGGCCGGCAGCATGCGCAGCAACTGGCGGAACTCGACGTTGGTGCCCGGCCCCATGCCGAACACCCTCAAGCCTTCGACCGAGAAGATCGGGCTGCCTTGCGAGCGCTTCCAGTCGAAGCTGCCCATGCGCGCCAGGTCTTGCGCGCGAGCGAGTTTGGACTTGCTGCGCTCGAGTTCGAGCCGTGTGCGCGACGATCGAAGCAAATAGCGCAGACGCCCGGCGAGAAGACTCCAGTGTGTGGACTTGACGAAAAAGTCGGTCGCACCTGCCTCGTAAGCGCGGTTGATGGAGGCGTCATCGTCCAGGCCAGTCAGCATGAGCACCGGCAGAGATTCGAAGCCCGGCAGCGCCCGCAGTTCGCGGCAAGTCTGGAACCCATCCATGCCGGGCATGATGGCGTCGAGGACGACCACATCGGGCAGCCAGTCGGTCAGGATCTGAATGGCGCGTTCGCCGCTGGTCGCCTCAATGATGTTGAAGCCCCGTTCACGCAGCGCAATCGACGTCAATAGCAAGTTCACCTCGTCGTCGTCGACAAGGAAAATCTGGGGCTGACCCAGCGGATCTTCGTCGCCTGGCGCAACGCTTGCGTTCATGTTTTGCCGTCCAACAGCCGCTTCAAGGCTTGTAGCACGATCTCAACCTCCGCGCACATCGCGTCGATGAGTTCGTCCAGGTTTTCGAGCTTGTCGGTGCGAATCTTGATTTCGACTTCAGCACAGAGCTGAGACAACTTGATGCCGCCAATGCTGGCCGATGACGACTTGAGAGTATGGGCAACATGTCGCACCCCAGTGTTGTCACCGGCACGACGGGACTCCTGCAGCTGCGGCATCAGTCTCGCCGCAGAGTTTTCGAAAGCCTTGATAACACGCGACAGCAAGTGGTTCTCGCCCTTGGGGTCGAGTTCGCGCAGACGGTCGAGGGCGCTCGCGTCGAGCACAGAATTTGCCACGTTGGCCCAGGCGGGGTCCGCGCCGCCTGAGGCGGCGGCTTCGTCCGAGGGGACGGGACTGTGGGGGCTCAATCGTTTTGTCAGCATGGCAAGCAATTGGCTTTGGCGAAACGGTTTGGACAGATAGTCATCGAAACCCAGCGCAAGGAAGCGGTCCTGGTCGCCGCCCAGCGCGTTGGCTGTCACGGCAATCACCGGAGTATGGCTTGGTGTGACGAAGCTGAACCGGTCGCTGTTTCCTCGCCGGAACCAGCTCAGCGCCTCCACGCCGTCCATGCCGGGCATTTGTACGTCCATCAGCACGAGATCGAAGTGTGCCTCACACAGCGCCCGAAGACCCTGCAACGCACCAGCCTCCACACGGACCTTGAGGCCAAGGTGGCGTAGCATTTGTCCGATGACCTCCTGATTGACCGGGTTGTCCTCGACTATCAGCACATGCCCCCGCAAGCGCGGCGGCATGGCAACAGTCTCGCGCCGCTGTGCCGAAGCCCCGAGGATGGCTTGCCACAGCTCGACCTTGCGCACCGGCTTGGCGACGAATCGGTGAAAACCCGCAAGCTGGGCTGTGCGCACGTCGTCCGGTGACGACACACTGGACAACAGGATCATTTTCAAGTCAGGGTGGGTGCCGGCGGCCTTGAGTGCGTGACCGAAGGACACACCGTCCAGCCGCGGCATGTGCATGTCCACGAGCGCGAGGTCGTAGTGGGTGTCGAACTCCGTCCTGCCCTGCAGGATGTCCAGCGCCTGCTGGCCGTCCTCGGCCAGCGTGACGTCCATGCCCCACGCGCCCAGCATGTTCTCGAGCACTGTGCGGTTGGTTTCGTGGTCTTCTACGACGAGCACACGCAGGGCAGCCAGTTCGGCGGCGTCGAGTTCGACCATCGCGTTCTCTCCTGCGGCCGGGCGCACAGGCACCTCGAAGATGAACTGCGAGCCAATGCCAGGCCGGCTTTCGACGCGGATGCTGCCGCCCATCAATTCAATCAACTGCTTGGAGATGGCCAGGCCAAGGCCTGTGCCTCCGTAGCGGCGCGACATGCCGCCGTTGGCCTGGGTAAAGGCGGTGAACAGTCGCGGCAGGGTGTCGGCGTCGATGCCGATGCCTGTGTCACGGACCTGGAAACCCAACACAAACCCGGAGTCGCTGAGCGGCGCCTCACTTGGCGCCCTGAGCTTCAGTTCGACCACCACCTCGCCACGTTCCGTGAACTTGATCGCGTTGGCGATCAGATTGGTCAGCACCTGCTGCAACCGCAGAGGATCGCCGTGCACAGAGGCCGGCAGCCCGGGGGCTTCATGGAAGCTCAGCTCAAGCCCCTTCTCGCGCGCCCGTGGCGCGAGCAATTCGAGCGTGTCCTCGACCACGCCGCGCAGCGAAAAATCGGTGGGCGCGAGTTCGAGCTTGCCCGCCTCGATTTTCGAGAAGTCGAGGATGTCGTTGATGATCTCAAGCAGCGACTCGCCTGAGCGGTACACCGCCTTCGCGAATCGCCGCTGCTTGTCGTTGAGCGGTGTGCCGAGCAGCAGCTCGGTCATGCCGAGGATTCCATTCATCGGTGTGCGAATCTCATGGCTCATGTTCGCCATGAACTGGCTCTTGGCCTGGCTCGCGGCCTCGGCCACATCTCGCGCGGCTTCGAGCTCGACCTCGTGCTGGTGGTCACGCGTCACGTCCGACACAAGGCCATAGACACGCATCGTGCCGTCGGGCAGCACACGGCTGCGCGTTCGCGAGCGCAGCCATCGCAAGCCCTTGGCGGGATGCTGGATGCGGTAAGTGATGGCGACGGCTTCGCCTCGCGCTTCACGGTCTCGCTGCCCGGCAAGCAAGACCCGGTCTTCCTCGACGAGGTTGGTGAAGATGGCGGCATGGTCGGCGTTGAAGGCCGAGCGCGAGATGCCGTAAGTGTCGAAGGCGCCGCTGCTGATGAACTCGAAATGCGATCGATCCGGGTTGCTGACGAAAAGGGTGTCCTCCACCGTCTCGGCAAGCTCCGTGTAGCGCGCCTGCGATTCCTCCAGCTCTCGCCGATCGCGACGCTCGGCGGTGACCTCGCGTGCGATGACAAGCAAGAGTCGCGGCGACCCGTCGGCGTAGCGAAGCACGACGTTGCGAATGTTGACCGTGCGAAGCCCTAACCGGCGTGACGGCCATTCACAGTCAACGTCCACCGGCGCGTGCTGGCGCATGGCCTGCAGCATCGCGGGCTCGGCCAGTTCGGCCAGGCGGAACTCAAAGAATTCGCGCAGCGTCTTGCCGATCATCTCGGATCGCTTGAGCGAAAACTCCTGTTCTGCATGGCGGTTGATCGCAAGAATCCGTCGATCGCCGGGCTCGAAGACGAAGAGGCTGATTGGCAGGTTCTCCGTGAGCACATTGAGAAACTCGCCCTCGCTGCCGAGCGGTGACTGGTGCACGAGGTCGGCGATGGCCTGCCTCTGCGGATCGGACTCGGTCGCAGGCCCTGCCGCACCATCGCGAAGCGCGACGCCTTCGAGCTGCCCCTTGACGAGAGCGAGCAGGCGCACAAGCGCCTGCGGCTCAACATCGAGTTCCACGCCCTTGAGTTCGAGCATGGCCACCACCTGGCCGTCATGCACCACCGGCGCGGCATAGCCGAGCGTCGGATTACCGGCCACCTTGGTGCTGCGCAGAGCTTCGCCGAGGGGAAAGCGTTGAGCCAGGGCCAGAGGCATCATGTCGTCGGCAGGCCCGTTAACCACGACACCTCGGGCGCCGAGTTCGTGAATCAGTTCCTCACGCGTTTCGCGCAAGGCATCGGGCAGGGTCGAGGCTTGTGCGATACGCCGCGTGATCAAAGTCGCGACTTCGTGCAGCGCGGCGTCGTCGAGCGGTCCCGCCTGGTCGGGCTCGATCCTGAGCGCGAGTTGCGCCTTCACTCGGAATCGACGCATGAGCAGCGCACCGATCAAGGCCACGATTGCGAGGCTGGCCAGTGCCGCACCGTCGCGTCCGGGGGTGAACAATGACGCACCTGCCGCGAGCGCGGCGAGGCAAAGTGAGACGCGGGAAAGATACGCCAGCATGCTGTAAGGAGGTAATGCGCCAAGGAAGAACGACGAAAGCGCGCCGACGCGACAGACAATATTCGCCCGGTCACACCTGTCTGATTTCGGCCTTCGACGATCGGACTTGAGTCGGCTTCACGCCCCCCACTTACTCGAAGCAGGGCAACGAGCGACAGTCGTTCAGCGACATGGCGTCGCACGACTGACGCACCATTTGCACGCTGATGCAGGCCTGCGTCAGGTGTCAGAGGCTGAGAGTAGCCAAGCTATGGCTGCGCTTTGCGCCTAGATCAGGCGCCTTTTTGACGTGCTGCTCGGACACGTTCGAAATACTCTCAGCCTCTCAGCAGGACTCATCGCCAATCGAATCGATCAGTCGAGTTGCGCTGCCGCCGTCAATGCACGCAACTCGGCGCGATTGATCTCGCTCACGCTCATCATGAGCTTGTCGGCCGCGGCGCGGAAGTCGAACAGGGATTCGGCCTCGATCGATTTCACGAGGTCGAAATATGGCTGGTAAGGCCCGGCCTCTTCGACCAGTGCCTGGTGCACGCGCTGCGGGACAGGAATCGTGCGCATCAGTTCGGCGAAGGGCTGCTTGAACATGCGGTCGAGCAAGGAGAAAACGCCGCAGATGAACATCTCGTTGCGCATCTCGTCGTCGCCACTCGAGCGAACCAGCTCCTCCATCAGCAGGCCGCGGCGAACGGCGGCGAACATCACCGGCTTGAGGTTGGTGTCCTTGCTGGCGGTGGCGAGCAAAAGCGCGAGCCAACGCTTCAGGCGCTGGTAACCGAGCATCATGATCGCGTGGCGGAAAGAACTGATCTCGACAGACAGCCCGAAGGCCGGCGAGTTGATATAGCGCATCAGCTTGAAGGCGAGCGACGGATCACGTTTCAGCGTGCCTTCCAGCTTTTCGATGGGTTCTTGCTTGTCGACACGATTGATCAACTCGACGATGACCTGCAGGTCGGTCTGCCCGGCGGCCTTGCCGCCGGCCGTCGACACGGTCACGGCATCGTCGATGGGCCAGCCCAGCACGGCAACGGCGCCGCGCGTGAAGCACGCGTCCATCTCGGTCACGTTGGAGATGCCCGACTGCACGTGCGGAATGCTTCGCGTCGCGGCGCCGGGGGAAAATGCGCCCTCGGCGCAGCGCCGGTCGTCGGACAATTCGATGATCGAATACTTGAAGCAGGGCAAGACTTCGCGTGGAAGCTCCTTCACCGGGCGCCCCTTGAGCAGCATGACGTTGCCGCGCTTATGCAGGCCCTGCAGCATCTCGATGTTGGCGGTGTCGCTGGCCATGAAGGCAGGAATCTCGATCCACACATTGCTCGAGATGTCGGTCTTCATGAGATCTTGCAAAAGGCTCTCGCTTGCGACGTTAAGCGAAACGCGGCCGCCGTCGGCCGGCCACACGCTTCCAACGGCATTCAGCAACTCAGCCGCATCGAGCTTCAAGTCGGGCCGCAGCGGAAAAACCGTGAGACGGGTGGCTGTGACGGCGCGGTTGCGATCGATGAACGGTGAATACCCGAGGGCCACCTGGCCGAGGATGGCATCAGTCAACGCATGCTCCGGTAGAACTAACCGTTGAGGTACTGGAACAGCGACAGGCGCTGAACCATCGAGTACGACTTCAAGGCGGCATCGTAGCCGCTTTGCTTGTTCTGGAACGCAGAGATGGCCTGCACCATGTCGAGGTCTTCCGCGCTGGATTTCTCGGTTTCTCCCGCTACCCTCTGGCCGTCGAGCCGATCATTGACACTGTCGATGCGGTTCAACGTGACGCCTGCGTCCGAGCGGGCGGCCTGCATTCGCGTCATGACCTGATCGATATTGCGCAGGTTCATCGTGCTGTCCTGCGTGATCTGCGAACTGCGCTTGCCCGTGGCGGACAGGTCCGCGACCGCTTTGTCCAGCGTGTCGAACACGCTCAGGGTGGGAGTGGAAGGCGTCAGCTGGAAGACGTCGCCATTGGCGGGCGTCCCCGCCACGTTGACCGCCATGCCATCGATCTGGATCGCCGTGCCCGATTGGTAGGCGACGTTGGTCTGCGCGGTGGGTGCGCCATCCTTCAGGACCGAATAGGTCACCACACCCGCAGTGTTGGTGAACTGCAGGTCGTAGGTAGACCCCGTGATCGCCGAAGGGTTGACGACGCTGCCGGTGTCGATGGTCGCGCTGCCATTGCTCACGGTCACCTTGGTTTCAAACACACCGTTGCCGGTGCGTGCCGACAACCAGGTGGCACCACCATCCATGGTGATCGGCAGGCCTTCTGTGCCCGCGATCTGCGACTGCCCCGCCGTGCCCCGAAACTGCACCGCCCCGGGAGCGTCGATGAAGGGGGCCTGCGACGAGCCCTGCCCGCCAAAGAGATAGCCGTTCGCACCGTCGCTGCGGTTAGCGACCGCGTACAACTGGTCGCGGATGCCCTTCAGTTCAGTTGCGACGCTCTTGCGCTGCGGGTCGCCGTAGCTGCCGTTGCCGGCAGACACGATCAGTTCGCCGGCGCGCTGGAGCAGGTCGTTCGCATCACCAAGGGCGCTTTCGGTCTGCGACATCAGGCCTTTGCTGGCCTCCACACCACGCTTGTCGGCGTCGATGCGCGCGATGCTTGCCAGTGCGCGTTCTGCACGAGCAGCAGCCGTCGGGTCGTCGCTCGCCTTGTTCACGCGCTTGCCTGTCGTGAGCTGCTGCTGCGCTTCGCCCAACTCGGATTGCCGCTTTTGCAACTGCTGCAAGGACGTATCGAAAGCCTGGGAGGTACTGATGCGGTTCATGAGAGTCTCTTTCAGGACATGGCCCGGAATAATTTTCCGTTTTGGGGGCGCAGGGCGGGATGCGATGCAAGGCGCTCCGAGCGCCGTGTGGCGAGCCACACAAGCGAGGAGCAA
>JAJKJU010000011.1 GCA_021153565.1 Rhizobacter sp.
AGAGGCTGAGAGTATTTCGATCATGCCCGCTCATCACGCCAAAAGACCCCTGCTCGTCGTTGCAAATGCTCGCCATAGCCCGGGCTATGGCTGCGCTTTGCACCTAGATCAGGCGCCTTTTGACGTGCTGCTCGGACACGCTCGAAATGCTCTCAGCCCCTGAGGTGAGGCAGTGACCACGCCATCCGCGGTGTCTTCACGCCGCGCACTCATCGTGCTGCTGGCGACACTCGCAGGAGTGGGTGTGACCGGCCGGCTCGGCGTATGGCAGTTGAGCCGCGCATCGCAGAAAGAGGCCTTGCAGCAAGCGCTTGTTGAACGTGCAACGATGCCCGAAATCGCAGCTTCGACCCTCGCGCGCAGCGCGAGCGACGCCGACGCGCAGCGCTACCGTCGCGTTCACTTGCGCGGCCTGTGGGTGACCGACGCAACCGTCTTTCTCGACAACCGCCAGATGAATGGACGGCCGGGCTTCTACGTCGTCACACCGCTGCGGCTTGCGGGAACAAGGGCCAGCGAGGCTGTACTGGTCCAGCGCGGCTGGGTGCCACGCAACCCACTCGACCGCACGCGCTTGCCAGCCCTGACAACACCGGTCGGCGAGGTCGAGATCGCCGGCCACATCGCCCCGCCCCCTGCGAGGCTGTATGACTTCGGCGGGGTGGCGTCAGGCCCCATCCGTCAAAATCTCAATCTTGGCGCGTTTGCCGGCGAGACGGGTTTGAGTCTCTTGCCTCTGTCGGTGGTTCAGGACGACACGAACGACGCCAAAGACGGTTTGCTGCGTCAGTGGCCGCGCCCGGCGGTCGACATTTACAAGCACCACGGCTACGCCTTTCAATGGTTTGCCCTGTGTGCGCTCATGGCAGGTTTGTATGTCTGGTTCCAACTCATCCGCCCCCGACGCTCGCGCCACGCCTGAGCCCGTGACCTTCACGGTGCACTCCGTGCCGATGCCGGGGGTGGACGGCGATGCCGCGCGCCGAACGGCTCTGGGTCGCATGAAGATGCTGCTCGTGCTCGCCGTGTGCGCTGCCCCGGTGGCGGCCTCGTACCTTTCTTACTTTGTCATCCGTCCGCAGACTCGGAACAATTACGGCGAGCTGATCACGCCCACGCGCGAACTTCCCGGCGATCTGCCCATGAAGACGCTGTCTGGCGAGACCGTGAAACCGTCCAGCCTTCGCGGACAGTGGTTGTTCATCGTCGTGGCCGATGCGGCCTGTGACTCATTGTGTGAACGACACCTCTACCTGCAGAGGCAATTGCGCGAAACCTTGGGTGGCGAGAAAGGGCGTGTCGACAAGGTCTGGCTTATCCCCGACGACGGCGCGCCACGGCCTGAAGTGATTCAAGCCATCTCGGTGATCGACCCGCCCACCGTGCTGCGCGTGCCGCGCGCCGACTTGTCGCGCTGGCTCGCGCCCGCCCGCGGCCGTCAGCTCGCCGAGCACCTCTACATCGTCGATCCGATGGGTCAATGGATGTTGCGCACGCCCGTCGAGCCCGACCCCTCCAAGCTCAAGCGCGACATCGAGCGGCTGCTGCGTGCCTCTGCATCCTGGGACCAGCCCGGCCGCTGACATGTCGACCCCCACATCGCTTCGAAGCAGCTGAGTTCAAGATGAACGCGCAGTCGATCTACGACTTCTCGCCCGTGCTTCGCATGGCGTTGCTCGGGCTCACGCTCGCGCTGGGGCCCCTTGCGTGGTGGTGGCTGCGTCACCGCGGTGCGCAGCCGGCGAAACGGCTTCGCGCTCTGACCTTGTTGACACTGTTCCTTACCTTTGACCTCACGCTCTTCGGCGCGTTCACGCGGCTGACAGACTCCGGTCTCGGCTGTCCCGATTGGCCCGGCTGCTACGGCAGCGTGAGCCAGCTGGGTGCGCACCAAGAAATCAGCTCTGCGCAATTTGCATTGCCCAGCGGGCCGGTGACGCATGCGAAGGCGTGGGTCGAGATGCTGCATCGCTACCTCGCGACGGGTGTGGGCGTGCTGATCACGATCCTGATGGTGGTGAGCTGGCTTGAGCATTGGCGCGTACGACACAAATCGTCGGCTTCCGGCGATCGCGCCGGTGCAATGCAAACCGCCTCGCCGTGGTGGCCTACAGCCACTTTCATCGGCGTGTGCGTGCAAGGCGCATTCGGTGCCTGGACCGTGACGCTCAAGCTCTACCCCGCCATCGTCACCATGCACCTGATGGGCGCGATGATCCTGCTGATGCTGCTTGCTGCGCAGAGTCAGGTCTGCGTGCGTGCGCCGATCGCCCTGACCTCTCGACACAAGAGGGCCGTCGTCCTTGTGTTGATCTTCGCCGTCGCGCAGGTCACGCTCGGCGGATGGGTCAGCACGAACTACGCCGTTCTCGCCTGTTCCGATTTCCCCATATGCCAAGGCAGTTGGTGGCCCTCGATGGATTTCAATCACGGCTTCACCATCCTGCGCAAGCTCGGCATCGGCCACGACGGCGAGACGATTCCCTTCGCCGCGTTGACGGCGATCCACGTCGCCCACCGCATCGGTGCGCTCGTCGTGTTCACTGCGATTGGCCTCCTCGCGTGGCGACTGGCGGCAACCGGTGGAGCGACGCAGAAAAGATTCGCCCTCGCGCTCGCAGGCGTTGGCGCGTGGCAGCTCGCGAGCGGACTCGGCAACGTCGTGCTGGGCTGGCCGCTGGCAGCTGCCCTCGCGCATACCGCGGGCGCGGCGATGCTGCTCATCGTGATGACGCTGCTCCTGGCTCGCGTCATTCAGTCAGACGAGGCGGCGCGTCAGCCCAAGGCCGCCTCCTCGACGTGGTCTGCCGCCGGCAGGCCGGCTTCGTAGAATTCGCGATTCCCCATGTCAGACACTGTGTCCACTTCCGCCGCCTTGCGCGCTCCTTCGCGAATCCGGCAGTTCTACGCCCTCACCAAGCCGCGGGTGGTGCAGCTCATCGTGTTCTGCGCTGTCATCGGCATGCTGCTCGCGGTGCCGGGCTTGCCGGACTTCAAGATGGCCTTGGCGGCGACGGTAGGTATCTGGCTCGTGGCCGCCGCGGCGGCGGCGTTCAACTGTCTTGTCGAGCAAGGCATCGATGCCAAGATGGCGCGTACGGCGTGGCGCCCCACGGCCAAGGGCGAACTCACCAACACGCAAACGTTGATGTTCTCCACAGTGCTGTGCGTGGCCGGGAGCGCCTTGCTGTACTTCGTCGTGAATCCGCTGACCATGTGGCTTACCTTCGCCACATTCGTCGGCTACGCAGTGATCTACACGGTGGTACTCAAGCCGCTCACACCGCAGAACATCGTGATCGGCGGTGCGTCAGGAGCCATGCCGCCGGTGCTCGGCTGGGCCGCCATCCGCGGCGACGTGACGGCCGAAGCGTGGATACTGTGCCTCATCATCTTTCTATGGACGCCGCCGCACTTCTGGGCGCTGGCGCTCTATCGCGCCGAGGACTACCGCAAGTCGGGCCTGCCGATGCTGCCCGTGACGCACGGAGCGGAGTTCACGCGGCTGCACGTCTTTCTCTACACTTTGGTGCTGTTCGCCGGCACCTTGCTGCCCTTCGTGTCGGGCATGAGCAGCTACATCTATCTCGTGTCCGCTGTGCTGCTTGGCGCGGGGTTTACCGGCTATGCGTGGAAATTGTGGCGTTCGTATTCGGACATGCTTGCACGCAAGACCTTCCGCTTTTCCATCATCCACCTCTCGCTGCTATTCGCCGCGCTGCTGGTGGATCACTACGTGAGTCCTCTGCTATGGCAAACCGGCGTTCGTTGATCGTTTCGGCATGTGTTGCCGTGGGCTCGCTCGTCCTGGGCGGACTGGCCGGCTGCGACAAGCTCGGCATCTCGGCGTCCTCGTCGGCAAGTACTTTTAAAGGTGTAGATATCACCGGCGCGAACTATCGGTTCTCATTGCCCGACCTGAACGGACAGACACGCACGCCGGACGATTTCAAGGGAAAGGTTACGGCCGTGTTCTTCGGCTATACGCAATGCCCCGATGTCTGCCCCATCGTATTGGCCGAACTCGCACAGGTGAAGAAGATGCTCGGCAAAGA
This sequence comes from Rhizobacter sp., assembly GCA_021153565.1. Taxonomy (GTDB): domain Bacteria; phylum Pseudomonadota; class Gammaproteobacteria; order Burkholderiales; family Burkholderiaceae_C; genus Albitalea. The sequence continues at coordinate 4,056 of JAJKJU010000011.1, forward strand.
CGGCGACCGCTTGCAGGCGATCTTCATCACAGTCGATCCCGAGCGCGACACACCAGCGGTTCTGAAGAGCTACGTCGGCAATTTCGATTCCGCATTCATCGCCTTGCGGGGCACGCCTGAACAGACGACGGCGACCGCGAGGAGCTTCAAAGTTTTCTTTGTGAAGTCTCCAGGCAAGACGCCCGGGTCGTATACCGTCGATCACACTGCGGGCACCTACCTCTTCGACACCAAAGGTCAGGTGCGGCTTTTCGAGGGCTACGGCAGCGGGCTTGAAGCGCTGAATGCGGACGTCAAGGCTTTGCTTGCGGCAGGCTGAATCTGTCAGTTGAGGATGCGAGCGCTTGCGCCAGTCTCGACAAAGGTCGCGCTGTTCCAAGCCGAACTGCGATCCAGTTCAGTGGCTGCAAGTTGATCAAGACGACGACGTCGCTGCGCTGTCAATCTTCCTTGAGCGGTGGTCTGCCCAGCGGCCGTCCGTGCACAGCGCCGAGTTCGCGTAACCGCTGTTCAGTATGGGGGGAATTGGTTTCAGGAGGAGGCCGCAATTTCTTGCCTGTGTTCCCCGAGTAATTAGGCGCTTCCCGAACACCATGCTCGCGGCGTATCGCATTCTCCGAAGGAATTTCGTCGCGCCATGGACCGACACCGCACGTTCGCAGTTCTTCCTCGGCAGCGCCCCAGTCGGAATCATGAGAGGCATCGCCGAATTCCGGCCGATAAGAGGTTCCGTGTAAATGGTGGATGGAATGGATAAGTTCGTGCCCTAGCGTGGTGAATCCGAGGCTCGGATCTTCTGTAGGTCTATGCTCGCCGGCTTCGAATTTCAGTCCCTGTGACGGGACGAACTCGACGATGCTGCGGTCGGCCCCTTGGCCCGCGACATATGGAATGAATTCGTCCTTGCATCTCTTGGCACTAAGCGTCGACAAGTGGTTCAGCCATGGGCTGGGCCATTTGGGGTTTTCCCACGCTGCCGTCGCCGTGCTCCCGTGGTCCGGTGAGGGCGGTTGCTTGATGATCACCATCTTCTTTGGATTGAACTCATTCAACGCTGCAAGCTGCTGCAACGCCCAGGCGCCGGCGGGCTTGGAATCGATTTTCCGAAGCGCCTCACGAGTTTGCTGCCGGAACTCGGCAGGCTCATTCCTGGAGATATATACGCCTTGGAACCCGCTTGGCTCCAACTTTTCACTCTTTGCGAAAAACAGGCTGCTTTGTTTCCACCTTGCCTCCATGGCGTGGTGATCTTTTGGGGCTTGTGAGGAGCCGCTCTCCTGTTTGTCAGGCAGCAGCGGCTGCATCTCCACCAATGAGTTACTACGAATTTTCATTCGTTGAGAACGGCGTGTGGCCGCTTGATTTAGTTGAATGTGGGAGCCCTACTATGCGCTCCGTTGTATTCAGCTCTGTCGCTCAGGCGAAGCGGGGGATGACGGCGCGAAGACGCTCATGCGTGAAGAATGTTGCCGCGATAAACAAAACGCGGACCCTAGGGTCCGCGTTTGCGAAGCACTGCGGAAGTGATCCGCGAAAGGCTCTAAGCGCCGCTTGCGAGCGTCGTGCTTAGACCTCTGCTTCGCTCAAAGCTTTGCGCATCTTCTTCATGGCCGCCACTTCGATCTGGCGGATGCGCTCGGCGCTGACGCCGTACTCGCTGGCCAAGTCGTGCAGTGTCATGCCGCCCGAGTTGTCATCATTGACCTTGAGCCAGCGCTCTTCGACGATGCGGCGGCTGCGTGCATCGAGGGCGTCGAGCGCCTTCACGATGCCATCGCCAGCCAGCCAGTCGCGGCGCTGCGCTTCGAGCACGCGCGTCGGTTCGTTCGAGTCGTCCGCCAAGTAGGCGATGGGTGCGTAGCTTTCTTCGCTATCGTCGGCTTGCGGCTCGAGAGCCACGTCGCCGCCGGACAGGCGCGTTTCCATTTCGAGCACGTCCTCGCGCTTGACGTTCAGCTTGCGCGCCATCGTGTCCACTTCGCCCTGGGTGAGGGTATTGCGATGGGTGTGGACGTCCGCGGCTTCGTCCTTCATGCTTTGCTTCATCGAACGCAAATTGAAGAACAGCTTGCGCTGCGCCTTGGTCGTGGCGACCTTGACCATGCGCCAGTTCTTGAGGATGTATTCGTGAATCTCGGCCTTGATCCAGTGCATGGCATAGCTGACGAGGCGCACGCCCTGGTCAGGGTCGAAGCGCTTCACCGCCTTCATCAGGCCGACATTGCCTTCCTGGATCAGATCGCCGTGGGGCAGGCCGTAGCCGAGGTACTGGCGAGAAATTGAAACCACGAGCCGCAGGTGCGACAGCACGAGTTGCCCGGCGGCCGCCACGTCGGCGCTTTCACGCAGCCGGCGCGCCAGCGACATCTCTTCTTCCTGGCTGAGCAGGGGGAGGCGGTTTACCGCAGAGATGTAGGCGTCCAGGTTGCCCAGTGACGGCACCAACGTCCACGGGTCGCGAACGATCAGAGCCGAGGTAGGAGAGGACAGGTTCATGGTACTCATAGACCCCTGGGGAGGTTTTGGGTTCCGCGAATACTAGCACTCTCTGGGCGAGAGTGCTGATTGCGGTTGCGGCATTAAAAAGTTAGTGTTGGCTATCGATATGTAGTGGGAGATTGCTCACACCGATCTGGTGTCTGCTTCACTGGGGTGCCTCTCAAAGAGGCTTCAGCTCATAGCTCGTGCTGCGCCCGCCGGCCGCAGTTCTTAGCAAGATCCTCCGCTCGACCAGGTTGCTGATGTCTCGCAGCGCGGTGTCCGACGAGCACTTGGCCAGCGCCGCCCATTTGCTGTTGGTGAGCTTGCCTTCGAAGCCATCTAGCAGTCGGTTCAGCACCTTGACCTGACGTTCATTCAACGTGGCACCGTGCAGCCCTTGCCAGAACCGCGCCTTGAACAGCACGGCGTCCAGTACGCCATGCGCTTGGCCCAGCGCTTGGCTGAGCATGTCGAGGAACCAACGCAGCCATTCAGTCACGTCCATCGAGCCTTTTTGCGTGCGCTCCAGGATGTAGTAATAGGCTTTGCGCTCGCGCTGGATTTGCGCGGACAGGCTGTAGAAGCGCTGAGGGCTGCCGTCGGCACGTGCCAGTAGCAGGTCACCCACAGCACGTGCAATGCGGCCGTTCCCATCATCGAAGGGGTGCAGAGTCACGAACCACAGGTGTCCGAGCCCTGCGCGGATCAGTGCCGGATCGCTGTGGACCGGGTCATTCAGCCAACGTAGGAAGACGGTCAGGTCGGACGTCAGGCGATCAGCCGGTGGCGCCTCGAAGTGCACCCGCTGGCGAGGCATCGGACCGGAAAACACCTGCATGGGGCCGTGGGCATCATCTCGCCATGCGCCCGTCGTGATCTTGGTGAGGCCAGAGTAGCCCGTGGGAAACAGCGCCGCATGCCATGCGAAGAGACGTTCCGGCGTGAGTGGTTTCATATGCTGCGTGGTCGCGTCCAGCACCATCTCCACCACACCCTCCACGTGCCGGTCGACGGGTGCCAGCGATCCGATGTCCACCCCTAATCGACGGGCGATGGAGGAGCGGACGGATGCCACGTTCAGGTGCTCACCCTCGATCTCGCTGGTCTTGAGCACATCGTCGGTCAGGGCGGCCAGACTGGCTTCGTCGCGCAGACCCAGCCTCATATCCGCGAGCCGACCCAGCAGCAACCCTTGGGCGCGGCTGACCTGGGCCATGGTCTGCGCCAGTGCTGAGATGTCGTAGCGCCAGTGAGGCCAGTCAGGCGCCTGCCAGATGTAGAGGTAATCGCCGCTATTCATGCGGTGATTGTGAGTCTCATTCGCTGCAGCGACAAGTTATTTGCCGCATTTGGTGCGGTGAATGTGGGCGCATTCGCCGCAAGGGTGAATTACCGAGGTTGAGTTCCATCCAGATGGCTACTCGTGGAATTGCCGGCAACGCCCAGAAACAACAAAGGTTCATGGGTCTCGGCCTTCCCTGATGTTCCAGGAAAGATGGCTCGGTCATCAGACGTTGAACAAAAAGTTCATCACGTCCCCATCCTTCACGACGTATTCCTTGCCCTCCGCCCGCATCTTCCCGGCATCTTTCGCACCCTGTTCGCCCTTGAACGAGACGAAGTCGTCATAGGCGATGGTCTGGGCGCGGATGAAGCCCTTTTCGAAGTCGGTGTGGATCACGCCCGCGGCCTGCGGAGCGGTGTCGCCAGCGTGGATCGTCCAGGCACGCACTTCCTTCACGCCGGCGGTGAAGTAGGTCTGCAGGCCCAGGAGCTTGAAGGCGGCGCGGATGAGACGATTCAGGCCGGGTTCGGTCTGGCCCATCTCCTGCAGGAACATGAGGCGGTCTTCGTCTCCCATCTCGGCGAGTTCGGCTTCGGTCTTCGCGCAGATGGCAACGACTGGGGCCCTTTGCAGGTCTGCGTAGGCACGCAGCTTGTCGAGGTAGGGGTTGTTCTCGAAGCCGCTCTCGTCGACGTTGCCCACGAACATCGCCGGCTTGGCGGTGATGAGGCACAGCGGCTTCAGCACAATCTGTTCATCCTTGCTGAAATCGATGCTGCGCACAGGTTTGGCTTCGTTGAGCGCGGCCTGGCACTTGTTGAGCACGTCGAGCAGGCGCTGCGCTTCCTTGTCGCCCGCCTTGGCGACCTTGGTGGTCCGCTGCAAGGTCTTCTCGACCGTGGTGAGGTCGGCAAGGCACAGCTCGGTCTGGATGACTTCGATGTCGGAGATCGGATCGACCTTGCCCGCGACGTGTACGACGTTTTCGTCGTCAAAGCAGCGCACCACGTTCACGATGGCGTCCGTTTCACGGATGTGTGCGAGGAACTGGTTGCCCAGGCCCTCACCCTTGGATGCACCGGCGACCAGCCCCGCGATGTCGACGAATTCGACAATGGCCGGGACGACGCGCTCAGGTTTCACGATCGCCGACAGCGCGTCGAGGCGCGGGTCGGGCAGCTCGACGATGCCCACGTTGGGCTCGATCGTGCAGAAGGGGTAGTTCTCCGCGGCGATGCCGGCTTTCGTCAGCGCGTTGAAGAGAGTGGACTTGCCTACGTTGGGCAGGCCCACGATGCCGCATTTGAGGCTCATGGAGGACTTTCTGGACTTCGAGGGAAAGGCGGATTTTAGGCGGGCGCGATGCCAAGGCATTGCCCACGGATCCTGCGGGAGCAAGGTAGGCAGTGACGCTCACCACGAAATACACCATTGGCAACGCCAAGCTTGGTGTGCCGGCTAGTCGAACTTGTAGTTCGCGGCACCGGTCTGCCCCACGCGAAGCTCACGCTCGATGCCTTCGACAATGACCGCGTTCATGCCGAAGGTGATGGCTCCGCCCACACGCGAATCTGCCCGGTAGGTGAGAAGAGCATCGCGCACCGCGTGGCCGCGCTCGGCGGTGGCTGGGTCGATGTCAGGGATGGGGCAGCGCGTGCAGGGCTTGACGAGCTTGATCCGAACGGCGCCGTCGGGCGTGTCGAATCCGATGTCGTCGAGGTGATCCTCGCCATTCGACTCGACGCCGTCGATCACGATGTTGGGACGAAAACGTTCCATCGTCACCGCCACATGGCCGGCAGCGGCGAGACGGCGATTCAATTCGTCGAGCCCGGCCTGAGAGGCAACGAGGACCGGGTAGCCGTCAGAGAAGGCGTTTTCCGCTTCGAGCTCGCCGGTCCACTGGCGATTCGAGAGACGCTTCTGCTCGGGGTCGAAGCGCACGAGGCGCAGCGTCTGTCCCAGGAAGTCGCTGAACCACTGTGCCGCGAGCGCACCCATGTCGTAGGCCGCGACCTCGTTCTTCCACACCGTGACGCGGCAAGGTGCCTCAATGGCATCAAGGGCGATATGAAGCGCCAGCATGCCGGGGGCGCGAAGGACCATCTCGTGCGTTTTCAAGCTCGGGCGTATCAAAGCCATGCGAGGCAGCTCACGCTGCGTGACGAAACGGCCCGCCCCATCGACGACCATCCAGGCTCGATCGAACTCCAAACCGGTTTCGACCAGCAGTGCCTCGTTCAGGCTCACGCCCGCGCAGCTCTTGATCGGATACACGTTCAGCGCAGCGATGCGCACTTGCAGATCGCTCACTTGAACAGTCCCTTCAGGCCCTTCTTGAGCATGTCGGTGGGCGATGGCTTGGACGCGCCTGCAGGCGCGGGCTTGAGGCCGAGCTGCTGGCCGATCTTGTCTTCGAGTTGCTTCGTGACGGCAGCCGCGGCGACCGTGGACCACTCGATCTTCCAGTCCAGCGATTCAAACGGCCCGGTCAGCCGCACCGGAATCGTGAGCCCTTTCAGTGACGTGAGATCGGCGCCGTCCTGCCCCTTCATCGTGGATGTCACTGTGGCGCGCGCCAAATAGTCGATGCGCCCGCGACCCACGTCAATCGCACCTTCGCCGCCCATGCGCAGGAATGGACTCTTCATGTCGAGGTCGCGATTTCTCGCCACGCCGTCGGCGATCTGGAAGCTGGCCGACAGCTCGCTGAAGTCGGTTTTCTCTGTCTCATTCGCCTTCTGCGCGGCATCCTGCTTCATCGTGAGCGCGGCCTTGGCCTGGCGCAAGCTCTTCGCGAGGTTGATGCCCTTGACCGCGCCATCGCGCAACAGCAAAGCCGAGCTGCCTTTCAGCCGCGATTTGATCTCGTTCACGCTTCGCCCTGCGCTGTCGAGATCGAAGCTCACACGGCCCGTGCCTTCGATCCAGTCTTTCGCCGCGACGTCCTTGATGAGCGCATTCACGTCCACGCCCGTGGCACTGCCCTTGATCGCGATGCGGCTGGCCCGCGCATCGGCAAACGCAGTCGCATTCAACTGTCCGCCCCAGGCCTTGCCCTGCAGTTCGTTGATGCGCAGCATGCCGCCTTCGAGCGAGGCTTCGATGCGGGCATCGGCCACCTTGTACTGCTGGAAGACGAAGCGCCCGGCATGCAGGCTGACCTGGGCGTTCACTGCGCGCAAACCGCTCAGGTCGACCGGCGTATCGGTGCTGCTCGCCTTTGCAGGCTTGGCAGGAGCCGCCGTGGTGGCCAGCAGTCGATTCAGGTCCAGCGAATCGAAGTTGGCCTTCGCTGTGATCCGCGGCGTGTCGCCTGCGAGCGTGGCTGTACCTTCGGTCGAGAAGCGGTTGTCGTTGAGCTGGCCGGCGATGTTCCAGTTCGAGCGCTGGGTCGACGCGATCGCATTGCCCCGCACATTGAGCGCGAGCGGCTGCAGCTGCGATTCCTGCACCTTGGCTTGCAGGTCAAGTTTGTCCATGACCAGTGTGGCTTGCGATGGCTTGATCGTGAGGTCGCCTCGCAACGTTCCAGCGAACTTGCGCTGAGGCGCGTCGCTTTCGACCTGCGCCTCGAACGCAGGCAGGTGCACTGCTTCAAAGCTGCCGCTGGGCGCCGCGCTCTTGAACCTCGCGGTCAAGGGCATGTCGCCGCCCCGTGAGAGTTTGCCGCTGAAGGCGCTGCCGCTGATCGATTTGCCTGCGACGGCGAGCTCGGGCCATTCGAGGTCCAGCGTCACTGGATGCCCGCTCTGCGTGGCTTTCACTGCGGCTTGCAACTTTCGCAGCATGAGCGTTTGCGCAGCGGGTTCGAAGGCGAAACGATCGATCGACAAGGTGCTGCCGTCGTGCTTCAAGGTGCCGGTGTGGCCGCTCAAGCGAAGCGAGAGTGCATCGGCGTTGATGCTCTTCTTCGAGCCATCCCAGGCTACGCTGCCCTTGAGCGCCAGATCGACGGCGCTGGCGCCGGGGGCGTCGCCCTTGAAGAGCAGGCTCATCTGGCGCAAGGCGGCCGATTGCGTCTCGGTGTCGAGCATCAGTTTCGTGTCGCCGCTCAGCATGCCCTTGACTGCGGGCTGTTTGAAGTCGAACTGCAGGTCCATGTCCACCGGTGCCTCGACGCGATTGGCAAGGCGACCCGACTTGAAGGAGCGCAGCAGCAGCTGGCCGTTGGTGCCTGTCATGTCATCTTTGACAATGGCCTTCAAGTCGTTGAGCGTGATGCCGCTCACGTCGAAACGCACCGGCTTGCTCGTGCGCGCCTGGTCGGGCTCGGAGTCAGATTTCAGCAGGTCGTCGATGTTGCTTTTGCCCTTGGCATCGCGCAGGTAGGTGACGCGAACCCCCTTGGCTTCGACGCGCCCCACGACCACCTCTCCGCGCAAGAGCGGCAGCACATCGACGGCTAGCCCGGCCGAGTCGATCTCTGCGAAGTTCTCGACTTTCGCCGCTTCACTCAGTGTGACCTTCGACACCTTGAGGGCGAGGCGCGGGAACATCGACAGCTCGATCGGTCCGTCGATGACAAGCGTGCGTTGCCGGTGCGTCTTCATCCAGTCGACGGCGACCCCCTTGTACTTGTTCGCGTCGAAACTCGCGACGAACAAGGCGGCACCCGCGACCACCAACACCACCAAGACCAGCAGCGCCCAAGCGCCGCGACGTATCCAGACTGCCATGTCCATTTATCCCTTCAGGGCTGAAATTGTGCCCTTGCTCAGGAACTAGTGTCGCGTCAAGCCACAACTGCCGGCTGCTCGCTTGCTCTCGAAGCGCATTGCGGCGTTGCGCCTCCTCGCCATAGTGCAGAGAGTCTTTAGTCTGGAGTGCAGAGAGTCTTTAGTCTGGCGGACGCGGCGCCCCGGTCTCCGCTGACGGCACGGCGTGACCGCCGCGGCCGGTAGGCTAAAGATCCCGTTGCACTGA
>JAJKJU010000012.1 GCA_021153565.1 Rhizobacter sp.
GAGATCGTGGTACAGCGCCGCCTGCGTCAATATGTTGAGCACATGGGCCTTGGCCAGCTTGTAGTCGGCCTCGGGCAGCACGCTGGCGAGCCAGGCGAACACCACTTCAACGCTGCAGTCGGGGCCCTTCTGGGGCGTCATGCGCTGGCCCGTCGAATGCCACTGCACTTTGGGATTCAAAGCGCTCAGCCAAACGAACAGTGGCTCGCCAGCCGCCGGGTCGTGCCAGATCGGACTAACACCCCCCCTCATGTGAACAGGGACTTCGATGACACCACCAGCCAGCGAGACCAGCGCCGCGCGGGCATCCTTGAGTGACACCGTCTTCGCGATTGCCGGGATGCGGGAATGGCTGCCGCTGCGTGCGACTCGGTGCCATCCGTTCGGATTGAAGAGGCTGACCCGCACCCGATCCCCAGGGAGCCTCGTGGCGGAGATGGCCATCGAATGGGCGTCCCCGCGGATTGCGTGCGTGGCATTCAGGTACAGATGCTCCCCGTCCTTCAGCCTGTCAAGCATCTCTCCGAGGTCACCCTCCGCCTCGTCGCCGAATCCCTCGCCGCTCAACGCATTGCACCTGTAGTCGTGGGACGCGGCGCCGGAGTGGTCGACTCGAGTCAGCTCGAGCTCGATGGAGGGTCGTTCCAGCGCATTGCAGGCTCGGCGTACGGCCGTAGGATCGGTGCAGTTCCCTTCTAGCAGGTGATGCAACACACCCTGCGTGACCCTCGACAGGGTCGCTTGGTCTTGAGTATCCAGGCCGATACCCTCGCCGCCTGCTATCGCGGCGACTCTTTTCAGCATGCTTGGATAGATCATCGGCACGTATTCCAGCAGCGTCGCCTCGACATACAGAGGATCCCCGTCGGCGCTTTGCGAAGCCACAGCCACTTGGAACGGGCCCGGATCGAGTTGGGCTCGGGGAATGCGATCAGCCTTCTGGCATCGATGTGCCAGCGGACCCTCGACTTCAGTAGCCAGGAAGTTCAGCGTCCCTGGCGGACTCGGCGCCAATCGACCGAAAGATGTCTGGCCGTTCGGCCACCGCAGCACCGCCGCGCGCGGCGGCATGGGACTGCTCGCCCCGGAGCTTTCGGGCAAGCTTTCCCGCGCGGACAAGTGCTCTGACAAGTGCGTAGGAGAAGAAGCACGGGGCGACCGCTGCGAGGTGGCGCTGCCGCCGGGGGACGGCGGAGCCGAGGATTGGAACCGATGAGGGTTCGATACGCCTTCTGAAGATATGCGGTCCATGGTGTCAAGGTCGAACATGCGACGAGGTCCCGACGCTAATCGGGTTGCGTCCCTCTGTCTGTACGCAGACGACGGAGCGTTCGCTTTGGCGAAATTTCGCAGCGCCACATGTCGAGTAGCAAAGAGCAGGCGCTTCCAAAAACCGCTCTGAGTGCACAGTAGACGGTTCGTTCAGTCTGCCTTGATCTTTGCGGCCTTGGCCACTGGGTGCTATTCAACTGATGTGTATGCCTTCAGGTTGCGGACACCGATCCGTTCAGGCTGACCCTTCGATACCTCAGGACAGGGTACGCCTACGGCGTATCGGAGCCCCATCTCGACGCTCCACAAGCCCTTCGATCGCGAAGCGACCCAGTCCTGAGGTATCGAAGGATCAGGGCGAACGGGTGTTGATGACTTCACATCAGTTTGAATCGCGGCCTTGACCACTTGCGCCCAGCGTGCCAGCTCCGACTTGCTGTAGTCGGCCAGTTGCTGCGGGCTTATTTCATTACATGACGATCAAAAAAATTGCCAGCGGTGTAGCCGCAGCCTTCACTTCCATCGGATCACGGTCCCGTTCGGGATCGTCCAAACGTGCACCTCCCCATCCTGGCTCGCGGTTTGCACATGAAGCACTCGCGGGGCTCTCGGCGCGGAAACCTGCCGCCCGAGTGCATCCATCCCCACACCGAAACCCATGCACTACCGCCCGATGTTCGGCTCCTTCAGTGGTGCGCTGCACAAGGGCTCGAGCCCCTTCATGAGTCGAGCCGCGATCGCAGGCGGTGTGCATGAAGTGCTGAACCTTCACAAGCGCGTCGCCGCGGTAAAGGCATGCCGCACGGCGAAGAAGCAGCACATGGTTCACAACGCCCACGCACCAAAGATGGAGATCGATGCGCAGACCTATCAGGTGCGGGCCGATGGGGTGCTATTGACTTGCGAGCCAGCCACGAGCTTGCCGATGGCGCAGAGGCATTTCCTGTTCTGACACGGAGCAGGCGGCAACGCAGCGCCTACAGAGAGAGCCAGGACCTCTTTGGGGATTTCTTCTCCGCCAAGTACTCACCTGCCCGCCGGATCTCCTGAAGGCGAAAGCCTTCGATGGACGTGCTGTACGCGATGGACTTGTTCTCGATGGCGCGGTCGGCACTATAGGCCTCGACACGCTGCAGAAGGGTCTCTGTCGAGTCGCCCGTCTTGTCCTTCGTGATGATGGCGTTTGCGTCCTTCTCCTTTTCAGCGGCGCTTTTGGAGTACATGTGCTTCTTGAACTCAGGCGGCACGTGGTTGCGTTGCCCTTGCCCGTCATGGATGCCGGCTGCATACACCTCGTGCGTCTTGAACGACTTCAGGGCTGCGTTAAAAGCGAACATCACGCTATCCCGGGGCCAGTACTGAATGATGTTAAAGACTAAGGACACCTGCGGCGCTGGCCTTATTGCTCCAGTCACCGCCTTGATCTGCAAATGCGCATTCTCTTGCATAGCCGACTCGTAGATGATGATCGAAGGGGGCTTGCCCGGCCTGAACCGGACATCGAGTGCGACGTGATGGTCGGGAAGTTTCAGGTACGGCGGGAACACGATTCGCATGTCCGCCGCCAGTCGGTCGCGCTCCACCTCGCCCTGCTTGTCGCGGATGGCCTGGTGGCATTTCTCGGGCGTGCTGAAGACGTTCAGGTTGAGACCCGGATGACGATGGTTCTCCATCGCAGCAAGCAGTGGCAGGTGCTGCTTGTCCATGTCAACGGTGCTCTCGTTAGGCTGACTGCCGGTCGACGCTTGCTCGATGACATGTTTGGCGTACTGATATAGATCCTTATCGAGCTTACGCAGCTTCTTCAGGTCGATGGCCTCGAACTTCTCGCGCAGGCGGGCCGGAACGATCGGCAGAGCATCCGGTATATCGGTGCCTGGCCTGCTCGAACTGGCGCCTGTCGTCTGGCACCGGCTAGTCGAGGTCGCCGCCGGGAGCGGCCTTGTTCGCAAAGGCACGGGCGGGGTGGCCGGCGTTTGGCCCTCACGCTCTGACACGAGAGCCTCGAAAGCGCGCAGGCGTTCGAGCCGCACCTGCCCTGCACGCAGATCGATGGGCGCACTGCTGCGGTCGATCTTCGGCTGCCCGGCAGACGCGGCAGGTAAATGTTCCGTCGCTGCGTTCTGGCGCGTCCGTCTGGGCTGGAGCGGCGGCGCCTCATGTGGGTTTGCCGGCCTGATATCAGGGGACGCAGGAGGCGTGGTGTGCTGGACTCCTCCGGGAAGGGCCGAGCCGTGGGGTACGCGAATGTCCATGTCAATACTCCATATCAACTACTGCGAGCAGCGTAAGCAACCGCATCTGTCGCCCACCGATACATGCGAAGCAAGTGACGGAATTCCGAAGTTTGCTCGCGAGTCCACATGCCCGTCATTGATCCGGAAGGGCGATTCATTGCAGCGGCCGCAATGTGTGACCCGAGTGCGTCCATCCCCACACCGAAACCCTTGCACTACCGCCCGATGTTCGGCTCCTTCGGTGGTGCGCTGCACAAGGGCTCGATCACCTTCATGAGTCAAGCCGCGATCGCAGGCGGTGTGCATGAAGTGCTGAACCTTCACAAGCGCGTCGCCGCGGAAAAGGCATGCCGCACGGCGAAGAAGCAGCACATGGTGGCTGAGGCTCATGCGCATGCGCATGCCTTGGCGAGAAGACGTGCGAACGCTCGCCACTTGGCTGGGCCGCGGCGTGCTGTCGCTGGCCGGCCCGACGCTCGCCACGCGGCAGGAGATGTATGCCTTCATCGTCGCCGAATTGCAGCGTCGCGAACACGACGATGAGCAACGCATTCGCCCCGTGCGTGTCGCGCTTGAGAACCAGCGCAACGACCTGCTCGCGTTCGCCGACGTGCTCGACGACAAGTTGAGCGCCATCGACAGCCTCGTGTGCGAGGTACTCGTGCTGCATCGCTTGCCGAGCACGTCGCAGGCGTACTGGCAAGGTTGGGGTCGGCTGCGAGCGTCGTTGGGGAGCAAGTTCCAACACCGTTCCATGCCAACTCCCGCCTCCGTGAGCGGGCGGATCGCACTCGCCTTTGAGACCCAAAAACGACTGTTTTTGAACAACGCCGTTTCAGGCTGAATTGGCGGACGCTGGCTTCAGCGTGTCAAAAAAAAGAAGAGCGGGAGAGCTTCTGAGAGCCGTACAAACTGATTCGTCGGATGATTTCAACGGAAGCGAAGAACGAATGAAGGCCCCTTCACGAGACAGATGCTCAAGCAAGGAAGGCCCAGCAAGACCAACAGCACGTCCATGTTTCGCCTCGATTTCGAGGGCTCTCCTGTACCAGATATTTGGTCATTTCTTCATGCAATTGCCCTGACCTATCAACCGCGTAACAAGCCAAGCAGATTATCGGATTCCAATATCGTGGCGGCCTCGTACGATACGAACTTTGCGTGCGGGCAATGCGCCGCGATCCACGATCGAATCTGTGCCTCACTGGCCTTTGGCGCTGATATGGCTACAACGTTTTCCAGCGGAACGATCGGCCCGACGGTGAGTCCCTCCTGGGAGTTATAGTACGACCGACATATGTTGCGGTCCTTGTTATATGCCCGCTGCTTCTCTTCACTGATTCCAAATGTGACCGGAGTTTCGTCAAACCAGCGTCGCAAAGTGTAGCCTGTCGAGCTCAAACCCGCTCGGCTTGTATATATATCTGTCAGCCCGCTCATGCCTTCAGTGGCCGAGGTTTGCCCATCGTGGGAGATTTCGCTGACGTACTCTCCTGTCACGACCTTATCGCCGCTTTGTATTGCCAGAGATGCGGACCAGATAGCCTGGTTCTTGGCAAAATTCGCCATTGCGGCCGAGCCTGTGCCGTGGACAAACAGGTCCTCTTTTTCAGTAAATCCTTCATTGACGAGCTGCCGGGCCTCTTCGACTACCTCCATATCCACCAAAGTCTCTGGAAACGGAAACTTCACCCAGCTTCTTGAACCATTGTAGATGGTAGTTACCTTATCGCGTGTTAATCGCAGCATGGGTGGCAGGTGATCCCGAAAAAATTCGCGTATATGCTTTATAAGCATCGACTGCGAATTATTATTTGACTGCGGGAAAAAATGTGTAATGAACGAGTCAAAATCACGTGTATTTCGAATCCATTGAGGGCATTGATTATCATTGCTCTGCAAGAAGAGATTGTAAAGCGTGTCGATCAGTGCCCGATGTTTACTATATGAAGGGGTATCGCCGGTCGCGGCTTCGTCGCAGAAGGATTTCAGCTCATCCTGGATGCGCTCCTCCAGAGCCGCGACAGGCACGCCGCACTCACCGGCGATCGTCTCGAGTGACTTGGGTTGTGCGATCGGCCGCACGTCCGGCACACGCTCTAGAGGTCTGGCAAGAGCTTCGGCCCGGGTTGTATTGCGGGTCTTTTCCGAAAGACTGATCCGAGTAGCTGGTACAGATGGACTTGGCGAAATGGTTCGGCGCTTCAGACCCAGCGGCGCGGGCGTCACTGCAGTGGTGGACCCAACCGGTCGCTGGGTCGGTCTTTGCAGCTGTGGACTGTCTTGTTCCCGGTGAATGGGGGTACGGGATGCTCTTGGAAATCGAGGAAACATTTAGGGCACTCTTGCTGTGGGTTGGGGGGTGGGCTCGCCAAGGCCGATGGATTGACTTTGGCCGAGCCAGCCGAAGTGCGAATCGTGGCGTCGATCGGTTTCGCGCGACGAGCGAAGACGAAGCGCTGTGTACTCAAGCGAAGCGAAGGGTGGCGCCCCCCCGATCGTCCGGGCGAATCCGCGACCAGCCCATGACCAGGAGCGATGGCCACCCCGTTTGCCCCCCAGGACCTCCCCAGAACCCGCCTAGTGCATGCCTGGTGCAGTGTTCCACGCTATGCGGAACTTAATAAGACCGATGGAATTGGCCGCGTGGATGGGGTGGCGCGCCAAAAGGCACCTGATCTAGGCTCAAAGCGCAGCCATAGCCCGGGCTTGTGCAACCGGCGTGATGATCTGGTTGAGAAAGCGCGCGAGCGTCGCTGCGTCCTGCCGATTGCGCGATTGCCGTGTGAACGCTGCAAGGGTTTCGTCTCGATATACAACGCTTCGCCTCGAAGGCGATACCGCTGCTCATTGCGATTCAACATCTGCCACTGGTGCGGCCTGAGACTTGGCCGGAGTGGACCTTCAGGAGCGATACCAATGTCAGGCAGTGGAATCAGGCGAAACCCCATGAGCGGTTCATCTTCGGCGCGGGATGCCGCGAGTGGGTCGGGCGAGGCCGCGGCACCTCCAGAAACCAACTCGGTGAGGCGGTCGAGCCCGACCATCACGCCTCAGGGGATTCCGCAGCGGCAGGCCGGACGCAGCTCGTCCACGCAGGCCGGGAGCGCACGGCCACGTCGCACCACCTTGCCGCAGAGAGATTCGGCGGCAGTTTCACCGAGAGAGCGCATCGCCAAATTCAAGGATCTTTTAAATCGTGTGCAGCGGACAGTGAACATGCTTGAGCACTGCGCGGATTCCGCGCAGAGGCGTCGTCTTCTCGTTCCGGCCTACGAAGTCGTGAAAGAGATGCTTTCAATCAACGAAAACTTGTCACCCACTGTGCGCCCGCCGCCCCCCCTGCGGACTGCTCTTAACTTCGTCAGCGAATTGGTGTCGACGCTGGTGCCTGACGTGCTGATGAACGCGTCAGAGGACCCTACGCAGCAGCCGATCGCCCCCGGCGATCCACATGCCGCGCAGGAGCGGCTGCGCCTGACGCAGCGCTTGAAGCAACTGGCGGAGCAGTCCCGCGAGATTCAGGAGTACAAGCAATTCGTGCAGGCATTGTCGAAGCTGCCGGAGATGCGTGATAGCGCGAATGCCGCCGGCTCCATTCGCGAAGAAGCGGACCGCTGCATATCGATGGCCATGACGATGGCCGCTTTAACTGCCGCCAAGGCCCTTTCGTTGCATTACACGCGCCTCAAGACTTATGAACCCCCCGCCGCGCTGCAAGGAGCTCTTGATGAGCTTGTGCAACTTTTGAACGAGGCCGAGGCACTGAACACTCCACTTCAGGAGACCGGCCCCGACGCCGCGCAAGAAGGATACAGGCAAGCTCAAGAACACCTTCAGGTCCTCGTCAAGATCGGCAGGGCCTCCGATCGATTCGCACAGGCTGCTGCCGAAGATTGGTCTGCCGAAGGAGGCGAATCCGAGCGTTGGCAGTACCAGCTTGAGCTCGCGGATGCGCTGCCCAGCTACACGTCGGCGGTCCTCGAGCAGCTTGAGAAGAAAACCCGAGATGACGGTGCGATGGTCGCTTCCGCGGTGGAGCCTCATGGAACGGACGGAACAAGCACGTCTAGCGCGTCGGCACCAGGCACAACGGATGCTGCATCGGACCGTTCGGCCGGAACCCGACGCTCGCGCCGGTCCCGCCCGAATCGGCGTCGTTCTGCCGAGAAGCCAGACGCACTGTCGGCAGTCGCGACAACTGACCCGCGTGAACTCGCGCTGACGAAGGCCCATGGCCTGCTGCGCTCGCATCCGCTCACCCGGGAGATGGTGCA
>JAJKJU010000013.1 GCA_021153565.1 Rhizobacter sp.
TACGGCTATCGGACCTTCCAAATCGCCGAACTCTCCCTGTATCACGTGCTCGGCAAGCTTCCCGAGCCAAAACTCGCCCACAGATTCTTCTGACGAAGCAATAACAGAGACCGGATGCCCTTCCATGCAGAACTAATTTGCTGGCGATCCGGCAACGCCTGAATATGCAGGGCCAACTCCGCGAGCAAAGCCCCAATTGACTCGTTCGGGAGATCATCCGCACGCTCGCGGGTCATCTCAAGGAGGTGATCGAACGCTTGCTGCATCTGTCGAGGCTCTGGGATGTTGCGCAGAATCGTTGCAAGAGCTATCAAGGGAAGTTCCATGTCGCGGCGTGGAACGCGCTCGGCAAGTCCGAGCAGATGCGGGATTGCATGCGCTCGCACTTCAGGGGCGAGCAGTTCTACTGGCAGGCGCGCAGCAAGTGTTCCGAGGGCAGCACCGAGATCATGCTCGGGCAACTCGTCGAGTATGGAGAATGCTTGTCCGAGCTGTCGATTCATGACGTCGCCAGAACTCCACTCGAGAGTGTCAAGTAGCGAGGTGAGCAGGCGGCCGCGTTTTTCAACCGGAAGACCATTGATTGCCTCGAAAATGTGGTCCACCACCTGTCCCTTTTCGACCACATCACCCTGAGCACGCGTGAGGATTCCCAAGGTATAGGTGCGGTCCGTGTCCGAAAGAACGTCGATCGACTGCAGAAGCGCGTCGAATGCCCTCGCTGGACCGCTGCCCGGACGGCCTTTGGATGTGGGAACTTCAGGCAGTTGAGTGGCAGTGTGGACAAGCGTTGCGAGAAGGAAGACGCGATCGTCTGCCGGGACCTCACCCAGCATACCCAGCGTCCTGTTGAACGCTTCGTGGCGTGCTTCAGTTGGGAGCTCGCTGATGGCCTTGGCAATCGCATGGACGGGGTGTCTCCAATGCTTCTGTGGCAATGCTTCTGCGGCACGCGAGAGAGTTTCGAGGGCCTCCTCGCGCAGGGGAGGCGACAGGTTAAGGATCTGATTGGCAAGCTCGGCGATGCACTCGGCCCGGCCTTCGGGCGAGGTCTGTCCAGTCGTATGCATCGCCTTCTTCCACAGGTGATCGCGACTCTGCGCATCCGGCAGGGTTTTAATATTCCGGATCACCTTTGACAGCGGTTTGCCTTGCTTGTG
The DNA here is from genome assembly GCA_021153565.1 of Rhizobacter sp. Taxonomy (GTDB): domain Bacteria; phylum Pseudomonadota; class Gammaproteobacteria; order Burkholderiales; family Burkholderiaceae_C; genus Albitalea. The sequence continues at coordinate 1,161 of JAJKJU010000013.1, forward strand.
CGCAGGGACTTGCTCGCATAACGTGAGCAGGTGGTCGAGCCGAGGCTGCCTCTTGTCTTCCGCCAGATTGGCGATCCCCGAAGCGTGCGCTGCCAGTGCCTCCGCGCGATGCTCAGCAGGCAGTCGCCCGACCATGCTCGTGATGTCATCGAACCGTTGCTCGTCGATGGCGGGCTGGCCATCCGTCAAAGGCGGCGTCGCAAGCACAATGCCCCGGAACTCGTCGGGGAGTCGTTCGATGGCTTGCAGCACCAGGGCGCGCAACTGCACTCTTTCGGACTTTTGATGCGGCTCGATGTGACGCACGAGATTGGCCAGCATCGATGCGCGCGGTCCGGGGGGCATCTGCTCGACGAGTCGAGAAATGGGATCCAAGGTGTAGGAACTCAAACTTCCCTCGATAAGGATTTCAAGCGCAGCGCCTGCATGTTCAGGCCCAAGCTTCTGTAATGCCGCCGCGACTTGACGAAAGCCGCGCAAGTAATTTCCTGCCAGTTCGGGGACCAGCTTGGCGAGCTCTTCTAGCGCAGAGCGTCGAACGTTCTCGGGAAGCCGCTCGACCTCGCGCGCAATGAAATCAAATGCCTCAAATTGCTGTTGGTCGCGCAGGCCCAGGAGACGCAAACTTTTGGCCAACACGGACAGAGGCTTGGCGGCATCAGCCCGTCCGCCGAGGGCCTCTAGCGATTCCTGCAAGCGCGTGTAGATCTCAATCAAGTGAGACGTGGCAGCGGGCTCAGCCTCCGGCGGCAGAGCCGCCTCAGGCTCAAGGTGCAGATCCGGCTCGAAATGCTGCCCTACCGCCAGCCCCAAGTGCTGCTCCACCAAGTGCTGCTCCACCTCCGGCCCCAAGTGTTGATCTACCTCCGGTCCCAAGTCCTGATCCTCGTCTAGCTCCGAGCCCAAGCTTGAGACATCCGCATCGTCAGAACCGATCTCAGAGGGCTCCGCCCATGGTTCCTCCTCTGGGGCCACCCCATCAGCGATCTCAGTCGGCGCCAGCCCGTCGGCCAGCGACTCAACCAGCGCCGCCAGAGGGGCCGCTCTTCGCGCCAGGCTCTCGTCATTGATCGCCTCGAGAATTTTCTCGAAACGAGACAGACCTTGTGGGCCTCGCTCCAGACCCACACGGGCCAGCGCCGTGAGCGCATCTGTCCGCTCCCGAGGTTCGAGGCCTCGAATGGTCATCAAGAACTCATCCAGGAGAAGGTCTTGCTGGTCCTTTTCAGTCCACAGAATACGCTGGGCGACGCCTCGCAGGATTTCACTGCGCATCCCGGCATCTAACATCCCGGCATCTAAATCAGGCATGCTGCGCGACGCTTGGTGCAAAACGTCTCGCACGATCTGCGCTTCGGCAGACTCTTCCAAGCGCTTCATCAGGAATGCTTTGGCGGCCATGGATGAGGTCGATTCAAGCATTGCCTTGCTGGTCATCGCCAAGGGGATGGCGCCCGTCTCGGCGCGATCGGCGATGGCCAACTGGAGATGCTGCGGAAGGTCGGTCAGGCCACGCTCGGGCACCCCAAGCAGTTTCGTTCGTGGCGCCAAGACGCTCGTGCCGCTGACGTCGATTGATGAGCGGCGTCGCGCGAGGCCTCCGGTTTCTGCGAAAGAGCGTGGGGCCGGCGAATTGGTACGCAGCGGCGAACGTGAAGTTGACGCGCCGATGTCATCTGCAGTGTTGGCGGCGTCAGAAACGTGGGCATTGGTCGATTGATAGATTTTCATGTCGTAGTACGTGCGGTGTCGGACGCTTGCTGCGGAAGCTCTTCTTTGGTTGCGCATCATCTTTCACGCCCGCCTTTGGGGTGTTCATGGATGCGAAGTCCTGAACCACTGCGCGAAGAGTCTTGTCGGGTGTCAAGCGGAACCTAGACCGAACTTTGACTAGAGAAGTTCAGGCGGCGGCGTGGCAAACGAATGTCACATGAAGGAAAGCCGCCAGCACGGCTCCGGCACAATGGCTGATCCACTTTTTGATTGACGCATGTTCAGCCTGGCTCGACTCACCATTCACCGCGCGAGGGAGGAACGCCTGCCACAGGTTGCCGGCAGCCTGACTTTCACGACCTTGCTGTCCATGGTGCCATTTCTGGCCGTGAGCTTTGCGCTGTTCACGCGATTTCCAATCTTCAAACGATTCGAGAAGGCGATCGAAGACGTGCTGTTGCAGAGCCTGCTTCCGGCAGACATTGCGCGGACGGTACTGAAATATCTGAGTCAGTTCGCCGAGAACGCAAATGGCTTGACCGTGCTGGGCTCGCTGTTCGTGCTGGTGACGGCAGTGGCCATGCTGCTCACGATTGAAAACGCACTCAACCAGATCTGGGGAGTGAGGAAGGGGCGTCCGATTTTCAAGCGGGTGGGCCTGTATCTGTTGATGCTGGCCATAGGACCGCCTGTTCTTGGAGCGAGTCTTTGGGCGACCTCGTATGTGCTGAGCGCGTCCATGGGCGTGATCGGAGCCGTACCGCCATCGGTCAAGTTCGTGCTGACCTTGGGGCCGGTGATGCTCAGCGCCGGCGGCTTGGCCGCGATGTTCTACTTTGTGCCGAATACCAAGGTGCGGCGGCGAAATGCGATCGCAGGCGGTCTTCTCGCCAGCATCGCCTTCGAGGTCGGCAAGCGCGGCTTCGCGGCTTACGTGCTCAAGGTGCCGACCTACAAGGCGGTGTATGGAGCGTTTGCGGCATTCCCCGTTTTCTTGTTGTGGATGTATTTTTCGTGGCTCGTCACGCTGACTGCGGCACTCATCACCGCCAACCTGGGGCGCTCCCATCGTCATCGACGCGCAGCAGCGTCACCGTGAATGGTGCGTGCGAGAAACTTTTTCAAAGGAGAAATGAAGATGCGTGTCATGGTAATAGTGAAGGCGACCAGCCAGTCCGAGGCCGGCAAGATGCCAAGCACGGAACTGCTTGCGGCAATGGGCAACTTCAACGAGGAACTTGTCAAGGCGGGCGTGATGCTCGCGGGCGAGGGCCTGCACCCGAGTTCCAAGGGCAAACGGGTGCGGTTCTCAGGCAGCCAGCGAACCGTGATCGATGGGCCGTTCCCAGAGACCAAGGAACTCATCGCCGGGTTCTGGCTGTGGCAAGTCAAGTCGATGGAGGAGGCCGTCGAATGGGTCAGGCGGTGCCCCAACCCCATGGAAGGCGACTCCGACATCGAAATTCGCCCGGTGTTCGAGGCCGACGATTTCGGCGCCGAGTTCACGCCCGAACTGCGTGCCCAGGAAGATCGCCTGCGCGCTAAGGTCGAAGACGCTGGGAAGCGGTGACAGCTGGCTTGCGCTTTGCATGCGGATGGCTTGCTCCGCATGCGAGGCAGCCAGACTCCCGGTTGCCGAATGGCTCGAGGTTACGCGAGACGGTATATGACAGCGTCGTCGTATCTGCGAACCAGTCTGTAGCCCTGTGCGGCGGCTTCTTCGCAGACGATGGGTATGTCCTCGGACAACTGTCGCAGACCAGGCTCAGCACGCAACAGCGACACCGTCACGGCAACGTGGTGCGTCCAAGCTCCACTCTTGAGCCGGTATGTTTCAGCACTCGGCACCAGAACACAACCTCCGATGCCTTTGGCGATTTGCTTGTTCGGTGACATGACTTCCTCGCTTGCTGCTACACATTTGATCTTCGATCCGGCAGCGAAGTTCGCCGTGGAACTTGCAAGGTTGGAAGACGTTCGAAGCGTCCGAGGCTGATGAACACTGCTCGAGTAACGACGCTGCGAATCGCACTACCGACGAGCACCTCCCTGTATTCGCTCTCTCTCCCTCCGGGAGAGGGTTGGGGTGAGGGCTGCCGCCGTTGATATTCAAGGCCGCCCATTTCACCACCGCCGTCGCCCTCACCCCAACCACCCAGAGGGACCCCAGAGAAAGTAATGCGATGGCCCGGATTGACTCCAAGCGACTTGAGGGAATTTGAAAGTCGCTTTTCCCGATCAGAGTTTGAAAATCGCCACTGCATCGACCAGCTTCGCCGCTTGCAGCTGCAAGCTCTCAGCGGCTGCCGCTGACTCCTCTACCAGCGCCGCGTTCTGCTGCGTTACCTGGTCCAACTGATTCACCGCGCCGCTTACCTGCGTGATGCCCGCCGTCTGCTCGAGAGTTGCCGAGCTGATCGTGGCGATGAGATCACTCACGCTCTTGACCTGCAGCACGATGGCGCTCATCGTGCGGCCCGCCTCGTTCACCTGCTTGCTGCCGATGTCGACCTTCTGGACGCTGTCGCCGATCAGCGTCTTGATTTCCTTGGCTGCCTGGGCGCTTCGTTGTGCGAGGCTGCGCACCTCGGCGGCAACCACAGCAAAACCACGCCCCTGTTCGCCGGCTCGTGCGGCTTCGACTGCAGCGTTCAGCGCGAGTATGTTGGTCTGGAATGCGATGCCGTCGATGACGCCGATGATGTCGCTGATCCTTTTGCTTGATGTGCTGATCTGCTCCATGGTGGCCACCACGTGCCCCACGGTGACGCCGCCTTGAGACGCCACGTCGCTCGCCGATTTGGCGAGCTGCTCGGCCTGAGACGCAGTCTGCGCATTGGTCTTCACAGTGGACGTCAACTGCTCCATCGACGCAGCTGTCTGCTGCAGGTTGGCCGCTTGTTTCTCGGTGCGCTGCGACAGATCGGCATTGCCAGCCGCGATCTGGCTCGACCCTGTCGCGATGCTGTCGCTGCTCTGGCGCACACCTGCCACCACCGACACGAGGCTCTCGTTCATCATCTTGAGGGCACGCAGCAGTTCACCGAGCTCGTTGGTGCTTGTGATGTCGATGTGCGAGCCGAGGTCGCCGCCGGCCACGCGGCGGGCGATGCCGATCGCCTGGTTCAAAGGTGTCGTGATGCCGCGGATCAACACCACCGTTGTGCCCACCGCGAGCAGGAGCGACAGAACGACGGCGCCAGCCAGCAGATAGCTCATGTTAGTGATGCGGTTCTCGACGGCCAGGCCGTTGGCCTTGCCCCGCTGCGACAGAAAATCCGACAGCTCCGCAGATGCTGCGGCCCCGACGCGGTAGCTCGGGTTGATGGTGGAGATCAGAACTTGCTCGGCGCTGTCCCACTTGCCCGCCTTGATGGCGGCCGAGGCATCGGAGATGGCCTTGACGCCGAGGCCTGTGCTCTTCTCGAACCAAGCATCGGCGAGCCGCCTTTCTTCCTCGGAGTCGATGGCCGCGTGGTACTGCTCCCACAACTGCATGATGCCGGCAGACGACTTGGTGATGGCCGTGAAATGGATGTCCAACGCATGGTCGTGCAGCTTCGCCCAGTCAAAATTCGGGTTGTGCTGCAGGGCCTGCAGGACCTGGCTCCGGTTGGTTTCCATCAGCAACTTGATCTGCGCAAAGACGGTCTCGGATTTCGCGTCTCGAAGCGAGATGTCTCTAAAGGCTTGGCGCGTGTGTGCCGTGCCGTACAAGCCCAGCGCGCCGACCGTCGCGACGAGGATCATGAGCAAGCTCAGAACCGAGATGATCAATGTCTTGATCTTGATGTTTGCAAGCATGTCGTGAACTCCCTTGAATGTTGATCAGGTTTGGGACGGGCGCATGCTCGTCCTCATGGGACTCGTCGCCTGGCTCCTGCACCGGAGAAAGAACTTGCCGATTCCCTCGCAAAGATCGTCGGCATGCTCGAACTCGAGGTAGGTCACATCGCACAGGTTGCCGAGGTCCTTGAGCAGCGTCGTCTTGATGGGGCTGTGTTTCCACACCAGGAAGAGCACCGGTGTGCAGGCGCCCCGGAACACGTGGTACGAGAGTTCGAATGCGCTGCTCTCGCTCATGCCGACGCGGATGTTGATGAAGGCATCGGCCTGAGCCAGCAGGTTCAGGCGGTAGGTCCGAAACGCCCGCGGCTCGAAGGCCAGGCCCGTCTCGGACTCGAACGATTGCCTGAAGGTATCTGCGCTCTCTGCCTTTTGGCCCGTCAGATAGCGGAAAGAATGCGGCGCGCCGTCGTGTGCATTGATTCTTTCCAGTACCGCCGCGATCAAGGCTTGCTGTGATTCGCCGGATTCGGTCAATGGCTGCCGAACGAAGAGCCTGAGCGAGGTGATGTCAGCTGCCGACGACGACCGGCCGCGCGCAGCCTCGGGAATTGCGCCGTGCAAGCGCATGGAAGGTGCGGGCTTCCAGCCATCAGTCGCGTCGAAACCTGCTGTTGCACGTCCAGCGTGAGAGCCCGCCATGAACGCGTGCCAGAGGCGCCCGTGCTGGTGGGCTGCCCGGTTCTTGAGCAGCGTTCGAGCCGCCTTGCTGGCAGCCATGACCAGCGAGCGCGGCGGCCTGAGCAGCAGCTCGTCACAAGACTCAGCCGCGCCGGCCAGAAAGGCCGAGGACAGTTGCTGCCGCAGCACGGCCTGATCGCCCGGCATCTCGGTCGGCGGCGGATACAGCGCTTCCATGAGCGCCACCACCTCGGCTTGCGTCCAGGTGGGGCGGCGGTGGGCGTAATTGAGGGCCGAATCAGGCGCTGCGTCAAAGCTCTCCGCGATGTCGAGGCCGCTGTTGTGGATGAAACGGTCGATGTATCCCATGAAATTTCCGATCTTGGGCTATGCCGTGTGTGCACCCGCTCGAAAGGAGTGGGTCGCAAGATCGGAAACGAGAAACGGAACGCGCGGGGCTGCCGTCTTCGACGCAATGTCGAAGCAGCCGGGTGGGGAAAACGATTTTCCTCGCCTGGTTCTGTGGCAACCCCGCTGTCATGGCTCCGTGAAGCGTTAGACCGGAAGCTTTGCGACCCCGACTTTCGTACGGGTGTGCCTTTGTCAACAGGACGCGGTCAAGCGTCCATGCATGGCTTTTCGGCGCGAAAGAGAGGTGCTTGAGCGCGGGCCGTTGTGGTTCGTGAACCAATGAGCAGTTGAGGTACGGATTGGACAAGGCAAAGGGCTGGGAAGGTGCCGATCATGCCCGCTCATCACGCCCAAAGGCCCCTGCTCGTCGTTGCAAATGCTCGCCATAGCATGAGCTATGGCTGCGCTTTGCGCCTGGATCAGGCGCCTCAGCCTTTCAGCTCATTTTCCTTTTTCGAGATCCACTGGCGGATTCCTCGCCAATATCCTCCAGCGATAGCTGATGCGCCCGCATGATGTTGCGGACCTTCGCAATCGCTTCGAGCTTGGCATGGTGCTGCAAAGATGCAGCTTCAGCTTCAAGAAGCGCAAGCTCGGCTCGCTTGTCTGCTATCAGCTGCAGCAGCTCCGCAAGCGTTCGGCTTCTTGTTGGCTTGACCCATCCGGTCTCGTGTTCTTGGCTCGTAAAAATGTGTTCCATATCTTCCGATACAACTACAGGGGTATGAATGATTACAGATGTGATGGGTGTGCCCGTCGCACAGGGACGCAAGGCACTCTGGCTCGTAACTCAAAAGGCCATCTTCAAGGCATCCAGGTAGACAGGGCTGTCGGACACGGTGCGTAGAGGAGGGTGGGCATCCAACCTCGACGGGCGAAATGGCACATGATCCATCACAAGTCAAGCCTTGATCAATAGCGGTGACGCGGTCTACAGGCTCCGTCACTAGGTGAGATGTCCGATTCGGAGTAGATTTTCCGCACGGGTTCAAGGCTGAGAGGCTGAGAGTATTTCGATCATGCCCGCTCATCACGCCAAAAGACTCCTGCTCGTCGTTGCAAATGCTCGCCATAGCCCGGGGCTGTGCTTTGCGCCTAGATCAGGTGCCTTTTGACGCGCTGCTCGGACACGCTCGAAAAACTCTCAGCCTTTGACACTGGCCGAACCCTCAAGGAGGAAAAAAATGAACGACCAGACTCAGTCGGGCGCGTCGCCAACGCTCCTGCGCGAGATGGGGCTCAACGACGCGGCTATCGAACGACGAAAGCGCATCGTCAAGCTTGAACAGCCTGACCTGGTCCGTATTGCGGCGATCAAGGATCTCATCACGCCGCATACCGAAGACTATGTGGAGACGTTCTTCAATCACCTCGCCGGTTTGGATGAAGCCCGACCCCTGCTTGCCAGTCGCGCCATGGCGCAGAGGGCACGCCAGCTCAAGAGAGAGCACCTGGTGGCGATGGTCCAAGGCGACTACGGGACAAGATATGTCGAACAGCGTCTCGAACTCGGCGCTCTGTACGCCAGGGCGGGGCTTGAGGCGCGAGTTTTCCTCGGCGCTTTCCTCCAGTTGCTCAAGCAGGTCGGGAGCGCGGTCATGAAGCAATTCGAGCGAGTGCCGATGGAGGGATTCGAAAGTTTCATGTCCCTCAAGAAGGTTGCCTTCTTTGACATCGGCATCATCGTCGACACCATCGTCTTCGAGCGCGAACGCGTCATCCGCCAGCAGCAGGAGGCGATCCGGGAACTCTCGACGCCAGTCCTCCAGATCCGCGAGCGTCTTCTGCTACTTCCTATCATCGGCATCATCGACACGCAGCGTGCCCGTCTCATCACTGAAAGTCTGCTGCTTGCGATACGCACAAACCGAGCGAAGGTGGTGGTCATGGATGTCACGGGAGTGGCAAGCATCGACTCGAAAGTGGCGAATCACCTTTTGCAAACGGTGGCTGCGGCGCGGCTCATGGGCGCACTCGTGATAGTGACCGGACTCACCGCGGAGGTGGCGCAATCTCTCGTCACACTGGGTCTTGAACTGTCCAAGCTGAACACTGTGGGGGATCTCCAAGGCGGTCTGGAAGAGGCAGAGCGTCTCCTTGCATCGCGTGCTTTCCTAACGGACTCGAGTGCTGCCGCGACGGTCGCAGCGGCGTGAACCATGGCCGTTCCGATCCTCAAGCAGGGTGATGTGCTCATCGCTTCGATTCAGTCCGCACTCTCGGATCAGGATCTCACCCAGCTGCGGGACGACTTGGCAGGCCAGGTCGGGCGGCAGCGCAGTCGCGGTGTTGTCATCGACGTGACGGCGCTCGATGTCATCGATTCGTTCGCGACACGCACTCTCAGGTCGATCGCCTATACCGCGAAGCTGCGAGGTGCGAACACAGTGGTGGTTGGCATCCAACCCGACGTTGCGTTTGCCATGGTGCAGCTCGGCCTGTCACTGGACGGGGTCGCGACGGCACTTGACCTCGAGGAGGCACTCGCAGACCTCGCCAGGATCTCGAAAGAGGGTTCCCGTGTCCGATGAGATCACGGTCTTGATCGAACGCGAGACGGACATCGTCACCGCCCGTCAGAGAGGACGTGAAATGGCTGCTGCGACGGGGTTTTCGAGCACCGAGCAAACGATGATTGCCTTGGCGATTTCCGAAATCGCACGAAACATCGTCACCTACGCGCAGCGCGGCACGCTCAGCCTGAGCTGCCTTGACGACAACGGACGGCTCGGCGTCCAGGTGGTTGCTCGGGATGCGGGCCCGGGTATTGCCGATATCGACCTGGCAATGCGGGATGGCTATTCGACCGCCAAGAGCCTGGGCATGGGGCTTCCCGGTGCAAAGCGTGTGATGGATGACTTCGAGCTGACTTCGGTTCTTGGCAAGGGCACCATCATCTCGATGACGAAATGGCTTCGATGAGCAGTGCCATGTCTGAGGAATCGGGAATCATCGAGTGGGGCTGGGCCGGCAGTGCACTCGAATTCGAATCAGGCGATCTCCACTTCGTTGTCACGTTCCCAGGCGGCGCGCTGGTCGCACTTCTCGACGGGCTGGGGCATGGACCCGAGGCCGCTGCTGCGGCAGCCGCAGCCGTTCCGATACTCGAATCCTGCGCGAGCGACCCGCCGCTCACGATTCTTCAGCGCTGCCACGATGGCCTGCGCAAGACCCGGGGCGTGGCAATGAGCCTCGCCTCATTTGATTCGCGCACCTCGTCGATGACCTGGACGGGCGTCGGCAATGTGGAAGGCATTTTGCTTCGCGTCAACGGCAGGCCCGGATACCCGAGCGACGCCATCGCGCTGCGTGGCGGCGTCGTTGGTTACCGACTTCCGCCGCTTCATGCCAACACGCTTCAAGTTTCTTCCGGCGACACGCTGATCATGGCGACCGATGGGATCAAAAGCGGTTTCACCGCGGGATTTGCAATCGAGCACGGCCCGCAGGAAGTTGCTTGCAGAGTCCATCCTCGCTCGCTTTGCGAAGGGAACCGACGACGCGCATGTTGTGGTCGTCCGCTATCTGAGAAGCGGTCCATGAATGAGCTGCTCAAGAATTTTGCGCAGGAGTACACGGGTGCTCTCGAAGCCTACCTCGTCGCGGGAGACGAGTCTGCGCTGAGTCACGCCTATGAACTTGGGCGTCGCGCCATGGTGGAAGGATTGGGTGTGCTCGACGTGGCCGCCGTTCACCATATGGGCCTGGAAACGCTCGTGTTGTCCACACAGGCGACTGACCCATCGCGGCTCGCAAGTGCCGCGGCGGACTTTTTCAGAGAACTTCTCTCGCCGTTCGAAATGTCGTTTCGCTGTTACCGTGGGGCCAACGAACAGTTGCAGCGCCTCAATGAAACGCTGCGCGAGCAGAAAGAGGCGGTGGAATACGCCAACCGCGAGTTGGAGTCATTCAGCTACTCGGTCTCCCACGATCTGCGTTCGCCGCTCCTGAGCATCGATGGATTCAGCCACATCCTCCTCGAAGATTATTCGGACGCGCTCAATGACGAGGGGAAGAAGTATCTGCTCAATATCTGCGAGGCCGCAAAGCGCATGTCGGTGCTCATCGACGACCTCTTGTCTCTCGCGCGCGTCAAGCTCACCGAGATTCAGCATGCCAACGTGGACCTGACTGCGCTCGCTCGCGGCATCGCTGTACGTTTGCAGGCGAAGTCGCCTGAGCGCCTTGGCGACTTCATCATCACGGACGGCATGCACGCCATTGGCGATAGGGGGCTGCTGTCCGTGCTGCTGGAAAACCTTCTCAGTAATGCATGGAAATTCAGCTCCAAACGCCCACGTGCAGAGATCACTTTTGACTGTGAGCGGCGCGATGGCCAGACGACGTATTTCGTTCGGGACAATGGTGCGGGTTTCGACATGGCCTATGCTGGAAAGCTCTTTTCGACCTTTCAGCGCCTTCACGCTGCGAGCGAATTCGAAGGCACCGGAATCGGCTTGGCGATCGTGCAGCGTGTGATCCAGCGGCATGAAGGTCGCATCTGGGCCGAAGGCAAGATCGGTGTCGGCGCGACCTTCTACTTCACACTCGGGGGCGGACACAACCCATGACGGATCTCTGTCCCCACGGGATTCAGGCCCGCGTACAAGTCACCGATGACTCCGACGTGGTTGTCGTGCGGCGACGCGCCCGGGAACTGGCCGCACGGCAGGGACTCTCCGGGGCCGAGACCGAATCACTGGCGACCGCAGTCACCGAGGTGGCCCGGAACATTGTGGTTCACGCCGGCGGGGGTGAAGTGCTCTTCGGTGCGCTTGGGCAGGCACCCAGGTGCGGAGTGATCGTGATTGCACACGACAGCGGGCCCGGCATCCCGAGCATCGAGCAGGCAATGCAAGATGGCTTTTCGACAAAGGGTGGACTGGGCTATGGCCTGGCCGGCGCGCGACGGCTGGTGGACGAGTTTGAAATCGAATCGACCGTGGATGCCGGAACGACGATCACTTTGAGGAAGTGGGCCGCGACCGAGAGGCTGAGAGTATTTCGAGCGTGTCCGAGCAGCACGTCAAAAGGCGCCTGATCTAGGCGCAAAGCGCAGCCATAGCTCGTGCTATGGCGAGCCTTTGCAACGACGAGCAGGGGTCTTTTGGCGTGATGAGCGGGCATGATCGAAATACTCTCAGCCTCCGAGTCACTCCGCTCGTAGCCAGTCACGTTCAAGCTGAGCAACGGTTTCGCGAAAGTCTTTGTAGCCTGCGGGCTTGCGAATGTACCCGTCGGCACCGAGCCGAAACACTTCTCGGCGGTCTGATTCCTGATCGGAAGAACTGTAGACAACGACCGGAAGACGACGCGTTCGCTCATTGGCACGCAGATGCTGCAGCACTTCGAATCCGTTGACCCTTGGCATATGAAGATCGAGCAACACCAGACGGGGCAAGACATGCAGAGCGCTTTCATCCTCGGTCGCGCCACCCAGCAATAGATCCAGGGCTTCCACGCCATCACGCACGACATGAATGGTCGCGGCGGACTTGATGGACTTGAGAGAGAAAACGAACAGTTCGGCCGTGGTGGGACTGTCTTCAACCAGCAGTACGTCCAGTGCAGAAGGGCTCATGGTCGTGCAATGTCATTGACGCGCGCCGAATCTCGCAGCCGACCGTGCTCGTGCTCGCGCAGCCTCTACGTCCCGGTCACGCGGATCGGCAGTCGTCACAAGGGATTGGATGAGAGCACGCGCCGCCGCTGCGACGTCTTCGACTGCGCGTTCGAAGGCCGCCTCGTTGGCCTTGGACGGAATGTTGAAGCCGCTCAGCTTTCGCACGAACTGAAGGGATGCATCCCGAATTTCCAGTTCGGTGGCGGGCGGCTCGAAATTGAAGAGGGTCTTGATGTTTCTACACATGATGATTTTGTCAGCGCACAAGGTCGCCATCTCGCAGCAGCGCCAATGTCCGCCCATCGCGCTCGCCGCAGAAATACTTCTCGATCGATCGACAAAATACTGCCTCTTCCGGCGCGACCCGTTCGAATAGTGTCATCGATGAACAGAACTTAAGGTCATCGGGCGGCCCCAGGATTTGCCGCGCCGATTTTCCTTCGACTGCCAGCACAAGGTTCGTACATTCTTTCAGTCGAGGACCGAGCAAAGGGTGGCGCCAATAGGCAACCGCTTCTTCCGCCGACGCGATGCCGTAATGCCGCGCGATGTCGCTGCGGCCCAGGCCTTTGAGCTGCGGAAAGATGAACCACATCCAGTGGGTGGTTTTCGCGCCCCGAGTCAGTTCACCCGTCACGCGGGCGTAGACCGGATCTTGCGCGTCTACAAATCGTTGGAGATCGTGCGAATCGTTCATGGCGGTGAAGCTTACGGACGCGGTGATGACATTCTTCCGCGTTTTGTACCCGCGCGGGAAGCGGTATCTGCGCCGCACTCCGGCGACTAGTGTCGCGTCAAGCCTCAAGTGTCGGTTGATCGCGCCGCTGTCGGAGCGCAGTGCAAGGCGCGCCGACGAGTCATAGCCGTCACTATGGCGAGGAGGCGCAACGCCGCAATGCGCTTCGAGAGCAAGCGAGCAGCCGACACTTGAGGCTTGACGCGACACTAGCCAAAGCGCTGCACAGCGAAGTCGATGAAGGTCCGGACCTTGGGCAACAGCTGCCGGTCGCGCGGGCAGACCACGTGCACCGGCATGGCGGGTGGATGCGAGCCTTCCAGGACCGGGACCAGCCGGCCGGCCACCACATCTTCGGCTACCAATATCCGGGGCTGCATCACCAAGCCGAAGCCACGCAATGCGGCCATCCGCAATGCCGGTCCGTGATTGCATTCGAAGCGGCTCATGGGCACCTGCCGCGCGTCGACGTCTGGGCGGCCCAATCGCCAGCCGCCGCGATGGCGCCAATGCGTAAAGCCCAGGCATTGGTGGTCGATCAGATCTGCAGGAGACAGCGGCGTGCCGTCGCGCGCCAGGTACTCCGGCGCTGCCGCGATGATCCTTGATGCGGAGAAGCAACCGTCCGGTATCTGGTTCCCGATTTCAAATTCCGGGACCGTGCTTTGCGCCAGAGTTTCTGCACTCCGCCTGGGCGGTGGGCGCGCGGTCCACGCTGGCCTCGGCGACGAGTGGGAGGGAATGGTCGTGCTCCCCTCTTGCAGACTCTGGGTCAGGGTGAGGGCCTGCGGCCCGTTGCGGAACAAGGCCTTCAGCGTTCTCGCTATTGCCCGCCTCCGCCAACGCCGCGTGAATCACTCCAACGTGAGATTCTGTATGTGAGCCATGGCTGCTTTCAGCTGCGTCTTGTCCGCCTGCCCGATGTTGTTCAGGCCCAGGTCGAGCGTGGTAATCGATGTGTTGTCGGCGAGGGCCCATGCGTCTGCAGCCCTGATGCTGTTGTAGCGCAGGTCGAGCGTGGTGATCGAGGTGTTACGAGCGAGGGCCTGTACGCCTGCATCCCCGATGGCGTTGGCGCTCAGATCGAGCGTGGTGATCGAGGTGTTACGAGCGAGGGCCTGTACGCCTGCATCCCCGATGTCGTTCCCGCGTAGATCGAGCGTGGTGATCGAGGTGTTACGAGCGAGGGTCTGTACGCCTGCAGCCCCGATGTTGTTGTGCCTGAGATTGAGCGAAGTAATCGATGTGTTGCCAGCGAGGGCCTGTGCGCCTGCAGCCCCGATGTTGTTCTGGCCCAGATTGAGCGAGGTGATCGAGGTGTTCTCGGCGAGGGCCGCAGCGCCTGCAGCCCCGATGTTGTTGTCCTTCAGGTTGAGCGAAGTAATCGAGGTCTTGCCAGCGAGGGCCCGTGCGCCTTCATCCCCGATGTTGTTGTGCCTCAGATTAAGCGAAGCAATCGATGTGTTGCCAGCGAGGGCCTGTGCGCCTGCAGCCCCGATGTTGTTCTGGCCCAGTTTGAGCGAGGTGATCGAGGTGTTCTCGGCTAGGGCCCGTGCGCCTGCATCCCCGATGTGGCTGTGCGTCAGATTGAGCGAAGTAATCGATGTGTTGTCAGCGAGGGCCCGTGCGCCTTCAACCCCGATGCGGCAGTCGGTCAGAACGAGCGAGGTGATCGAGGTAATCCCGGCGAGCAACCGCGCACCTTCATCCCCGATCTCACAGCCTTGGAGCGTGAGCGATTCAAGCCTCGGCAAGTTGTTCAAATGCGCCAATCCAGCAGCGGTAATCCCTGA
>JAJKJU010000014.1 GCA_021153565.1 Rhizobacter sp.
CCCACTCCTTCCCATCCCGAACAGGACAGTGAAACGCCTCAGCGCCGATGATAGTGCGGATTCCCGTGTGAAAGTAGGACATTGTCAGGCTATTAATAAAACAGCCCCCGTCAAATGACGGGGGCTTTTTTTATGGCTGGTTGGAGCTATTTGTGGGCATTTTCGGCAAGTTGATCCGTACACGCATTGCTTTATCGACGATGCCCGCGGCCACGTTCGCCACGTCACCGTCTCGACGACTTGCTGCCACACAGCAGCGATATCCACCTTTTCGTAGCGCCATGACTCATGTTGCTGACCCGTTTGCTCAACGCCTGCCACCACTGTCCATGCTTCGTCTACGCCGCCGCGCGACTGATTGCCCCCCGGCATCATCGAGGTGGACGTGCGCCCACGCCGGGGTTCCAAGGCGCACTGCTCATGTTGCGGCAAGCCTGCGCCCGGATATGACGTATTACCTCTGCGGCGGTTTGAGTTCATCCCGATCTGGGGCTATGCCGTGATGCTTGTGTATGCCATGAGGCGCGTGCAGTGTGGCCAATTCGGCGTGAAGGTCGAGTCGGTGCCGAGAGCCACGGGCAAGCACACCCTGACCAAGGCCTACATCTTGTACCTGGCGCACTGGACACGCAATGGGCACGCAAGCTGTCGTGAAAGGAATCGGCGCTGAGCTTTGGCACCACCTGGGACAAGGTCTGCCATGCCGTGGAGTATGTCGTGTAATGGGACTCGATCACCGCGAACTCGGGCCGCTGCGCGCCATCGGGGTGGACGAGATCGCGGTCAATTCCGTCCATGAACATCGCCCTGATCGCGCATGACCACAAGAAGGGCAACATGGTCCTTCTCGCCAACTAGTTTGCACCCTCTCTATCGCAATGTCACCTCGTCGCGACCGGAACGACCGGTGGTGTTCTCCGCGCCGAATCCGGGCACGATGTCGAGCTCATGTTGAGCGGCCCGATGGGCGGTGACTTCAGATCGGCTCCCGTCTCGCTGTCCGCGAGATCGATGCGGTGGTTTTCCTTCGGGACTCGATGACCCCTCAACCGCGTGCTTGTTCGCGCATGCGACGTCCACGACATTCCATGCGCAACCAATCTGACTGGCGGCCGTCTACTACTGCTCGCCCCTTAGCCTTAGCATGGGCTGAATGACGGCAGCCAGACCTCCGGAGTAAGCACTTCCAAACCAAGTGAACGAGTGCGGCGGCCGACCTTCAAAACGGCACGGTCCCGACTCAAAAGCCAGCGTGCATTGTGCGCAAGCGCCAAATCGATGAATTTCTGATCGTCGACATCCGTGGATCGCATGCGTGCAGCTGCACATATCAAGGGGATCTGGTGGGTGAGCGTCGACAAGCGGTCCCACGTCCCCCACAGCCCAAGCAGATCGGGTGCCCAGGCATCGCATACGCCTCGCCCCAATACATGGGCTAACTCGTCACGCATCGCCGGACTTGCCAGCCAACGCAGGCGCCCGCTTGTGAAGTAGTCCGAAAACCGAGCGCAGTAGGGATTGCGAAACACCAGCCAGTCCAAAACCACGTTGGTGTCGATGACGACGTTGAGCACTGTCGGAGCCAAACTGGACACAACGAACGCGGAATCAGTGTTGGAAGAGGCAACGGTCGACGGCATTGGAGGTCCTTGAGGCGCCGTTCTATTGCGGCGCGGGGTTGACCCGAATATACTTGCGGGCTTTTCGGCAGATTCTGCTGCCCTCTTTGTTGGGCGGCCCACCACATAGGTTGACAAAACCAGCATGATGCGTTGGGCTTCCCTCCACTGAGGCGCTTGCATTCCGCCGGAAGCCGAGTGACTTCAAACGGGAACAAGTTACCTATGCCAACCATCAACCAACTCGTGCGTCACGGTCGCGAGACCGAAGCCACGAAGTCCAAGTCGCCGGCGCTGCAAGGAGGCCCCCAGCGACGCGGCGTGTGCACTCGCGTGTACACCACGACTCCGAAAAAGCCGAACTCAGCGCTGCGTAAGGTAGCCAAGGTTCGTCTGACCAACGGATTCGAAATCATCTCCTACATTGGCGGTGAAGGCCACAACCTGCAAGAACACAGCGTCGTACTTGTGCGCGGCGGCCGCGTCAAGGACCTGCCTGGTGTGCGCTATCACATTGTGCGCGGCTCGCTCGACCTTCAGGGCGTGAAAGACCGCAAGCAGTCGCGCTCCAAGTACGGCGCGAAGCGCCCGAAGAAGGCTTAACTGGCGCTGCTGCAACAGCAAAGACCAGTCTGAAGGCTGGCAAAGGATTCGACAAGCATCCATGTTTGTCGAGTAAGTGGGTGCCCCAGGAGTTGCTGGCACCCGAGGCGAAAGCGAAAGCTCCAGCCAACTGAAGCAAAAGGAAGAATGAAATGCCACGTCGTCGCGAAGTCCCCAAACGCGAGATCCTCCCTGACCCGAAATTCGGTTCTGTCGATCTGTCCAAGTTCATGAACGTGATCATGGAGTCGGGCAAGAAGGCTATCGCCGAGCGCATCATCTACGGCGCACTCGAACAGGTCGAAAAGAAGTCTGGCAAGGATCCGCTCGAAATCTTCACGGTCGCGCTGAACAACATCAAGCCGATGGTCGAAGTGAAGTCGCGTCGCGTCGGTGGTGCGAACTACCAAGTTCCCGTGGAAGTTCGTCCTGTCCGCCGCGTGGCTCTGGCTATGCGCTGGTTGAAGGAATCCGCGCGCAAGCGTGGCGAAAAGTCGATGGCGCAGCGCTTGGCCAACGAACTGCTCGAAGCTGTCGAAGGTCGTGGTGGCGCGATGAAGAAGCGTGATGAAGTGCACCGTATGGCTGAAGCCAACAAGGCGTTCTCGCACTTCCGGTTCTAAATTCGACTTCCTGCCAATCAACGTTTCTCTCGGCCGCTCTTCGGGTTTTTCCTAGCCCGCGAGCGGCTCCTGCATTTGGAGTGACATCATGTCCCGCAAGACCCCGATCGAGCGCTACCGGAACATCGGTATCTCGGCGCACATCGACGCCGGCAAAACGACCACGACCGAGCGCATCCTCTTCTACACCGGCGTGAACCACAAGATCGGTGAAGTGCACGACGGCGCTGCGACCATGGACTGGATGGAGCAGGAGCAAGAGCGCGGCATCACGATCACCTCGGCTGCCACCACTTGCTTCTGGAAAGGCATGGAAATGTCCTTCCCAGAGCATCGCATCAACATCATCGACACTCCCGGTCACGTTGACTTCACGATTGAAGTAGAGCGCTCGATGCGTGTGCTCGACGGCGCCTGCATGGTCTACTGCGCCGTGGGCGGCGTGCAGCCACAATCGGAAACCGTTTGGCGCCAAGCCAACAAGTACAAGGTCCCCCGCCTCGCGTTCGTCAACAAGATGGACCGCACCGGCGCGAACTTCTTCAAGGTCTACGACCAGATGAAGGTTCGCCTGAAGGCCAACCCCGTGCCGATCGTGATCCCCATCGGATCCGAAGAAAACTTCACCGGCGTGATCGACCTCATCAAAATGAAGGCGATCATCTGGGACGAGGCTTCGCAAGGCATGAAGTTCGACTACAAGGAAATTCCCGCGGACCTACTGGCTGATGCTCAGAAGTGGCGCGAGAACCTGGTCGAGGCTGCCGCTGAATCCAGCGAAGTGCTGATGAACAAGTATCTCGAATCGGGCGAGCTGTGCGAAGACGAGATCAAGCTGGGCATTCGCGCGCGCACCATCGCGACGGAAATTCAGCCGATGTTGTGCGGTACCGCCTTCAAGAACAAGGGCGTGCAGCGAATGCTAGACGCCGTCATTGAATTCATGCCGTCACCGATCGACATTCCGCCGGTTCCCGGTCATGACGACGACGACAAGGAGGTCGTCCGTCACGCTGACGACAACGAGAAGTTCGCGGCACTTGCATTCAAGCTGATGACCGACCCTTACGTCGGCCAGCTTACTTTCGTGCGTGTCTATTCGGGCGTACTGAAGTCGGGCGACTCGGTCTACAACCCGATCCGCGGCAAGAAAGAGCGCATCGGCCGGATTCTCCAAATGCACGCTAACCAGCGTGAAGAAATCAAGGAAATTCTGGCTGGCGATATCGCTGCCTGCGTGGGTCTGCGCGAAGTGACCACCGGCGAAACGCTGTGCGACCCGACCGCGATCGTCACGCTCGAAAAGATGATCTTCCCGGAGCCGGTGATTTCGCAGGCTGTCGAGCCCAAGACCAAGGCCGACCAGGAAAAGATGGGCATCGCCCTGGGCCGTCTGGCTCAGGAAGACCCGTCCTTCCGTGTCAAGACCGACGAAGAATCCGGCCAGACCATCATTTCGGGCATGGGCGAGCTCCATCTAGAAATCATCGTCGACCGCATGAAGCGGGAATTCGGCGTCGAAGCCAACGTCGGCAAGCCGCAGGTGGCCTACCGCGAAACGATTCGCAAGCCGGTTGCGGACATCGAAGGCAAGTTCGTTCGCCAGTCGGGCGGTAAGGGCCAGTACGGTCACGTTGTGTTCAAGGTCGAACCGCAAGAGCCCGGCAAGGGCTTCGAGTTCGTCGATGCGACCAAGGGCGGTGTCGTGCCGCGTGAATTCATCCCCGCCGTCAAGAAAGGCGTGGAAGACTCGCTGCCGAACGGCGTGCTCGCCGGCTATCCGGTGGTCGACGTCAAGGTCACCCTGACTTTCGGTTCGTACCACGAAGTCGACTCGAACGAAAACGCGTTCAAGATGGCCGCCTCGTTCGGTTTCAAGGACGGCTGCCGCAAGGCCTCGCCCGTGATCCTCGAGCCGATGATGGCTGTTGAAGTCGAGACGCCGGAAGACTACGCCGGTGGCGTGATGGGCGATCTGTCCTCGCGTCGCGGCATGGTCCAAGGCATGGACGACATGCCTGGCGGCGGCAAGGTCATCAAAGCCGAAGTTCCTCTGTCGGAAATGTTCGGCTATTCGACGACCCTGCGTTCGATGTCGCAGGGCCGTGCCACGTACACCATGGAGTTCAAGCACTACAGCGAAGCTCCGAAGAACGTGGCCGACGCGATCATCACTGCGCGCGGAAAGTAAGAAACAAGCTGGACGAGCCGGTCTTGGGCGGGGCGCCCTCTGCTGCCAGTGGCAGTGGGATGAACACCCCACCGGAGACCTTAAACACCACACTGGAACTGCTCTTTGATACGGAGATTTAAAAATGGCAAAAGGCAAATTTGAACGGACGAAGCCGCACGTGAACGTGGGGACGATCGGGCACGTGGACCACGGCAAGACGACTTTGACGGCGGCGATCACGACGGTGCTGTCGAGCAAGTTCGGCGGCGAAGCCAAGGCCTACGACCAGATCGACGCGGCGCCCGAAGAAAAGGCGCGCGGCATCACGATCAACACCGCGCACGTCGAGTACGAGACCGCCAACCGCCACTA
>JAJKJU010000015.1 GCA_021153565.1 Rhizobacter sp.
AGCCCCTCCATCGTTCTCCAATCAGGGCGCCAGGGATACCGCGCCATGCAAACGGCCCGGTCTGGGCGGTAGGACTACCGCGTCAGCGGTTTAGTGCAACCAAGCTATGGCTGCGCTTTGCGCTTGGATCAAGCGCCTTTTGACGTGCTGCTCGGACACGTTCGAAATACTCTCAGCCTCTCAGGCCGATCGAGCAAGGCGGCACCCGAGCAAACCATGGATTCGAAAACCGCAACCCTGCGGTCATGCGCGGGTCAGGTATGCGATCTCATCCGCGGTGAAGCCCGCGGCTGCGCGGGCTTCCAGATTGAACGGCGGCCTCAGTCGCGGCGCCTGGTAGCGCTCGACCAACTCGCCGTAAAGGCCCACCGGTTCCAGCCCGGCCCGTTCGCACAGCCACCGATACCAGCGATTTCCGATCGCGACATGGCCCACCTCGTCGCGAAGGATGATGCCGAGGATATAGACCGCCCTTGCATCCCCCGCCTTCGCAAACTTCGCCTGCAATGGCGGTGTTGCATCCAGCCCCCGTGCTTCCAGGGTCCTTGGCACCAGCGCCATGCGAGCTACCACGTCATGCGAGGTCCGCTTCGTCATCAGCCACAGGCCGTCGTGCGCGTCGAAGTCGCCGTAGTCGAAGCCGAGGCTTTGAAGGTGCTCTCGCAGCAGTGAAAAATGCAGCGCCTCTTCGCTCGCCACGCGCAGCCAGTCGCGGTAGAACTGCTCAGGCATGCCGCAGAAGCGCCAGACGGCATCGAGCGCGAGGTTGATGGCGTTGAATTCGATGTGTGCGATGGCGTGCAGCAAGGCCGCACGGCCCTCAGCCGTAAAGGGCGATCGGGTGGGGACGTCCTTGGGCGGAACGAGCCTGGGCAGGGTGGGACGGCCCGGGAGGTTGTCTGGCTCTTCGAGTAGCGCCGCGGGGTCGATGTGATGTTCGTGGGAGGTCGTGTACAGCTCCCGCGTCGCCACGGCCTTTTCCGCCGGCACAGTCATGCACAGGATCTCCAAGGCGCGTTGGCGTAAGGGCATGAGGGGCATGAGGGGCATCTTTAGAATTATCGACTTGGCTTCCAATGAATCTCCATGGCGCTCTATCGACTCGATGATCTCGTTCCGCAATTGGCTGAAGGCGCCTGGGTGGCCGACAGTGCCCAGGTGATCGGCAAGGTGGTGCTCGAAGAGGATGCAAGTGTCTGGTTCAGCACCATATTGCGAGGCGACACGGAAGAGATTCGCATCGGACGCGGCAGCAACATCCAGGACGGCTCCGTGATCCATGCGGACCAGGGGTTTCCGATTCGAATCGGTCGCAACGTGACAGTGGGGCACCACGTCATGCTGCACGGCTGCATGGTGGGCGACAACTCGCTGATCGGCATCAAGGCCGTGGTGCTCAACGGCGCGAAGATCGGAAAGAACTGCCTCGTGGGAGCGGGCTCGCTGGTCACCGAAGGCAAGGAGTTTCCAGATGGGTCGCTGATCATCGGCTCGCCCGCCAAGGCAGTGAGGCAGCTCACCCCCGAGCAGATCGCCGGGCTGGAGCGTTCCGCTCGACACTATGTAGAGAACGCGCGCCGCTTCAAGAACGGTCTCGTGAAACTGGAGGCATCGGCTTGAGCGAGTTGCACAAATTCATCTTCGAAGGGCTGCCGGTCCGCGGCATGCTCGTGCGGCTGACCGACAGTTGGCAAGAGGTGCTGCGTCGGCGCGAGAAGGCCAAGGACGCGTTTCCTGAACCAGTACGCCATTTGATGGGCGAGATGGCCGCGGCCGCGACGCTGATGCAGGCGAACATCAAGTTCAATGGCGCCTTGATTCTTCAGATTTTCGGCGACGGGCCGGTCAAGTTGGCGGTGGCCGAGGTGCAGCCAGATCTGGCATTTCGCGCGACGGCGAAAGTGGTCGGCGAACTAAGCGAGGATGCCACGCTCAAGGACATGCTCAATGTGCATGGCAAGGGTCGCTGCGCGATCACGCTCGATCCCAAGGACAAGCTGCCGGGGCAGCAGCCGTATCAAGGCGTCGTGCCGCTGCACGGTGATCATCGGGAGCCATTGCAGAAGTTGTCCGAAGTGCTGGAGCACTACATGTTGCAGTCGGAGCAACTCGACACGAAGCTCATCCTCGCCGCGAACGATCAAGTGGCGGCTGGGCTTCTGATTCAGCGGCTGCCGGTGGAAGGTTCTGGCAACCTTGGTTCGCGCAATGAAGACGAGATCGGAGTCAACGAGTCGTACAACCGCATTGCTCATTTGGCGGCGACACTGACGAACGAGGAGCTCTTGACGCTGGATGCGGACACCGTGCTGCATCGGCTGTTCTGGGAAGAGACACTGCGACGCTTCGAGCCCTTGGTCGGTGCGGACGGGCCGCGTTTCTCGTGCAGTTGCTCGCGCGAACGTGTGGGCAGCATGCTCAAGAGCCTGGGGCAGGATGAGATCGACGGCATCGTCGTCGAGCAGGGGCGCGTTGAGATCGCCTGCGACTTCTGCGGCACGAAGTACCACTTCGATGCTGTGGATGTGGGAGAGTTGTTCACGCCGGTGAACAATCAAGCGCCGGGGTCAAGCGGGCTGCATTGAATTCGTAGACCTGACTCCAGGTCTACGTCAGCTTCGGCAAGAAGCTACGTTCGCAATCGGTGTCGCCGCATCGATCGCACACCCATTGCCATGGCGGATTCGCGCGGGCTTCGTCTTCTTTCGAAGGGGCGTCGAGTGCGTGCCTCACTGCTTGCAAGGCCGCGGCCAATCGCTTGTCGCCGGTACCGGCCACGACGGCATAAGGAAGTTTTGCCTGATGCAAGGCAGAACGAATCAATGCATCCACGGGCTCGCGCACATGCGGGCCATCGCGCTGATGCCCATCTGCCTGCCACGGAATGTCCAGCGCAGTGAGCAGCGTCAAATCGCAAGTGCGATGCGCCTCGATGGCGACCGCGTAGAGCGACGTGTCGCCGAAGACCGTATCGCTGTACACGGCGATCATCAAGGCAGTGGTATCGGCAATGACGATGCCCGGTGATCTCGCCGCTTCATCGATTCGCCGCGACTGCTCGGCCGCGATGCGCGCTTGTTCGGACTCGGTGGGCGTGCGGTTCTCGTGGTCGCAGAACTCACGCAGGAATTCGCCCACGACCACCACGCTGCAGCCTTGCGCGCTCAACGCATGGCGAAGCTCTGTCGCGAGCGTCGTCTTGCCGGTGCTTTCCGCACCCAGGATGGCGACTACAAACCCGCGTTCCACCTCAGAGGCTGAGAGTTTTTCGATCATGCCCGCAGGCGAGAACAGGGGCTGCATCGCGTTGAGGGCATGGCCCATGTCCTTAGGATTTGGCCCGAAATCCTCACTTGCGCGGCGTGGACACTTGGACGAGGATTTCGTCCGGCTTCACCATGCCGAGCTCGTAACGGGCCCTCTCCTCGACCATCTCGAGGCCTTCCTTCAGGTCGCGCACTTCGGCGTCGAGCTGCGCGTTGCGTGCTCTTGCCGCATCATTGCCCACCTTCTGCAAGGCCAGCTTGCCCTGCAAGTCCATCACACGCGGCACGCCACCCTTGCCAAACCAGAGTTCGGCATGCACGAGCCCGATGAGCACGAGCAGGGCGAGGGTGATGTATCGCACGTCTGGAACTCTGGAGGTCTCAGCCTCTCAGCCTCTCAGCCGTCGCCGAGCCGCCTCAAGGCGGCTGCGCGCCCCCTTGGGGGGCAGGAGCGAAGCGACGTGGGGGCTGACCGGCAGCCGTCGCCGAGCCGCCTCAAGGCGGCTGCGCGCCCCCTCGGGGGGCAGGAGCGAAGCGACGTGGGGGCTGACATCACCGCAGGTTGTAGAACGCGCTGCGGCCGGGGTAGCTGGCGACGTCACCGAGGTCTTCTTCGATGCGCAGCAACTGGTTGTACTTGGCGATGCGGTCGCTGCGGCTCAATGAACCGGTCTTGATCTGGCCGGCATTGGTGCCAACCGCGATGTCCGCGATGGTCGAGTCTTCGGTCTCGCCCGAGCGGTGGCTGATGACGGCGGTGTAGCCCGCGCGCTTGGCCATCTCGATGGCCGAGAAGGTCTCGGTCAGCGTGCCGATCTGGTTGATCTTGATGAGGATCGAGTTGGCGATGCGCTTCTCGATGCCTTCCTTCAGGATCTTCGTGTTGGTGACGAAGAGGTCGTCGCCCACCAACTGCACCTTGCTGCCCAGACGTTCGGTCAGGTGCTTCCACCCGTCCCAGTCGCCTTCGTGCATGCCATCTTCGATGCTGATGATCGGGTACTTGTCGACCCAGGTCGCGAGGATGTCGGTCCACTCGGGCGCAGTGAGCGTGAGGCCTTCGGCGCTCAGCGCGTACTTGCCGTCCTTGTAGAACTCGCTGGCTGCGCAGTCGAGACCGATGGCGATCTGCTCGCCTGCGGTGTAGCCGGCCTTGTCGATCGCTTGCAGGATCAACTGAATAGCAGCTTCATGGCTGGCGACGTTGGGCGCGAAGCCGCCCTCGTCGCCGACGGCCGTGCTCATTCCCTTGTCGTTGATGATCTTCTTGAGCGCGTGGAAGACTTCCGCGCCGTAACGCACGGCTTCGCGGAAGGTGGGCGCGCCCACCGGGATGATCATCAGCTCTTGCAGATCGAGGCTGTTGTTGGCGTGCGCGCCGCCGTTGATGACGTTCATCATCGGCACGGGCATCTGCATGCCGCCCGATCCGCCGAAGTAGCGGTACAGCGGCAGGCCCGATTCTTCCGCCGCAGCGCGCGCGACGGCCATCGAGACGGCCAGCGTCGCGTTCGCGCCCAGACGGCTCTTGTTCTCGGTTCCGTCCAGATCGATCAGCGTGCGGTCGAGGAAAGCCTGCTCCGACGCATCAAGGCCCAGCACGGCTTCGCTGATCTCGGTGTTGATGTGCTCGACGGCCTTGAGCACGCCCTTGCCGAGATAGCGGTTCTTGTCGCCGTCACGCAGCTCGATGGCCTCGCGCGAGCCGGTGGACGCGCCCGAGGGCACGGCCGCACGGCCCATGGTGCCGGATTCCAGCAGCACGTCGCATTCGATGGTCGGGTTACCGCGGCTGTCGAGGATTTCTCGGCCGACGATGTCAACGATGGCACTCATTTAGTCTCTCCGTTCCAAGTGTCGATTCAAACAAACTCGGGTTTGCATGACGCGAGTCGCGTCGGGCGGGGCAGGCCGCCAGATCCTAAGGACATGACGCAGAATAATTTCCCGTTTTGGGGACGCTGGGCCGGCGCGCTGCGGCGTTGCTCCTCACTTGTGTGGCTCGCCACACGGCGCTCGGAGCGCCTTGCATCGCATCCCGCCCAGCGCCCCCAAAACGGGAACTTAATTCCGGACCAAATCCTTAGCGGACCAGGATCGCCGTTGTGAATCCGATCTATCAGCAGGAAAAATCGTTCTCCAGCAGCGGTTGCTTCTTGATCACGCGATCGAGGTCGAGCAGTTGTTCGAGCAACGCCCTCATGTGCTTGAGCGGCACGGCATTCGGGCCGTCGCTGAGCGCGTTGGCAGGGTCAGGGTGCGTTTCCATGAAGAGCCCCGCCACGCCGACCGCGACGGCCGCCCGCGACAGAACCGGCACGAATTCGCGCTGGCCGCCAGAACTCGTGCCCTGGCCGCCCGGTAATTGCACCGAGTGCGTCGCATCGAACACGACAGGCGCACCCGTCTCGCGCATGATTGCCAGCGAGCGCATGTCGCTCACGAGGTTGTTGTAGCCGAAGCTCGCGCCTCGTTCACAGGCCATGAAAACGTCGTCCGGCAAGCCTCTTTCGCGCGCGGCGGCGCGGGCCTTGTCGATCACGTTCTTCATGTCATGCGGCGCCAGGAACTGGCCCTTCTTGATGTTCACCGGCTTGCCCGATTGGGCGACGGCGCGGATGAAATCGGTCTGGCGACAGAGAAAGGCCGGGGTTTGCAGCACGTCGACGGCGGCAGCCACGGCGGGAATCTCTGCCTCGCTGTGAACGTCGGTCAATACCGGCACCTTCAGCTCGCGGCGGACCTTGGCAAGAATCTCAAGACCCTTCTCCATCCCCGGCCCGCGAAAGGACGCGCCGCTGGAGCGGTTGGCCTTGTCATAGCTGCTCTTGAAGATGAACGGGATGCCGAGTGCGGAAGTCATTTCCTTGAGCCGGCCGGCAACGTCCATCTGCAACTGCTCGGACTCGACGACGCAGGGACCTGAGATCAGGAAGAAGGGTTTGTCGATGCCGATATCGAACCCGCAGAGCTTCATGCCTTGCTCCATTCGCTCGTGAAGAACCGTTCGCACTGTCGAAGAGCGCGCAGATGGGAAAGGGGCCTCGACAAGCCTGTCCTGAGCTTTGTCGTAGGGCTCAACCCGAACGGGGATGGGGTCATGCTGCCACCTTTTGCGTGCGCTCCGTCTGGTGCTTCAGCGCCGACTGGATGTACGACTTGAACAGCGGATGCCCGCCCCAGGGCGTGGACTTGAATTCCGGGTGGAATTGCACGCCCATGAACCACGGGTGCACCGATCGCGGCAGCTCGACGATTTCGGTCAGCTTCTCGCGCTGCGTCAGGGCCGAGATCACGAGCCCGGCATCACGCAGCTTGTCGAGATAGTTGACGTTGGCCTCGTAGCGATGGCGGTGACGCTCAGTTACCACGTCGCCATAAATTTCATGCGCGAGCGTTCCGGGCATCACGTCCGAGCTTTGCGCGCCAAGACGCATCGTGCCGCCCAGATCCGACTGTGCGGTGCGCTTTTGAATCGAACCATCGGCGTCTTGCCATTCCTCGATCAGCGCAATGACCGGATGCGGCGTGTTCGCCTCGAATTCCGTGCTGTTCGCGTCGGCGAGGCCCGCCTTGTGCCGCGAGTACTCGATGGTCGCGACCTGCATTCCAAGACAAATGCCGAGGTAGGGAATCTTGTGTTCCCGCGCGTACTGCGCCGTGAGGATCTTGCCTTCCACCCCACGCTTGCCAAAACCGCCCGGCACCAGCAGTGCGTCGTAGCGGTGAAGCTGCTGCACGTTCTCGGGCGTGAGGGTTTCCGAATCGACGTACTCGATGTTCACCCGCGCGTGGTTGTGGATGCCGGCGTGGCGAAGCGCTTCATTGAGTGACTTGTACGAATCCGACAGGTCGGTGTACTTGCCGCACATGCCGATGGTTACTTCGCGCTGCGGATGTTCGACCTCGTTCACCAGCTCGTCCCAGCGCTTCAAATTCGCGGGCGGGGTATTGATGCGCAGCTTGTCGCAGATGAGTCCGTCGAGCCCCTGCTCGTGCAGCATGCGCGGCACCTTGTAGATGGTGTCGGCGTCCCAGACTGAAATGACACCCCATTCGGGCACGTTGGTGAAGAGCGAGATCTTCTCGCGCTCTTCGTCCGGGATGCGGCGATCGGCACGGCACAAGAGGACGTCGGGCTGGATGCCGATCTCGCGCATTTTTTGCACGGTGTGCTGCGTGGGCTTGGTTTTCAGCTCGCCGGCGGCGGCGATCAAGGGCACGTAGGTCAGGTGCACGAAGGCCGCGCTGTTCGGGCCCATGCGCAGGCTCATTTGGCGCACAGCTTCGAGGAAAGGCAGGGACTCGATGTCGCCCACCGTGCCGCCGATCTCGACGATGGCCACGTCGACCGCGTGGTCGGTGCCGAGGCCCGCGCCGCGCTTCACGAATTCCTGGATCTCGTTGGTGACGTGTGGAATGACCTGGACGGTCTTGCCGAGGTAGTCACCACGGCGCTCTTTCTCGAGCACGCTCTTGTAGATCTGGCCGGTCGTGAAGTTGTTCGACTTGCGCATGCGCGTCGTGATGAAGCGCTCGTAGTGGCCGAGGTCGAGGTCGGTTTCCGCGCCGTCATCGGTCACGAAAACCTCGCCGTGCTGAAACGGCGACATCGTGCCCGGATCGACGTTCAGGTAGGGATCGAGCTTGATGAGGGTGACTTTGAGGCCGCGCGATTCGAGGATCGCTGCGAGAGACGCAGCCGCGATGCCCTTGCCCAGCGAGGACACCACACCGCCGGTGACAAAGACGAACTTGGTCATTGCATGCAGCACAGAGGAAGTGCTGTGGTGGTAAAGCGCGATTATAGGTTCGTCGCATACGCGACCCGACTACTCTCTCCCGCTGGGTGGCGTCGATCGGGGCCGATCCTCACTCGCGCGAGGCAACAGCCCTGCGGGAAGGGTAGCGGCCCGATTACATCCGCGTCAGGACCTGATGACATCGGTGTTTGCGGGACCGCATTGGCTGAGAACATCGGCGCGCTCGGGCCCACATCTCTTCACGCGCTGCGCGACCCGGGTATCGACAAGTGCGTGTTATCACTAATTCAAGTCAATCTATGGCGGTGAAACCCAAGTCGTAGGCACCAACCCCTTGCCTCGCCACGCCTCGACCAAATGGACGTTTGGCAGCTCGCCCCAAACTTCTTCATCGGCATGGTCTAGAACAATGATCTGCAATCTGCCTTTGGTGCGTTTGATGATGTGGTCAAACAGTGCGAACACTTTTCTCACCGCTACAACGTCTTCATTCTTCCATTCGGGCTCTGCCTCAACAACTGCCGCGCGTTCAGCTCTGCGCGCAGGAAAATAGACTTGGCTCGGCTGGTCGTAGATGAGCAGCCCAGGTACGGGATGATGCGGAAGGCTGAGAAAATATCCTTGCAACGCGAGCGTCAAAGCGACGTGATACGCCAGCCAGTTCGCACCACTGCCGATTTCCCAAAGGTAGTCGTCCCGCGTGCCTCGGATGACCTTGACCGTCAGTTCTTGAATAATTAGCCGAATTGGCGCATCTGGCCATTCACCGTCGAGCTCCGGAATCAATCGACTCGAAATGTCCTGAATCGTATCCAGCGCGTTTTCCAGCTTCCGGCCGATCTCGTGCTCGGACACGAATTTCGCCAGAACCTCAACCCGCGCCTTTAGCGCAGCAATCTCTTCGCCGAGCGCCGACGACGTATCGGCGGCGGCGTAGAGGCGCAATGCCTCCTGAAGCCGGCCGAGGAATCGTGAAATCTCCTCGCCCCGCGTAGTGACCTTGCGTGCTTCTTCTGACTTGCCTTCGAGCGTCCGGATTTCCTGACGCACCGCCGAGAGCTCGCCCAACAGGCCGTCAACGGTCTCGCGCTGCCGGAGCGTCTCTCGCCCCAACGATTCCGCCACGGCGGGATGAGATCGCAGGCGTAACTCGATTCCCTCAAGGGCTTCGCAAAGTTGGTCAATCCGCCCTTGCCCGACCTCGCTGGGTTCAAAGACTGCCGCCGGCTGAGCGGCCGACAGGTCGCGAATCTAAGAAGACAACCCTAGCCGGTCACGCTGAATGCGCAGACCGTTGCCATAGGCATCACTGCTCTCGTCCAGACGCCGCAGTTCATGCAGCCGTTGTCGCGACTGGTTGAGGTTCACTACCAGTTTTGACTCAGCCGTGCGCAGCTCGGCGAGTCTGGTCATGATGACGTCCATGGACGCGAGGGTCGGCGTCGCGGTTCGGGCGTCGCTTTCCAGTGCAGCACGCAGCAGGTCAACCGTGGAGGGCCAATCGTTCGGGACGGTTGTGTTCGCCGACAGTAAGCCGTACTCGATGGCCAAACGGACCCAGGCGAAGCCCTCCCGCTGCCATGCTGCGCCTGAGTCCTGCCGTGCCTTCAGCTCGCTTTCCTTGCGCCTGAGAACACGCTGCATGCGGTCCAGCTCATGACGAGCCTGCAGCAGTTCAGGGCTGACTACACCCAGGACATAGGGAAAAATGGTCTTCAGCTTCTCGCGGTGTTCTGAGGTATCGGCCTTGAAGAACATCACATCCGGGTTGGCGACGATGTTCTGCGGCTGAAACAGGAACGCCATCAGGTCGCGGAAGCTCGGACGAAACTTGAAACGATCCTCAGTGCCGGGCTCGAACTGAAGATTCGACAGGCCGGCCAAGCGGTTCAACACCGCCTTCACGTATTCGACGTTGTGGTTCTTGGCTTGTATTTCTCGTGGTGGCTCTATGTCGGGCGCCTCCAGGAGAAACATTTCTCCAGAACTCTTCAGTTCGCCAGGCTCCCGCCGCGCCAGCAGCTTTTGACCTTCCACGGTGTCGATCAGCACACCGAACCATGAGCAGGTCTCGCGGATCACGCCAACCGGTATCGCGCACTTGTCAGCACCCAGGCAGTAGTCAATGATCGGAATGACCGAAGACTTTCCAGTCTTAGACGCTCCGCTAATGACGTTGGTCACGCCTGGTTCAAACTCGACGACTCGCGGCTCGCCGCCGCGTCGGGGCCACAAGATGACCTGTCGCAACTGAAAGTACATCAGAACTCCACTCTGAGCGTATGGGCCACTTGCTGGTCAGTGAGACCCGCAAACCAATAGCCGACCTTCTCGCACGCCGGCCCAATGCGGCGGATGCGCTCAGGCAGCGACGGCACGGCCATCTCGTCGTATGGACCAATAGCCCACACCGTTGCAGCCGCAGGGTCGATGCGAATGAGGCCAGACAGTTCAGCGCGCATGAGCGATTCAAGGCTGAGCTGTCGAAGCGACAAGGCGCGGCCATGGATAGCGATCAGATCCTCTCGCTGCTCACTCAACTTACTTGCAAATAGGTGCAGGCCAGAGGCCTTGAATGTGCTCGACACCATCTCCAACGTCGACGCGTGCAAGATCAACGGCAAAACCAGGAATGCCAGCGGCAGCGTCGCTGCTTGCCCATCACGGTCTTGAAATCCCAATCCGAACTTCCAGAGCGCGTAGGCCCCCAACGCCTCGTTCTGGACGAGCGCGGCCTCGTTCAATCGAATCGGCTGGTCGGAGTCGGTCAAGGTTCGTCCTTTTTGTCGAGCAGCGACGTGTGGTCGGCATGCCATCCCAGCAGGCGACGCTCAGCGAGGTCATGGAAGCCGCCATGCGTGAAATGCCCCGGCAACGCGCGGCTGTCCAGCGGCACGTCTAAAACCGAGCAGCGGTTGTAGACCGTCCGTCCTTGGATGACCTTGGTCTTGTCAGAGAAGATGTCCCTCACCTCACCCTGGATCGCGGCATGCCGCCGCAGCAATGACGCCTCCCAATCGTCAAAGCTGCCGTCGTAAACAAGTCCCTGATCTGCCCAGGTCGCTTTGTCACCCGAAGTCCGCATGAAGTCGCTGGCCGCGCGAAGCTGCTGCTCTTCCGTGGCCTGGATCAACTGCAACTGTTTGATGAACACCGGACGGGTGCTCAAAACAGCCTTCGCATCGTCTGGGCTGAGTGCCGCGGTGAACGAGGGAAGGTAGCCGGGCATGTTGTTCCGTTGGACAAATGCATGGAAGTTCTTCCGGAACGCGGCGACGCTGATCTCCGCATGCATCCTCTTGCGAAGGCGCTGGTTGGCCCACTCTTGCGCGAGCCCGATTGCAGAGTGGCAGATGACGTCAACGGATGCCGTCGGGATTGCAGGGGCGAGCAACTGGCGCAAGGGCTCGATGGGATCGTCGTCAACGCTGACAGCCGAAAAGTGCCCAATGAGCGCGTCACGACGAGCCTCGGGTGCGTCGAAAAACTTCTGCAAATGCGCGCCGCACTTGGGCGGTTGCTTCAGCGCTTTCAACTTCTTTTTGATCTCTGCCACCAATGCGTGCACGGACAGCGGCTCGGTCGCGGCATGCATGGCTGAGCTGACCGTGCCCGCCCGCTGAGGTGTCACGTAGATCTGAAACGAGGTCTTCGCGATGTCCACCTTGCCCGAGGCGACCAGATCGAGCCAGTTTGCCAGCGCTTTCCAGAGGTCTTCAGACCAATTGGAGAGGGCGTTGTGGGACAGCGCGCTCTTGCATTGCTCCAAGAGCAAGGTGCCATCAGCGTAATGAACCGCTACGTCGTCCAGCATCTCCAATGAGACGCTCGAATCCGGAGGAGCGCTGAGCAGGTGATGGCAGAGCCGAACCGGCTGCAATGCAAACCCGAGATACGGCCCAGGAGCGGTGTGCTTAGCTATGCCAGCCATACACCCGATTCCAAAGCTGTGCAGCTCTGGCCGCTTCCCGTCGATCAGTTGTAGGTTTCATGACGCTCCCTGCCTGCTGGTGCCCTGCCCCTAGCAGAGCCCGCATGCTTATCGCAGAGAGGTTAGCAGCAACGCGCTGTCAGGCATCTACCGATAGGGTAATCCCTATATCGCCGGTCAAGCTGCGGCCGTCAGCCAAAGCTAACTAACTATCGACAACTGCGGCCTATCGATAGTTGGCCAGCGCTTCCCTTTCCGCGATAAATCAAACGGCGGCTTTTCGGCCACGAGATCGGCGATTCCGACGCCCGCTTTGGGTCGTGACCTGCCGCCCGGACCGCCGCATGCGACGACCGCTGACCGCCGCACTACGGACATTCGTCGTGCAGACACCAGTTCGCTAAAACGATCATTTAAGTGAACCGGCGTCCACGCGTCGTCCCGCCATCACGAACCTTAGAACCTTAGAAGCTTGGATTTTGGTGATAGGCCGTAGCAACAACCGATCAAGGGATCACCGTGCGCATCCTCCTGACCTGGATAAGGCGACCGTCTGCTGACCGCAGGCGTACCGCTGTTGCGTTTTCACTCAAAGTGGGTCCTGGCCGATGTAATCGGGCCATTCTCAAATAATGTGGGCCCGTTCTCATGCAATGTGAGCCCGGGAGCACCGATGTTCTCAGCCAATGTGGTCCCGAGACCAGTGTGGCTAATGCGCTCAAGAACTCTCGTCCGCAACATGCATGCGGCGAAGAGTGGCAATAAAAAATCGCCCGTGTTCAGCACGACTAATGGTCAGCTCGCTGAGGGAGGGCGGCCTCAGGGGCTGAGAGTTTTTCGATCATGCCCGCTCATCACGCCAAAAGCCCCCTGCTCGTCGTTGCAAATGCTCGCCATAGCCCAAGCTATGGCTGCGCTTTGCGCCTAGATCAGGCGCCTTTTGACGTGCTGCTCGGACACGTTCGAAATACTCTCAGCCTCTCAGATGATCTTCTCGCTCGGGTGCGTGATCTTCTTCATCGGCTCGTAGCGCGTCGACGTCGCCCGCAGGGGGTGCTGCGTCTGCCCGCCTTCCCACTGCGGATCTTCGATGTCCTCGAACACCTGACGCAGCTTCTGGCCCCAGGTGGTGCGGATCATCTGGAAGTACGGGTTCTGATCGTCAATGCAGACGATCTGATCGCTGCGCAAGGCGCCGGCTTCGTACACGAGCAGATCCAGCGGCAGGCCCACCGACAGGTTGGACTTCAGCGTCGAATCCATCGACACCAGCGCGCACTTCGACGCTTCGTCGAGCGGCGTCTGCGGCGTGATCATGCGGTCGAGCACCGGCTTGCCATACTTCGATTCGCCGATTTGGAAGTAACAGGTCTCGCGAGTGGCTTCGATGAAATTGCCGGCCGAATAGACCAGGAAGAGCCGCATGGCCTCGTTGCCGATCTGTCCGCCGAAGATGAAGGACGCGTTGAACTCGATGCCCGTCTGCTTGAGCGACGGTCCGTCCTGGTCGTAGACGCGACGCACTGCGCTGCCCAGCACGCGCACGGCGTCGAACATGCTGGTGGCGTTCCAGATGGTGGTTGGCACCCCGGTTCCGTTGTCGAGCTTCTCGACCTGGAGGATCTCGCGCACCGACTGGCTGATCGACAGGTTGCCGGCTGACAGCAGCACCATGAAGCGATCGCTCGGCCGCTCATACACCATCATCTTTCGATAGGTGCTGATCTGGTCCAGCCCCGCGTTGGTTCGCGAGTCGGACAGGAACACGAGGCCGGCGTCGAGTTTGATGCCGATGCAGTAGGTCATGACTTGCTTTCTTGCTCCGCGGCTTTCAGGCGGTAGAGCGCATCGAGGGCTTCCTTGGGCGAGAGCATATCGGGGTTGATGCCCGAGAGCACACGCTCCACGCGTGATGGCTCGCGTTCGGGCATGGACGCCGGCGCCGCGAAGAGATCGATCTGCGCGTCCGACGAGCGTTGCTGCGTCTCCAGTGCCTCGAGCGTGGCGCGGGCCTGCCGCACCAGGGACGACGGCATGCCGGCAAGGCGCGCCACCTGCACGCCGTAGCTGCGGCTCGCGGGGCCGGGCTGGATGTCGTGCAGGAACACGATGTCGTCGCCGCTCTCGGCTGCCGACACATGCACATTGAGTGCGCGATCATGCTTCCTCGGAAACTCGGTCAGTTCGAAGTAGTGCGTCGCGAAGAGCGTGAACGAGCGGTTGCGGTCGTGCAGATGGCTCGCGATGGCGCCCGCCAGCGCAAGCCCGTCGAATGTGGACGTGCCGCGCCCGATCTCGTCCATCAGCACCAGCGACTGGTCGGTCGCCGCGTGCAGGATGGCCGCACCCTCGGTCATTTCGAGCATGAAGGTCGACTGTGCATTGGCCAGGTCGTCGGCCGCGCCGATGCGGGTGTGGATCGCATCGATGGGCCCGAGTCGGCACGCTTTGGCCGGCACGAAGGATCCCATCGCCGCCAGCAGCGCGATCAGCGCCACCTGCCGCATGAAAGTGCTCTTGCCGCCCATGTTCGGGCCGGTGATGACGAGCATCTTGCGAGCGGCGTCGAGTCGGCAGTCGTTGGGCATGAAGTTGCCGCCGCCCGTCTCTTGCAGCCGCGCTTCGACGACCGGATGGCGACCGCCCTCGATGGCGATGCACGGTTCCCGTACAAACTCAGGTCGGGTCCAGTTGAGCGTCAGCGCCCGTTCGGCCAGCGAGGCCAGCGCATCAAGGCTCGCGAGCGCGCGGGCGAGGCCCGACAGCTCATCCAGATGCGTCTGCAACTGGTCGATCACCTGGTCGTACAGCAGCTTCTCGCGTGCCAGCGCACGGTCTTGCGCGGACAGCGCCTTGTCTTCGAAGGTCTTCAGTTCAGGCGTGATGTAGCGCTCGGCGTTCTTGAGCGTCTGGCGGCGCTGGTAGTCGAGCGGCACCTTGTCGACCTGGCCTTGCGTGACCTCGATGTAGAAGCCGTGCACCTTGTTGAACTGCACTCGCAGGTTGGCGATGCCGGTGCGCGTACGTTCGCGCGATTCGAGGTCCAGCAAGAACGCGTCACAGTTCTGGCTGATGGCGCGCAATTCGTCGAGCTGCGCGTCGAAGCCAGTGGCGATGACGCCGCCGTCGCGCAGCATCACGGCTGGTTCTTCGGCAATGGCGGCCGACAGCAGCCCATCGATGTCATGCGTCGGGTTCAGCGCCTCGGCCAGCATGTCCAGCAGCACCGAATCGCCCGAGGGAACGAGCGATCGAATCGATGGCAGGCCTTGCAGCGTGGCGCGCAAGCCGGTCAATTCACGCGGGCGCACTTGCCGCAGTGCGATGCGTGCCGTGATGCGCTCGACGTCGCTCACGCCGCGCAGGGCGTCGCGAATTGGTGCGATGCCATGCCCTATCAAGGCATCGAGTGCGTCGTGCCGGCGCAATGCCACCTCGCGATCGCGCAGCGGATGCGTGAGCCAATGGCGCAGCGAGCGGCTGCCCATGCCCGTGCGGCAGGTGTCGAGCAGCGACAGCAGCGTCGGCGAGTCTTCGCCGCGCAAGGTTTGCGTCAGTTCGAGGTTGCGGTGAGTCAGTGGCGGCAGGTCGAGCAAGGCGCTGGCACGTTCGACCTGCAGGTGGCGGACGTGGGCCAATGCCTGGCCTTGCGTGTGCTCGGCATAGCTGAGCAGGGCGGCCGCAGCGGCATGGGCGCAGGGCAATTCCTGGGCGTTGAAGCCGGCGAGGCTTGCCACACGCAACTGCTCGCACAGCTTGCGTTGCCCGAGCGTCACATCGAACTGCCAGCTTGGCCGATGGGTGATCGTGGTGCGCGACTGCGTGAGCGCTGGCGGAACATGGTCACGGTCGACGAGCACTTCCGCTGCGTTGAGGCGCGACAGCCATCCGCCGAGTTGCCGCTCGTCGCACTCTGTGAGGCCAAGTTGCCCATGGGTCAGACTGAGCCACGCGAGGCCGTAGGTCGTCACTCCGCGATGCGTCTGGCTCGACATCGCCATCAGCAAGGCGTCACTCTTGTCGGCCAGCAGCTCGGTGTCAGTCACCGTGCCCGGCGTGACCACACGCACCACCTTGCGCTCGACCGGTCCCTTGGACGCGCCGACGTCGCCCACCTGTTCACAGATGGCGACCGCTTCACCGAGCTTGATCAGCTTGGCCAGATAGCTCTCGACCGCATGCACCGGCACACCGGCCATCACGACCGGCTCACCGGCGCTTTGGCCGCGCGTGGTCAGCGTGATGTCGAGCAGCTTGTTGCCGCGCCGCGCATCGTCGAAGAACAGCTCGTAGAAATCGCCCATGCGATAGAACACGAGCGCGTCGGGATGTTCCGATTTGATGCGCAAGTACTGCTGCATCATTGGCGTGTGGGCGCTGAGATCGGCGCCCGGCATGACGGGTGGGGGCAGGGTGGTCACCGCGGCGGCCTCCGTGCTTAGAAAGGTGAGTCGTCTTTGCCCAGCATGTCGGCCTTGCGGATGCGCACAGGCCCCTTCTTCTTGGCTGCCTCCGCAGCCTTGGCCTGCGTGGCGGCAAGTGCTTCTTCAGGCGTCAGGCCTTCGGCCGCCGCAGCCGCCTCGTGTGCCTGGGTTTCATCGGCCTTGATGATGCGGGTGTAGGGTGACAGGATCTGCACCAACTGGCCGTAGATCTTCGGGTTGCCGGCTACCACCTCGCGTTGGTAAAGGAAGTCCGCCTCGCCGGTGAAGTTGCCGATCAACCCGCCCGCCTCGGTGATCAACAGCGAGCCCGCCGCCACGTCCCAGGCATGGAGGCCGGTTTCGAAGAACCCGTCGTAGTAGCCCGCCGCCACGTAGCAGAGGTCGAGCGCCGCGGCCCCCGGCCGCCGCAGACCGGCACAGTTCTGCATCACCGCCTCGAACATCTGCACGTAGCGCTTGAAGTTGTCGCCCTTGCGGAACGGAAAACCCGTGCCGACCAGCGAGTCCTGCATCCGCGTGCGCTTGGACACGCGCAGGCGCTTGTCGTTGAGGAACGCGCCACGGCCTTTGGAGGCGTAAAACAGGTCATTGCGCGTCGGGTCGTACACGACGGCCTGCTGAACCTGCCCCTTGAACGCGAGCGCGATGGACACCGCGTAGACCGGGAAGCCATGGATGAAGTTGGTGGTGCCGTCCAACGGGTCGATGATCCAGACGTAGTCGCTGTCTCGCGCGCCATGCTCGCGGCCCGATTCTTCAGCGAGGATGCCGTGGCCGGGGTAGGCCTGCAGCAGCACTTCGATGATGGCCTGTTCGGCAGCCTGGTCGACTTCGGTGACGAAGTCGTTGGGGGATTTGGTGTTGACCTTGAGAAGGTCGAGGTCCATCGACGCCCGGTTGATGAGAGCCCCCGCTGCGCGTGCCGCCTTGATGGCGATGTTGAGCATGGGATGAAGCGCTTGCGACATGGGGCAACCTTGAGAATGCGTGGACTGGCGGGAGGAAAGAGCGGGCGGGACGCTCGGTGTGTGGGACCTGCGCTGCGGATAATCGAGATTTTAACCGGCGCATCATGTCTGCCAGCGACCCGACCCGTTTCATATTGATCAACACCAGCCACCCCGGCAACATCGGGGCGACGGCGCGAGCGATGAAGGTGATGGGCTTTTCCGACCTGGTGCTGGTGGCGCCGCGGTATCCGGACGTGCTCCAACAACCGGACACGCTTGCGATGGCGAGCGGAGCCACCGATGTGCTGAATGGCGCGCGCGTCGTCGCCACGCTGGCGGAGGCGCTCGACGGGGTCACCTATCTGTGCGCCACGGCCATGACGCCTCGTGATTTCGGGCCGCCGACGCATGGACCGCGCGAACTGTTTTCAACCTTGGCGCAAACGCCGCACACGGTGGGTTTTCTCTTCGGCTCCGAGCGATTCGGGATGAGCAACGAGGACGTGTACCGATGTCACGTCTGTTTGAGCATTCCGACCCATCCGGATTACGGGTCGCTCAATCTGTCGCAGGCGGTGCAGTTGATTGCATATGAATGGCGACAGGCGCTTGGTGGCTTCGCGGTCGAGGCGCGCACGATCGAGCCGATCGCAGCCGATGCCGCGGCCGTGCAAGGCGTTCTCGATCATTGGCAGGAGGCGTTGATTGCCAACGGATTTCTCAACCCTGCCGCGCCCAAGAAGCTGATGCCGAGGCTCAATCAGCTCTTCAACCGAGCGCAATTGACTCCCGAAGAGGTCCATATTCTGCGAGGCATCGCGCGCAGCATTCTGAAATAGGGTGGGCAAAGCGCAGGTCCGTAAATCTGAGCCTGTCGAAGGAGCCCACGCGGTTGTCGTTCCGATCAGCTCTACGGTCCGCGTGGGCACGCTTCGCTTTGCCCACCCTACGCTGGGCAGGAGTCAATGGCAACGGATAAACTTTCTGGCCCACTCCAGCGAGCATCCATGTTCCAGCGCCTACGAGAAGACATCGACTGCATCATGGAGCGCGACCCTGCGGCGCGTTCCACGTGGGAGGTGCTGACTTGTTACCCGGGACTGCATGCGCTCGTGTTCCATCGCTGGGCCCACAGTTGCTGGACGCACGGCTGGCACTGGACGGCGCGCTTCATCTCCAACGTCTCGCGCTGGTGGACGGGCATTGAAATTCACCCCGGCGCGACTGTCGGGCGCCGAGTGTTCATCGACCACGGCATGGGCATCGTCGTCGGTGAAACGGCGGAGATTGGCGATGAATGCACGATCTACCAGGGTGTGACGCTTGGCGGCACCTCGCTCTACAAGGGCACCAAACGGCATCCGACACTGGGCAAGGGCGTGGTGGTGAGCGCCGGCGCGAAAGTGCTGGGCGGCTTTACGGTCGGTGACGGTGCGCGGGTTGGCGCCAATGCCGTGCTGCTCAAGCCTGTTCCGCCCGGCGCCACGGCGGTGGGCATTCCGGCGCGCATCATCGAGGCCAAGGATGAGGCCGTGG
Organism: Rhizobacter sp.; assembly: GCA_021153565.1. Taxonomy (GTDB): domain Bacteria; phylum Pseudomonadota; class Gammaproteobacteria; order Burkholderiales; family Burkholderiaceae_C; genus Albitalea. Next base: position 18,892 of record JAJKJU010000015.1, read on the forward strand.
ATGGTGCGCCGAAGCGGTTCACCGCCTATGGCGTGACCCTGGGCGATGACCCGGTCGCGCAGGCGATGAAGGGGCTCATCGATCACACTGCGGGCCATGAACACCAGATCGCGCTGCTGTGGGCGGCGATAGAGAAGCTCTCGAACCCCGAACCGAACGAGGGGTGCGTGCCCAGCGATGCGCAAAAGACCGAGGACTTCGACGCCGATCACCTGAAGCAGTTGATGCGCTGATCTCTTCATTCAGCACACCATTACCTATCACGGACTCGAACGGACTCGAGATCAGAGAACCAGGATGAAGCGGCCATGCTGCAGCTGCAACGCCATCGAACTCCCTCCCGCCGGCGGGAGAGGGTTGGGGTGAGGGTGGGTGAATGCATGGAGCCCCTCACCCTAACCCTCTCCCCGCAAGCGGGGCGAGGGAACATCGGTGATCGGTGATCGGTGATCGGTGATCGGTGATCGGTGATCGGTGATCGGTGATCGGTGATCGGACTCAGGTCGCCCGCAGCGCCGACTTCGGCCTGAAGGCTTTGCAGACTGCGGGATCGCACTCGATGTACGGCCCACCGATCAGGTCCACTCAGTAGGGCACGGCCGCGAAGATGCCGTGCACAGGCGGCTGCATCTGCGGCAGGCCTTCCAGCGTCTCTGCGATGGACTTCGGTTGCCCCGGCAGGTTGATGATCAGCGCCTTTCCGCGAACGACGGCCACCTGCCGCGACAGGATGGCAGTGGCGACGAAGTTGAGGCTGATCTGCCGCATCTGCTCGCCGAAACCTGGCATCACCTTGTCCGCCACGGCGAGCGTCGCCTCAGGCGTCACGTCGCGGGCTGCGGGCCCAGTGCCCCCGGTCGTCAGGACGAGGTCGCACTTTGCGTCGTCGACCAGTGCTCGCAGCACCGCGCTGATCGCCTCCTGCTCGTCGGGAATCAGCCGCGTTTCCCATTCAATGGGATTGCGCACCGCACGCCCCAGCCACTCCTTGAGCGCGGGGATTCCCTTGTCCTCGTACACACCGGTCGATGCCCGGTCGCTGACGGACACCACGCCGATGCGCACGCTGTCGAATGAGGTCATTGTTCCTGCCTGATGAACTTGAACAGCTCGCGGAAGGCGCGGCCGCTGCGCTGCTCGGGTGCCGCCGCCGCATCCTTTCGCGCTGCGCGGATGAGGCTTCGCAACTGCTGCACGTCACTGTCGGGATGCTCAGCCGTCCAACGGGTCAGGGCGTCGCCGCTCGCAATCAGTTCCGCGCGCCAGCGTTCGGCCTCATGCAGTGCCAGGGCGTCCTTCGCCTGTCCCAACTGCATCGCTGCCACCGCCTCCCGCAAGGGCTCGGGGTCGGCCCGGCGCATCAGCTTGCCGATGTACTGCATCTGCCGGCGTTTGCCCTCGAAGGACTTTGTGCGCTTGAACTGGCGGATGGCATCGAGCAGGATCTCTTCCATGCCGAGCCCGACGAGCCGGTCGTCGGGCATGGCGACCAGCGACTCTCCGAGGTTCTGCAGGTCGTGGGACTCCTTCTTGAGCTGCGTCTTGCTGGGGCGGTTCCAGTCGCTGTCGGGGCCGCTGTCGGATGCGTCATTGCTCGCATCGTCGTTATCTTCGGGAAAGGGTTTTTGACCACGCACGGTAGCGGTATTCGGAAGGGTGAAGTACGGTGAGTATGATAGTCCGCGCCCCCAGTCCGCTGACCAACAAGCCCGGTTCGCACCGGCAATAATCATGTCACTCGACACACGTCCCAGCTCTACCCCCAGCGCCCCAGCCAGCCCGGCCCGCCCCGGCTTCGCCTACACGCGCGATCAATTTCAGCAGCTCGTCGAGGATGTGCTCGGCTTCGCGAAGTCGCTGGGCGCAAGCGACGCAGGCGCCGAGGTGTCCGAGGGCGTGGGCCTGTCGGTGTCGGTGCGCAAGGGCGAGGTCGAAAACGTTGAGCGCAACCGCGACAAGTCCATCGGGGTATCGGTCTACATTGGGCAGCGTCGAGGCAACGCAAGCACGTCCGACTTCTCTCGCGCGGCCCTGGAGCAGACGGTTCGGGCCGCCTATGACATCGCGCGCTTCACTGCCGAGGACCCAGCGGCCGGCCTGCCCGAAGTGCAAGACCTCGCCGCAGGCGACGACGCCACGCGCGACCTCGATCTTTTTCACCCCTGGGCCATCGATGCCGAGGGAGCAGTTGAAATTGCCACGCGCTGTGAACGCGCGGCACTCTCTGTCGACAAGCGAATCACCAACTCCGAAGGGGCAGGCGTGTCGGCCCAGCAGTCGCACTTCTTTGCGGGCAACACGCGCGGGTTTCGCGGTGGCTACGCCAGCTCGCGTCACTCGCTGTCGGTGGCACCCATCGCTTCTTTGCCGGGCAAGGGTGGCGACGACATGCAGCGCGACGCGTGGTACAGCTCCATGCGCGCGCCTGAAGACCTGGCTGCACCCGAAGCCGTGGGCCGCTATGCCGCGGAGCGCGCGCTGTCGCGCCTGAAGTCGCGCAAGATCGCCACCTGCGAGGTGCCGGTGCTCTACGAATCGACGGTCGCGGCCGGTCTGCTCGGGGCGTATGTGCAGGCCACCAGCGGCGGGGCGCTCTACCGCAAGTCGAGCTTCCTGCTCGACTCGCTGGGCAAGCAGGTGCTGCCCGATCACATCGACATCCATGAAGACCCGCACCAGTTGCGCGGCAAGGGCAGTGCGCCCTTCGACGACGAAGGCGTGGTCACGCGCCAGCGCGATGTGGTTCTGGGCGGTGTCGCGCAGGGCTATTTCCTGTCGAGCTATTCGGCGCGAAAGCTCGGCATGCGCACCACAGGTCATGCTGGCGGATCGCAGAACCTCGTGCTCAAGAGCCGCAACACCCAAGCATCCGACGACCTGGACGAGATGCTGCGCAAGCTGCACCGCGGCTTCTTCGTCATCGAGATGATGGGGCAGGGCGTCAACTACGTGACGGGCGACTATTCTCGTGGCGCGGCGGGGTTCTGGGTCGAGAACGGGCGCATTGCGTACCCCGTGCATGAAATCACCGTCGCCGGCAACATGCGTGACATGCTCAAAGGCATCGTGGCCGTCGGTGCAGACGCCTACACGCTCGGCGGCAAGACCATCGGCTCGGTGCTTGTCGACCGCATGAAGATCGCGGGTTCCTAAGGATTTGGCCCGAAACAATTTCCCGTTTTGGGGGCGCTGGGCGGGCGCGCTGCGGCGTTGCTCCTCACTTGTGTGGCTCGCAACACAAGTGAGGCGCGCCTTGCATAGCATCCCGCCCAGCGCCCCCAAAACGGGAACTTATTCCGGGCCAAATCCCAAGTGTTTTCACCGTGCCTTGGCGCACGGGTCGATCGCTTTAATGCGCACGGGTAAATCCCGGTAGGGTGGACCGGCCCCACTTCTAGAATCTGCCGCGCACAGTTAGTCCAATTCCACAGGAGGATCATTCATGCAGCGTCGTTCGTTTGTACATGGTGCCGGCATCGCCGGCGTACTGGCCGCAGGAGTCGCGCCGGCCGTCGTCAACGCGCAGGCTGCCGTCCGCTGGCGCCTTGCGTCGAGCTTTCCGAAGTCGCTCGACACGATCTTCGGCGCTGCCGAAGTGTTCGCAAAGAAAGTCTCCGACCTCACAAGCGGCAAGTTCCAGATTTCCACGCACGCGGGCGGCGAGTTGATGCCTCCATTCGGCGTGGTCGATGGCGTGCAGGGCGGAACGGTCGAAATGGCGCACACCGCGCCTTACTACTTCTTCGGCAAGGACGAGACCTTTGCACTTGCTTGTGCCATTCCGTTCGGCCTGAACTCGCGTCAGATGACTGCGTGGATGTTCGAAGGCAACGGCCTCAAGCTGATGCGCGAGTTCTACAAGCACTACAACATCATCAGCTTTCCGGGCGGCAACACCGGCGCGCAAATGGGCGGTTGGTATCGCAAGGAAATCAAGACTGCGGCCGACATCAAGGGCATGAAGATGCGTATCGGCGGTTTCGCCGGCAAGGTGCTCGAGCGCATGGGGGGCGTGCCGCAGAACATTCCCGGCGGCGAAATCTATCAGGCGCTCGAAAAGGGCACGATCGACGCAGCTGAGTGGGTGGGCCCATACGACGACCAGAAGCTCGGCTTCAACAAGGTCGCGCCGAACTACTACTACCCCGGCTGGTGGGAAGGCGGCCCGCAGCTCGATTTCCTTATCAACATCAAGGCCTACGACGCGCTGTCGGCTGAATACAAAGCCGTCGTCGAGTGTGCAGCGGCTTATGCGCACATCGACATGCAGGCCAAGTACGACGCACGCAACCCGGTGGCATTGAAGCAATTGGTCGGGGCAGGTACCAAGCTCTTCCGCTTCCCGAAGGACGTGATGGAACTTGCTTTCAAGGAATCGATGGCCCTGTACTCCGATTTGTCGGCCAAGAACCCGAACTGGAAAAAGGTCTACGAGGACTACAGCAAGTTTCGCGCGGAACAGAACCTGTGGTTCCGCTTCGCGGAGTCGGGATTCGACGACTTCATGCAAGCGCAAAAGCTCTGAGGGGCAGCCCTTTCAAGGTTGTGAATTGGCTCCTCTCTCCCCGAAGGGGCGAGGGAGCAATACAGGCCAGTTCGCTGTGGCCCGCTTCGAAGTAACGCATTTCGGCTCCCTCTCCCCCGGCCGGGGGGGGGTTGGGGTGAGGGGCTGCGGCGATGGCAGTCCCATGGCCTCATTCATCGCCCAAGGCCCTCACCCCCAACCCTCTCCCAGAGGGTCCCAGAGGGAGAGGGAGCAATACAGCACTGTCCTGAGAGGCTGAGGGTATTTCGATCATGCCCGCTCATCACGCCAAATGACCCCTCTGCTCGTCGGTGCAAATGCGGGGCCTATTTCCATGACCATTCCAGAATGAGCCCAACGACTGTTCAGATTCTCGGCGCAGCCTTGTTCGGTGTGGCCATCGTCCACACGTTCTCGACAGCGCTCTTCGAGCGGCTTGCGCATCGGTATCCTGATCACGAGGGTGGGTTTCACCTGCTGGGCGAAGTCGAGGTGGTGTTCGGATTCTGGGCGCTGGTGCTGGTGTTGTGCATCTTCGCGTTCGAGGGAAGGGCCACGGCCACCGCATATCTCGAGAGCCGCAACTTCACCGAGCCGCTCTTCGTGTTCGCGATCATGGTGATCGCGGGCAGCAAGCCGATCCTCCAGTTGGCCACTGCCTGCGTGAGAGCGCTGGCGAACCTGCTTCCTGTGCCGCGCTCGCTCGCCGTTTACTTCCTCGCGCTTGCCGCCATACCCCTGATGGGCTCGCTCATCACCGAGCCCGCGGCAATGACGCTCGCGGCGCTCATCCTGCGCAACCACGTGTTTGCCTCGGCCGTGCCCGAGAAGGTGAAGTACGCGACGATCGGCGTGCTCTTCGTCAACATATCGATCGGCGGTGTGCTGACGCCATACGCGGCCCCGCCGGTATTGATGGTTGCGGGGGCGTGGGGATGGGATGTGGGTTTCATGCTCGCATCGTTCGGATGGAGGGCGGTCGCCGCTGTGACTGTCAACGCGTTGGCTGTGAGCCTTATCTGCGGTCGACACATCGTTCGCATCCCGGCTTCCGACGATGCTGAGCCCGAGAAGCAGGTGCCGGCAGGTGCGATGCTCGTCTGCGTGATCTTCTTGCTGGGCGTGGTCGTGTTCTCGCATCACCCGCCGGTATTCCTTGGACTCCTGCTTTTCTTCATCGGCTACAGCGCAGCGTATCCGAAGCACCACGACGCGCTGATCCTGCGCGAAGCCTTGCTCGTGGCGTTCTTTCTCGCCGGCCTCGTCGTGCTTGGTGGGCAGCAGCAGTGGTGGCTTCAATCGCTACTGACGTCGATGAGTCCGCGGGCGGTTTACTACGGTGCGGCCGCACTCACGGCCATGACGGACAACGCTGCGTTGACCTATCTTGGATCATTGGTGCCGGGCTTGAGCGACGAGTTCAAGTACGCACTGGTTGCTGGAGCGGTGACTGGTGGTGGATTGACGGTGATCGCGAACGCGCCGAATCCTGCAGGGTTCTCGATCCTGCGATCCAAGTTCGAGGGCTGTGCAATCAATGGCGGATGGTTGCTGCTCGCCGCTCTGGGGCCGACCGCGGTCGCAATCATTGCCTTCCGATTCTTGTAGTGCATTCGCTGGGCTACAAACCCGGCTGCCCTCGTGACTTGCTTGCACGCTCCTGCTCGCGCCGCATGAACCCGTAGAGCGATTCCACTTTCTGCCGTGCCCATGGCGTCTTGCGCAAAAACTTGAGGCTCGACGACACGCTGGGGTCATCGGTGAAGCATCGGATCGAGATGCGCTGACCCAATTCGGGCCAGCCGAAATGAGCGACAAGTTCGTTCAGCATCATCTCGAGGGTGATGCCGTGCAGCGGGTCGCGTGAGGAGGTGCCTGTCATTGGAGATTCAGGAAAGAATCTCCTGATTGTCGCCTTCAACTGAGAGGCGGCATTCCCATGGACAGGCGAGCGAACGCGGCCAGCACCTGCGGATCTGCCGTATGAAACACGATCGATCCCGGCGACCGTGCCTTCACGATGAGCCGCGGTGCGATGAGCCAGGTGAGTCCGGGCACATAGATCAGCTTCATCTGCGTGATGTCTTTGATGGCCACTCGCTTGTCGCTGATCCAGGTCTGGTGGATGTGCGTGGCGTTGATGCGCGTGCGACTTTTCAGCATTGCGACGAAGCAAACGATCACGCAGCCGAGCGCGAGCATCATGAACAGAAACGCGGCCCACGAGGTCTTTCGCTCGATGAAGGCCGGCGCTGCCTTCACGCCGAAGATGGCCACGCCGATCATCAACACACTGGCCAAGACCTTGACGCCGCGCGTGAATGCCGGCCCCTCGAAAGAGGCCGGGAGTTCGTTGCCGTCTTGCACGCTTAATTTGGCGCGCTGGCAGGCGCCTCGGCAGGCTGGCGCTTGAACAGCTCGTCCAGGTTCTGCGTGTTCTGGTCTTTGCTGTAACTCTCGCTCGGCGCTTCGATCTTGACCTTGTCGAGATCCACCACGACTTCCTTGTCGAGGAAGATCGTCACCGATTCCGGCACGAAGATCACGATGATGACGAGGATGAGCTGCATGATCACCCAGGGGATCGCACCCAGGTAGATGTCGCTTGACAGTACTTTCGCCGGCAAGCCGCCTTGCTTGAACAGGGTGTCGGCAATGCCTCGCAGGTAAAACAGCGCGAAGCCGAAGGGTGGGTGCATGAAGCTCGTCTGCATGTTGACGCACAGCAGCACGCCGAACCAGATCATGTTGATGCCGAGCTTGTTTGCCACGGGCCCGAGCATGGGCAGGATGATGAAGGCGATCTCGAAGAAGTCGAGAAAGAACGCGAGGAAGAACACGAAAACGTTGACGACGATCAGGAAGCCCAGTTGGCCGCCGGGCAGCGACGTCAACATGTGCTCGATCCATCTCGCTCCGTCCACGCCCTGGAACACCAGTGAGAACACGCGTGAGCCGATCAGGATGAACACCACCATCGCGGTGATGCGCATGGTGCCGGTCATCGCTTCTTTGACGAGCGCCCAGGTCAGCCGCCTGTGCATGGCCGCGAGGATGAATGCGCCCACCGCACCCATGGCGCCGGCTTCTGTTGGCGTGCAGATGGCGGTGTTGATCCCGGGCAGGCCGCCCATGCTGCCCAGCACAGCGAAGATCAGCACGGCCGACGGGATGATGCCGCGCAGGCACTTGCCCCACAGTGCGAGGCCGCTCATCGTGCGCGCCTCCTTGGGCACACCGGGAACGTGGTGCGGCTTCGCGCGGCCGAGCGCGAAGGTGTAGAGCGCGAAGATCAGCACTTGCAGGATGGACGGGCCCCAGGCGCCCTTGTACATCGCGCCCACCGACTGGCCGAGCTGGTCAGCGAGCACCACCAGGACCAGCGATGGCGGTACCAGTTGCGTGATTGTCCCGGAGGCTGCGAGCACGCCGGTGGCATATCGCATGTTGTAGTTGTAGCGCATCATCACCGGCAGCGAAATCATCGCCATCGCAATGACCTGGCCCGCCACGGTGCCGGTGATGGCGCCGAGGATGAAGCCCACGATGATCACCGAGTACCCCAAGCCGCCGCGCACCGGGCCGAACAATTGGCCCATGGAGTCGAGCATGTCTTCGGCGAGGCCGCACTTCTCGAGGATGGAGCCCATCAGCGTGAAGAACGGAATTGCGAGCAGCAAGTCGTTGGACAGGATACCGAATACGTTCAGTGGCAGCGCCTGCATGAACTCGGGCTGGAACCAGCCCATGTTGATCGCGATGAATGCACACAGAAGGCCCAGCGCCGACAGCGAGAACGCCACCGGGAAGCCAATCAGCATGATCAGGATCAGCCCCGCAAACATGAGCGGGGCGAAGTTCTCCATGGTCATGGCGCTCTCCGCCGAGACGCCTCAGGGAGAGCCGTCATACCCTTCGGGGAAAGCGAGTAAAAGTGAGCGTGGGGGCTCATTGAAGAGGCCTCTCGTAGTGGATGTCCATGTCGTATTTGTGTTGGAGCCAGGCAATCCGCTTGATGATTTCGCCGATGCCTTGCAGCAGCACCAGCGTGAAGCCCAGTGGCAGCATCAGCATCGCGGGCCAGCGAATCAAACCGCCGGCGTTGTTCGACATTTCGCGTGTCTCGAACATCTTGACGAACAGAGGCGTCGAGAAATAGATCATCGCCGTCATCACCGGCACGAGGAAGAAGATCAATCCGAAGAGGTCGACGTACACCTGCCGCTGGCCGCCGAGCCGTCCGTAGAACACGTCGACGCGGACGTGCTCATTGACACGCAGCACCTGCGCCGCACCCAGCATGACGCAGGCGGCGAAGAGGTACCACTGGATTTCGAGGAAGGCGTTCGAGCTGTACGACGCCGTATAACGGACGACGGCATTGGTGGCGCTGATGAAGCACGACAGAATGACGGCCCACTTGGCGATCGCACCGAACTTGTCGGTGACGACGTCGATGAGCCGGGCGTAGGCAAGCAGGGCGATCATGCTTGGGACTTCCTTGTTGCGAAGACACAGGCGGCGGATGGCCGCGGAAGATGGCGCATGAGTGGTCTGCCTTGTGATCACAGCATGGCTGACTCGGGCTGACCCGAGGGGGGGCCTTCAAAGTCGGCGAATTGTAAGGAGCAGGCACAAGCGTTCGAGAGGGGCCTTACCCTCGGAAACAATGTTCCCCGCACGGTCGAGACTTGCAGTCTCAAGGCCACCCCTTTCAAGGTCTTCGCTCCCTCTCCCTCTGGGCCCTCTGGGAGAGGGCTGGGGTGAGAGGCTGAGAGTATTTCGAGCGTGTCCGAGCAGCACGTCAAAAGGCGCCTGATCTAGGCGCAAAGCGCAGCCATAGCCAGGGCTATGGCGAGCATTTGCA